>NZ_JBSGZN010000019.1:0-151316 GCF_053611025.1 Streptomyces sp. NPDC054842
TGCCCGCACACGGCACGCCAGTTGAGGATCACGAAGTCACCCGGCGCCACATCCGTGACATCCGCACCGACCGACTCGACCACACCCGCCGCCTCATGACCCAGCAGGAACGGGAAGTCGTCGTTGATCCCGCCCTGCTTGTAGTGCAGATCGGTGTGGCACACCCCGCACGCCTGCACTTCGACGACCACCTCCCCCGGGCCGGGATCGGGAACGACGATGGTCTCGACGCGCACCGGTTCTCCCTGGGCGCGGGCCACGACGCCGCGTACGTGCTGGGGCATGGGTGAATCCCTTCGACTGCATGAGGACGGACTGGGGTGACCGCGCATTGGGGCGGCCCGGAGTTCATGTCGCGGGGTGTATCCGTACCGGCAGGGACGCCCACGAGCGCAGGGTGTTGTTGAGGTGGCGCCGCGGGGCGCCGTCCGGTTCGATGCGGTCCACCCTGCGGACGAGGGCGGTCAGGAGCGCCTCGGCCTCCAGGCGGGCGACGTGCTGGCCGACGCACTGGTGGATGCCCATGCCGAAGCCGACATGGCCTGAGGGGTCGCGCGTGAGGTCGAAGCGGTCGGGGTCGGTCCAGCGGGCCGGGTCCCTGTTGGCCGACCCCAGGAACATGAGGACCTTGGAGCCTTCTCGGACGACCGTCCCGGCGACGGCCACGTCCGTCGTGGCTGTACGGAAGAAGGTCTGCACGGGCGACAGCCAGCGCACCGCCTCGTCGAACGCCACGCGCACCAACTCGGGTCGCTCACGGAGCCGTTGCCATTCGTCCGGGTGGGTGGCGAGGGCGTGGAGGGTGGCGGCCAGGCCGTGCACCGTGGTGTCGACGCCGGCGGTGAGCAGTGAGCGCACAACCAACGGCGCCTGCTCGTGCGTGAGTTCACCGCGGTCGGCGGCGGCCCAGATGCGGGCGCCGAAGCCGTCCTCGGCGAGGGCCCGACGGGCGCACTGGGCGTTGACCCAGGCGGAGAGGTCGGCGGCCCGGTGGGCGTCCGCGGTCACGAGGTCGTTGACGGGGCCGAAGGCGTTGAAGGCCATGTTGCCGTAAGGCAGCAGGTTTTCGCGGCCGTCGGGCCCCAGGCCCACCGCGTCGGGGAAGACCCGCAGCGGGAAGGCCGCGGCGAGTGCCTCGAACGCGTCGAAGCGCGTGCCCCGTTCGGCCAGGACGGTCTCGACGAGTTCGTCGGCGGCGCGCTGCCAGGTCTCGCGCAGCCCGCGCAGCACCGGTGGGGCGAGGATCTCGCGCAGTACGCGGCGCGGGGCGTCGTGGTGCGGCGGGTCGGCCTCCAGCAGCAGGCTGGGCGCCCGCCAGGGCTTCTCGCGGCGGAAGTCGGCCAGGCCCACGCCCGCGGCGGACTGGAAGCTCTGCCAGTCGACGAGGGCGGTGCGCACCTCTTGGTAGCGGGCGAGGGCGTGGACGCCGTAGCGCGACAGGTGCACGACTGGACCCGCCTCGCGCAGCGCGCGGTGCAACGGCTCGGGGTTGTCGAGGTGTTCGGCGGCGAAGGGGTCGGCGTCACTCGCGGGCGGCGGGGCGTCGACGACCGGTGTCTCGGACATGGCGGCTCCGGCGGAAGGCGGCTGGGCGGGGTGGAGGGGTTCGGCTCAGAGGTCCAGGACCAGGTGGTCCGTGCGGGAGCGGGACACGCAGGGGAGCATGCAGTCGCCGGCGGCCCGTTCGTGCTCGGCCGGGACGGAGTCGCGGTGGTCGGGAGTTCCCGACAGGACGGGGGTGAGGCAGGTGCCGCAGGTGCCCTGACCACAGGAGGAGAGCACGTCGGCGCCCGCCAGGCGCAGGGCGTCCAGGACGGAGAGGTCGGGAGTCACGGTCACCGTCCGGCCGGTGCGGCGCAGTTCCACGTCGAAGGGCGTGCTCAGGGCGGGTTCCGTATGTGCCGTGGCGGTGAACCGTTCGGTGCGCAGGCTGTACGGCGGCCAGGCGGCGCAGGCTTCCCGGACGGCGGTGAGGAGGGGCTCCGGTCCGCAGCAGTAGACCCTGGTTCCGGGGGCGGGGTCGGCCAGCCAGGTGGCGAGGTCCAGCAGGCCGTGCGTGTCCTGGGGGCGCAGGTGTACGCGGTCGTCGTGGACGCGGGTGAGTTCCTCGCGGAACGCCATGGACGCCCGGGTGCGTCCGCCGTACAGCAACTGCCAGTCGGTACCGGTCACTTCCGCCTGCCGGATCATCGGCAGCAACGGGGTGATGCCGATGCCGCCCGCGATGAACAGGTACCGCTCGGCCGGTACGAGGGGGAAGTGGTTGCGGGGGCCGCCCACGCCGACGGTGTCGCCCGGTTCGAGGCGGTCGTGGACGTACGCCGATCCGCCGCGTCCGCCGGGCTGGTGCAGGACGGCGACGCGGTAGGTGTGCGGGTCCCATCGGTCTCCGCACAGTGAGTACTGGCGGGCCGTCCCCTCGGGGAGGACCAGGTCGATGTGCGAGCCGGGCGTCCAGTCCGGCAGCCGTGAGCCGTCCGGGTGTTCGAGGGTGAGTGCCGTGACTCCGTCCGCCACGGTCTCCTTGTCCCGGACCCGCAACCGCACGGCGGTGGGCGCCTGCCGGGGAGCGGCCGGCGGCAGGTTGTGTACGACCACGTCGTCGCCTCCTGTCTGGGGAATGCAGGAAGCATGGGGGCGGCCCCCGGGGCGCCGCGACGGCGTTCTCACTCAGTGAGAGAGGAACTTCGCGCGCATGTCATACGGCTGTCGTGTCGCCGTTACGGGCAGGCGGTACGTCCTGTGCGGTGCGGGCGCCCATCGCGCGGGAGACGCCGCGCGCGGCGGTCCGTACGACGGGCACGACGGCGTGCGCGCCCGGGTCGTTGGGGACGATGACGGACAGCGCCGCGACCACGGAGCCGTCCGCGCCGCGCACGGGTGCGGCGACCCCGAGGGCCTCGTCGTGGACGTAGCCGGGGCAGTAGGCGTATCCCCGCTGCCGTATCTCGGCCAGCGTCGTGCGCAGGCGGGCGGGTGCGGCCGGGGTCGACGGGGTGTAGGCGGCGAGCCGGCCGGCCAGGACGCGTTCCTTGAGGTCGGCGGGGCCGTGGGCCAGGAGCACCAGGCCGCTGGAGGAGGCGTGCAGGGGCAACCGCCCGGCCACGCGCGTGTAGTTGACGACCGCGTTCGGGGCCGAGAGGCGTTCGAGGAACAGCACGTCGTCGCCGTCCAGGACACCCAGTTGCACATGGTGTCCGACGACGTCGTGCACGCCCTCCATGAACGGCATCGCCGCGTCGCGCAGCGACAGGGTCGGCGAGGCCCGCGTCACGAGTTCCCACAGCCGGACGCCGATCCGCACCTTGCGGTCGGCGTCTCGGCCGAGGAACCCGTGTGCCTCCAGTTCGGCCACGAAGCGGGAGGCCGTGGCGACGTGCAGTCCGGTGCGGCGCGCGAGGTCGGAGACGGTCAGCGCGGGTTCGTCCTGGCTGAACGCCTCCAGGATGCGAGCCGCCCGGGAGAGCACCGATTCGCGGTGAGGTGTCTTCATCGAGGTCTCTTCATGGTGAGCCGCTCCCATGATCGGGCGGGCGCCGGAGGGACCGGCATGGCATGCCCCGTCCTCGCCGGGAGCGGCCGGACTCGGGCCGCCGTCAGGCGAGGCTGACGGCTCGCCGCGCGGTCAGGTCCCGTGAACTGCGGGCCGTGGCGAAAGTGTAGGTGCCGGGTACGAGGGTCCAGGCGCCGGCGTCCCGGACGGTCAGGTCCTGGGTGGGGACGGTCAGGGTGAGCCGCTGCGAGCCCGCGGGGGCGAGGGTGACCTTGCGGAAGGCGACGAGGCGGCGGGGCTCGGCCGCGGCGGCGTCCGGGAGGGTGGCGTAGACCTGCACGACGTCGGTGCCCTTGCGGGGGCCGGTGTTGGTGACGGTCACGGAGACGGTGACCTGCCGGGCGGTCCGGTCGTGGGTGACGTCGAGGGAGCCGTGGGCGAACGTGGTGTGGGACAGGCCGTGGCCGAAGGGGAAGCGGGGCTGCTGGCCCCGGCTGTCGTAGAAGCGGTAGCCGACGGCGATGCCCTCGTCGTAGGAGACGGTGCCGTCGGTGCCGGGGTAGGTGGCCGGGGTGGTGCCGGGGCCCTGGCCGGCGTCGGCGGGGAAGGTGACCGGCAGGCGTCCCGAGGGGTCGCTGTCGCCGAAGAGCACCGCTGCCAGGGCGGTGCCCGTGCCGCGTCCGCCGTACCAGGCCTGGACGACGGCTTCCACGTCGTCCAGCCAGGGCATCGCGACGGGTCCGTCGGTGTTGAGGACGACGACGGTGCGCGGGTTCGCCGCGGCGACGGCGGTGATGAGCTGGTTCTGGTCGCCGGGCAGGCCGAGTTGTTCGTGGTCCATGTCCTCGCCGGCGACGCGGTTGACGAACACGACGGCGGCCTCGGCGGCCCGGGCGGCGGCCACCGCGGCGGGGATGAGGGAGTCGGGCTGCCAGCCGAGGGTCAGACCGCAGGCGCCGGGGTCCGCGGTGGCGTTGGTGTAGCGCAGTTCTACGGTGACGGCCCGTCCCGCGGTCAGTTGGGCGGTTCCCTGGAGGGGATAGGCGTAGGGGCCGAGGAAGAAGCTGCGGCTGTGCCGGGTGCCGGAGACGACGGTCTTCCCGTCGATCTTCAGGGTGGCGGTTCCGGCCGGCAGCAGGGAGAAGCGGTGCAGGCCGGTGGTGGTCGGCACGAGCCGGCCGGTCCAGGTGGCGGACCAGACGGCCGGCAGGCCGGTGACGGGGGCGGCGGTGAAGTCGACGGTCGGGTCGGTCCGGGTGGCGACCGGTGTGCCGGCGGTGTCGGCGTTCGCGTAGTAGGTGCCGGTGAGGCCCGCCGCCCCGGTGCTGGTGCGCAGGACGGCCGAGGGGGTCGTGGTCAGTGGCAGGTCGCCCTTGGTGCCCTGGGCGTGCGTGACCGTGACGGAGGTGCCGGCGCGGGCGCGGATCGCCTGGAGGGGCGTGGTCCAGGTGCCGGGGTCGACGTAGGCGGAGCCGGCGACGCCGGTGAGGGTGTCGGCGCCGGCGGGGCCGATGACGGCCAGGGACTTCAGTGACCGGGGCAGCGGCAGCGCGCCGGAGCGGTTGGTGAGCAGCACGGTGGAGGCGACGGCGGCTTCGTGTGCGAGGTCCTGGTGCGCGGGTGTGCTGACGTCGTCGGCCGGGGCGGGCACGGGGTGGTCGAAGAGGCCGTGCGCGAACATGGTGATGAGGATCCGGCGGGCCGCGTCGTGGAGGCGCTCGCCAGGGATCGCTCCGCCGGTGAGTGCCCCGGCGGGGATCTTCACGCCGGCGGGGCCGAGGCCGGCGAGGTCCATCCCGGCGCGCGCGGCGGCGACCTGGTCGTCCCCGGCCCAGAAGTCGGGCACGGTGTATCCCCGCAGTCCGATGTCCTTCTTCAAGTCGCTGAACAGCGCCGGGTTCTGGGCCGCGAAGGTCCCGCCGATCCTCGGGTACGCCATCATGACCGAGGTGGTGGCGGTGGCCGCGACGACCCGGCGGAACGGTGCCTGGTAGATCTCGTGCAGGGCGCGGTCGGAGACCTTGGTGTCGGTGCCGAGGCGGTTCGTCTCCTGGGTGTAGGCGGCGAAGTGTTTGACCGTGGCGGCGACGTCGTTCTCCTGCACGCCGACGGTGAGGGCGGCGCCGAGGCGGCCGGCCAGCAGCGGGTCCTCTCCCATGCCCTCGGCCTGGCGGCCGGAGTGCCAGGTCCGGGCCAGGTCGACTGTCGGGCCGAGGACGTTGTTGTAGCCCTTGGCGCGGGCCTCGGACCCGATGGCGCGGCCGATGCGGCCCGCCAACTCCTCGTCGAACGTGGCGGCTTGGGCCACCGGCACGGGGAACGCGGTCACTCCCCGTTCGCCCCGCAGGCCCGCGGAGCCGTCGACCATGGTCAGCGCCGGTATGCCCAGGTGGGCGACGGCGGCGAAGTCGCACCGCACGAGCGACTCCTTCTCGGCCGCGGTCATCCGGGCGAGCAGGGCGTCGGCGCGGCTGTCGGGTGTCGGGTCGGACGCGGCCACCGCCCGTCCGCCGGTGACAGGGGCCATGCCCACGGCCAGGGCGGTGAAGGTGGCGGCAGAGAGGAAGGTTCGTCTGTTCACAGCGGCTCTCCGGGCGGAAGGTGGCGGGGTCTCGCGACGAAGCCAGGCGTGGTGGGGGCCGACCGAGGGGTCAGGTTCTCGGCCGGCCCCGGATGGTGGGGGCGCGCATCCCGGAGGGGGACCGAGCCCGTGGAGTGAATTCCGTCTGCGCTTCACCCGGACGGAAAGCCACGTCCCATGGCTGGCCAGAAGTGAAGCGGCACATGCAATTGACGCAAAAACTAGGGGGTGCGGGGAAAGAGGTCAACCCTCTGCACACAAGTTCACGGGAAATGGCTCTGATCAGGTAGTTTGAACGCGAGCAATTGAAATGTCGTTGGATTTTTCAATGGACGGATGCAGTCGGTGACCTCGCCATCAGCTCGGTGAATGGAAGCAATCCACACGGCCGATGGACGTCAATTCACCGTAAACACGCCAACGACAAAGCCCGGCGCATTCCGCAGAAATGCGCCGGGTTTTCGTCCGGGACGTCGGGACGTCACTCAGGCGGCGTCCTCGGCGAGTTCCGTCGTGTCGAGGGTGTGCTCTCCCGGACCGAGGACGACCGGGGCGCGGCCGGGGAGTTCCGCGGTGGCGGTGCAGCCCTCGGGCACGGTGAAGCGGGCCGTCATGCCGGTGGCCGTCAGCTCCCAGGACGCGGCGGCCGTGCCGTAGGGCGTCTCGTGGCGGGTGCGCGCCCAGGTGATGCCGCCGCCGGGGCGGGGCCGGAACGTGATGTCGCGGTAGCCGGGGGCGTTCGCGCCGATGCCGCCGACCGTGCGGTGCAGCCAGTCGGCGACGGCTCCGAGTGCGTAGTGGTTGAAGGAGGTCATGCCGCCGGGGTTGAGGCTGCCGTCCGGTCGCATGCTGTCCCAGCGCTCCCAGATCGTGGTGGCCCCCATGGTCACCGTGTACAGCCAGGAGGGGCACTCGGTCTGCAGGAGGAGACGGTAGGCGAGGTCGAGGTGGCCGGTGTCGGTCAGGGCGTCGCAGATCAGCGGGGTGCCGACGAAGCCGGTGGCGATGCGGGCGTCGTCCCGGCGGACGAGTTCGGCCAGCCGGTCCCCCGCCGCTTGCCGCTGGTCGGGGCCGATCAGGCCGAAAGCCAGTCCCAGCGCGTAGGCGGTCGGGCTGTCGCTGGTCATCCGGCCGGAGGGAAGTACGTACCGTCGGCGGAACGCTTCGGTCACCTCGTCCGCGAGTCCCGCGTACCGCTCGGCAGCGGTGCGGTCACCCAACTCGTGTGCGGCGAGGGCAAGATGGCGGGCGGAGTGGGCGAAGTAGGCGGTGGCGACGAGATAGCGGTCGGTGCGGCCGGCGACCGGGTCGTCCGGTGGCGCGGCGGGGTCCAGCCAGTCCCCGAGCTGGAAACCGGTGTCCCACAGGCGGTCGGGGCCGGCGAGGCGTTCCATCAGGTCGACCCAGGCGCGGGCCATGGCGTGGTGGCGGCGCAGCAGGTCCAGGTCACCGAAGCGCCGGTACAGCGCCCACGGGGTGAGCGTGACGACGTCACCCCAGGCGGCGCCGGGCTGGATCGGGGTCCACATCGGCGCCCCGGGGATGACGGGTACGTACCAGGGGACCGTGCCGTCGGGCAGTTGCTCAAGGCCGACGTCGGTGAGCCAGGAGTCGAGCATGCCGGCGCAGTCGTAGAGGTAGCTCGCGGTGGGGGCGAACACCTGGATGTCCCCGGTCCAGCCGAGGCGTTCGTCGCGCTGCGGGCAGTCGGTGGGGATGTCGACGAAGTTGCCGCGCATGCTCCACACGACGTTCTCGTGCAGCCGGTTGACCAGCGGGTCACTGCACTCGAACCAGCCGGTGCGGCGCATGTCCGTGTGGTGGACGCGGGCGGTGACCGCGTCGGCCGTCAACTCGCCCGGCCAGCCGGTGACTTCGGCGTGTCGGAAGCCGTGCAGGGTGAAGCGGGGTTCCCAGGTGAGGGGGCCCTGCCCGGCGAGGACGAGGGTGTCGGTGGCGTGCGCCTCACGGAGTGGGCGGGTGGCCAGTTCGCCGTCCTGGAGGACTTCGGCGTGCCGGAGGGTGATGGTGGTGCCGGCGGGTCCGTCGACGGTGACACGGAGCCGGCCGACCAGGTTCTGGCCGAAGTCGAGCAGGTGGCGGCCGTCGGCGGTGCGGGTGACGGTGACCGGGGAGAGTTCCTCGGTGCAGCGCACCGGGGGTCCCTGGGGAGCGACGAGTGTGGCGGGATCCCGGACGCCGGTCCGTACGGGTGTCCAGCCGGGGGCGCCGGCGTGGGACGGCGTGGCCCAGTGCGGGTCGTGCAGGCGGGCGTCGAAGGTCTCGCCCTCGTACAGGCCGCTGGTCAGGATGGGGCCGGGGGCGGCGGTCCAGGTCCCGTCGGTGGCGACGACGACGGTGCTGCCGTCCTCGTGGGTGACTTCCAGCTGGGCGATGAGCGACTGGTCGGTGCCGTAGATGTCGCGGGTGCCGCCGTCGAAGCCGTAGCGGCCGCGGTACCAGCCGTCCCCCAGCCACGCGCCGATGGTGTTGGGGCCCTCGGTGAGGTGGTCGGTGACGTCGTGGGTGCGGTAGCGCAGCCGGTGCGGGTAGACGGTCCAGCCGGGGGCGAGGATCTCGTCGCCGACCCTGCGGCCGTTGACCTCCGCCTCGTACAGGCCGTGCGCGGTGACGTAGAGCCGGGCCCGTGCCACCGGGCGGTCCAGCCGGAAGTCCTTGCGGACGCGGGCGGGGCGGCGGTCGTCGGCCGCGTCCTCCTCCCAGCCGCCGCCCACCGGTGCCGCACACCAGTCGGCGGGGTCGAGCAGCCCCGCCTCGACGGTGGCGGGTTCGCTCCACGGGGAGGGTGCCGGGGCGCCGGGCGTCCAGACGCGGACGCGTACCGTGGCCTGCTCGCGGGAGGCCAGCGGCTCGCCGGGCCAGGGCACGAGCACCTGGTCGGGGCCTTCGACGCGGCCGGTGCGGTGCGGGTGGCCGCCGCGGTCGACTCGCAGTTCGTACGCCTTCTGGGAGCCGGATCCGGGTGCCAGGGTCCAGCTCAGGCGGGGGGTGGCCGTGCCGATGCCGAGGCCGTCCGGGAGGTGTTCGAAGGACACCGGAGAAGGCTGAGGGGGCAGCAAAGGGGGAACCTTTCGTGACGTGCGCGGGAGTGAGGGCGGGGGTCAGCCCTTGACCGCTCCCGAGGTGAGGCCCTTCATGACCTTCTGGTTGAGGAACAGGTAGATCAGCAGGGTGCCGAAGACGTTGATGCAGATGGCCGCGAACAGCGGGCCGTACTGGGTGGCGCCGAAGTCGCCGGTGAAGTTCAGCAGGCCGACCTGGATGGTGCGCAGGTCCTGGCTGTTGGTGAAGGTCAGGGCGATCAGCAGGTCGTTCCAGATGAAGAAGAACTGCACCAGTCCCACGGTGAGCAGGGCGTTGCGGACCATCGGGACGCTGATGGTCCAGAAGGCGCGCAGGATGCCCGCGCCGTCGAGGGCGGCCGCCTCGAACAGCTCGCGGGGGACGGTCCGGTAGTAGGTGGCCATCATGAAGACGGTCAGCGGCAGACCGGTGCCGGTGTAGGTGAGGATCAGCGGCCAGAGGGTGCCGGACAGGCCGGTCTGGAAGTACACGGTGAACAGCGGCAGCAGGATCATCTGCGGCGGCACCATCATGCCGGCGAGGAAGACCAGCAGGGTCAGGCTGCGGCCCTTCCACACCATGACCTGGAGGGCGAAGCCCGCGGCGGTGCCGAGCAGCAGGATCAGGGCGAGGGCGGGCAGGACGGCGAGGAGGCTGTTCTGGACGTACAGGCCGAGGTTGCCGGTGGTCCACGCCTCGGTGTAGTTGCCCCATTCCCAGGTGGTGGGCAGGCTCCAGGTGGAGTTGTTCAGGTAGTCGTCGTTGGACTTCAGCGACGTGAGGAACATCCAGACCAGCGGGTAGATCTCGACGACCAGCAGCAGGGCGACGACGATCCTCACCCACAGCCGGCCGGTCCGGGCGCCGCGGCGGGGGCGTGCGGTCCTGGACGGGCCCGGACGACGGTGGCCCGCGGGGGTCTTCACCGGTGTGTCGACGGCCATGGCTCAGCCCTCCGTGAGGTCGCGCCGCGAGACGCGGTAGACGACCAGGCTCACCAGCAGGCACACGACGGTCAGCAGCAGGGCGACGGTGCTGCCGTATCCGTAGTCGCTGTAGGTGAAGGAGGTCTGGAACATGTACAGGGTCAGCGGGGTGGTGCCGCTGCCCGGCCCGCCGTTGGTCAGGGCGACGACGGAGTCGAAGACCTTGAGGGTGCCGTTGATGCTGAAGATCAGTGAGGACATCAGCACGGGGAACGACATCGGCAGCACGATCTGCCGCACCAGGCGCAGGCCCGAGGCGCCGTCCAGCCGTGCCGACTCCAGCACCTCCTCGGGGATGTCGACCAGGCCGGCGAAGAGCAGCACGGCGTAGAAGCCCATCGAGCGCCAGGTGTCCATGACGACCAGGACCCAGAAGGCGTGGCCTGCGCTGCCGAAGAAGTCGACGGACTCCAGACCGACCGCGTTGAGCAGGGAGTTGACCGGACCGGTCTGCGGGGCGACCTGGAAGAACTTCTGGAAGAGCAGGCCCACCGCGACCGTGGGGAGCACCACCGGGAAGAACACGAGCGTGCGGATGAGCGCCGAGGTCTTCCGCAGGAAGAAGACGTACAGCAGCGCCAGCAGGTAGCCCGCGACGACCTGGCCGACCGTGACGACGACGGCGTACTTGAGGGTGAACCACAGGGCGTCATGGACGGCCGGGTCGTCGAGGAGGCGCGAGAAGTTGGCGACGCCGTTGCCGGTGAAGCCGTCGATGGAGTTGCCCCTGGTGAAGGAGTAGCCGAGGGACCACAGCATCGGGGCCAGCATGATCAGGGAGTAGACGAGGAGGGCGGGACCGAGCAGGATCGCGACGGCCCTGCGGTCACCGAGTACGCGGTGCATGGATGGTGTCCACTTCGTGTGCGGTGAAGAGACCGGACGGGGTGGGGGCGGCGCACGCGAGGGGGCCCGCGGGCCGCCCCCGTCCGGTCACGGAGCGGTCAGTGCGTCCTGGACGGTCTGCATGAACTTCTGCGGGCTCACGCTGCCGCCGACCAGGCCGGCCGCGTTCGTCTGGCTGGCGGTGGTGGCCTTGGTGCCGAACAGGGCCTCGAACCACAGCACGTTCTGCTGGGACGTGCCGATGGTCTCGCGGACCTGGCTGGTGACCTCGGTGGCGTCCTCGACCTTGGTGTTCACCTTGAACCCGGAGATGGTGCCGTGGTCCTTCAGCGCGGTGCTGCCGTAGTTCTTGGCGATGCAGGTGACCCAGTCACCGGTCTTCTTGTCGAAGGTCTTGGCGCCCAGGGCGATGCCGAGGCCCACGTTGGACGGGTACTGGTCGACGGAGCCCTTGCCGCCGGACACCGCCGGGAACGGCATGAAGCCGACATTGTCGGCGCCGAGCTTGTTCTGCTTGGCGTCGGCGATGTTCGCGAGCGCCCAGCTGCCCATGTAGAACATGCCGGCCTTGCCCGACAGGAACTCGTTCATCGCGGTGTCGTAGTCGATGGAGCCGACGCCCTTGCCGAAGTAGCCCTTCTTGCCGAGCGCGGCGACCTCCTCGGCGGCCTTGACGTACTCGGGGTCGGTCAGCCTCGCCTTGCCGTCGGCCACCTCCTGGAGCGCGTCCGGTCCGAGGCTGCGGTACAGGTAGCCGCTGATGAGGCGGGTCAGCGGCCAGCCCTGCTGTCCGGAGGCGGAGAACGGCTGCACGCCCGCGGCCTTCAGCTTCGCGGCGGAGGAGACCAGTTCGCCCCAGGTGCCGGGCACCTTCAGGCCGTTCTCCTGGAACAGCTTCTTGTTGTAGAAGATCCCCTCGATGTTGTACTCGTAGGGCAGCACCTCCAGCTTGCCGCCGTACAGGGCCCGGATCGTGGAGATCGCGGCCGGCTCCAGCTGGTCGAGGACGCCGAGCTTCTCCAGCTCCTTGTCCAGGTCGGCGACCTTGCCGGACTTCGCGAGCTTCTGGGTGAGGGCGGGGGCGTTGCCCGCCGCGAACTGCACCGGCAGGGCGTTCTGTCCCGCCAGCAGCTGCAGCTTCTGGTCCAGGCTGCTCTGCGGAACGGTCTCGACCTTCAGCGGCAGGGCCTGGTTCGCCGCCTTGCACGCGCCCTTGGACATCGTGGTGAGGGCGGCCTTGACGGTGGTGTTCTCGGTGACGCTCAGGTAGCTGAACTCCTTGGGCGCCGTCGAGGTGCCGCCGTTGCCGCTGCCGCCGCAGGCCGTGGCGAGGAGGGCCAACGAGGCGGTGCCGGCGGTGAGGAGGCTCAGGCGTGTGCGGCTGGCGCGGGACATGCGGAGGGACACGGATGACTCCCTGAAGAGGGTGGAAGAGAAGAGGGGCGCGAACAGTGCGCCGGGGCGGCGGGAGGAGCGGGCCGCACAGCTTTGTAAAACGTTCTTCACGAGGAAGTGGGCAACACCATGCACCGCTTACCTGTCACCGTCAAGACACGGACCCGTAACACCGGTAGGTTCCGTACGAGCACTTGACGCACACCGGGGGTGTGCGTGTAGACCGTTGCACTACAACGACGAACACCGGAGCGCTGACGATGGACGGGCCCGACGCACCGAGGCGGAACAAGCGAGTGACCATCACCGACGTCGCCCGCCACGCCGGGGTGTCCACCGCCGCGGTGTCCAAAGTGATGCGCAACGCCTACGGCGTGAGCCCCGCCATGCAGGAACGCGTCCGGGCGGCGATCGCCGAGCTGGGCTACCGCCCGCACGCCGCGGCGCGGGGGATGCGGGGCAGGACTTACACGATCGGCGTGCTGCTGGACAACGTCCGCAACGCCTTCTTCGCCGACATCCTCGACGGCATCCGTGACGAACTCCGCGAGAGCGAGTACACCGTCCTGATCGGCGCCGCCGGCTTCGACCCGGAGGAACAGGCCAGAAGCATCCGCTCGCTGGTGGACCGGCAGATGGACGGCCTGATCCTCATCGCGCCGGGGACCCCGCGCGCCGAGGTGCTGTCCACGGCCGCCTCGACCCCGACCGTCGTCATCGGCCATCACGACGCCGCCGACTCCCACGACTCGGTCGTGGACGCCGACGACATCGGTGCCGGACTGGTCGTCGACCACCTGGTGTCGCTCGGCCACCGGGACATCGCGCTGGTGTCGGCCGCGGGAGCCAGGGCCGGCCAGTGGAAGCGCACCCCCGAACTCGTGCTGTCCGAGGGTTACTTGGCCGCGATGCAGCGGCACGGACTCACCGAGTGCGCGCGCATCCACCACGCCGCCTACTCCGACGACGGCGGCTTCAAGGCGGGCATGACCCTGCTGACCGCGGAGAACGCGCCGACCGCCATCATGACGGGCGCCGACGTCGCCGCGCTCGGCGTCTACCGCGCCGCGCACGAACTGGGCCTGCGCATCCCGCGGGACGTGTCGCTGGTCGGCTACAACAACACCGCGCTCGCCGCCCTGGCCCCCGTCCAGCTCACCAGCGTCGACCAGGCGGGCCACACCATGGGATCGACGGCGGCCCGGATGCTCATCGAACGCGTCGAGGGCCGGCGGGACCGGGCCATGCAGACCACCATGACGCCGCGCCTGGTGGTGCGCGGCAGCACCACGGCACCGCGGGGTCGCTAGGCCGTGGACCGACGACAGCCCGCCGTGCCGCGCCGGCCGCGCGTCGCGGCACGGCCGGGCGACTCCGCGGGCGGCACCGGCCGGCGGGTCGGCATCAAGGACGTGGCACGGGAGGCCGGCGTCTCGCTCGGCACGGTCTCCAACGTGTTCAACCGCCCGGAAGTCGTGGCCGAGGCCACCCGCACGCGCGTCCTCGACGTCATCGACGCCCTGGGCTACGTACGCGCCGAAGGGCCGCGGCAGTTGCGCGGCTGGGCCTCCCGCGTGCTCGCCGTCACGATCCTCGATCTGGCGAACCCGTTCTTCACGGCACTGGCCTCCGGCGTCGAACAGGCCGCCCGCGAGGCCGATCTCGGCACGCTGGTGTGCACCGGAGGCCACCGGCCCGAGGAGGCCGCCCGGCACCTGTCCCTGATCACGTCCCACCAGATCCGCGGCGCGGTGCTGGCCGCCGGGGAAGGCGTCGACCGGACCGTTGCCGCGTACCGCCGGAGCGCGGTCCCGTTCGTCGTCGTGGACCGCAACACCCCGGTACCCGCTGCCTGTTCGGTCGGTATCGACGACGTCGCCGGCGGCCACGCGGCGGCACGGCACCTCCTCGGAGGGGGCCACCGCTCCATCGCCTACGTCGCGGGTCCCGACCGGCTGCGCCAGGTACGCGACCGGCGGCAGGGCGTCCTGAAGGCCACGGGCGAGGCCGGCCTCCCGGCGAGCGCCCTGCTGGAGCTGCCGTGCCCGAGCCTGACCGTGGGCGCGGGGAAGGACGCCGGGCATCGCCTCCTCGGCCTGCCGGTCCGGCCGACCGCCGTCTTCTGCGCCAACGACCTGCTCGCCCTGGGGGTGATCCAGGCGCTGTACGAGGCGGGCCTGCGGGTGCCGGACGACATCGCCGTGGTCGGCTACGACGACATCGAGTTCGCGGCCTCCGCCGTCGTACCGCTCACCTCGGTGCGCCGCCCGGCCGCCGCGATGGGTCACCGGGCCGGCCGCCTGCTCATCGAGGACACCGCTCGCGGGGCGTCGCACGAGCACGTGCACGTCGTCCTGCAACCGGAACTGGTCGTGCGCCGGTCGACCATGGGGCCGCCGGCGCGCTGACCCGCTCCGGTCAGGGCTGCTCAGGAGCCTGGACGGGCGACGCGACCGCGGCCCGGCGGGTGAGAGCGAAGAGCCCGGCGGCGACCAGCAGCGTGAGCAGGCCCAGCAGGCCGACGGCGGAGGCGAGAGCGCCGAGGGCGCCCTTGGCGCCGAGGAGGACCAGCGGACAGATGAACTCGCCCAGGAAGAAGGCCGCCGTCCAGAGCCCGGTGCCGCGTCCGCGGTCGGCGAAGTCCAGCCGGGCCATCGCCAGCGTCAGCAACGACGGCAGGAGCATGCCCGTGCCGACGCAGTTGACGACCGCTCCGACGACGAGGAGGGCGGGGCTTCCGGCGACCCCCATGACGAGGAAGCCGGCGCCGCACACCAGCAGCAGGGCGGGCAGGCGGCGGCGCGGGGAGCCGGCGAGCCGGGTGAAGAGGACGGAGCCGGCCACGGTCGCGGCACTGGCGATCGCCGTGAACAGGCCGATCATTCCCGTGGAGGTCACGTCCAGCTCGTCCAGGAGATAGGACATCTCGACGGGCACGGTGTAGAAGACGATCGCGCCGAAGACGGTGAGCGCGCAGATGCCGGCCATCCGGCGCACGGGGAACGGCCGGGGTCCGGCCTCGGTGTGTCCCTCCCGCGCAGGTCCCGCGGCGTCCGCCGCCGTCTCCGGCAGGACCCGGGCCATGAGCGGAGCGAGCAGCAGGCCGACCGCGTACAGCCAGAACGGGGCACGCCAGCCGGCCGCGCCGAGGGCGCCGCCGAGCACGAAGAAGAGGGTGGCGGACGCGGAGGCGCACATGGTCTGGAGGGCGAGGTAGCGCTCGCGGACCCGGCCGGTGTAGTAGTCGCCGATCAGCGTCGTGCAGGCCGTCATGATGGCCGCCTCGGCGACCCCCACCAGTACGCGGCTGCCGACGACGGCGTAGAGGGAGTCCAGCCACAGCGGAGCCGTGCCGAACACGGCGTACAGGACGGTCGCCACGACGAGCAGGCGCCTGCGGCCCAGCCGGTCCACCACCACCCCGGCGAACGGGGCGAGCACGGCGAGGGAGAGGGCCGGGACGGTGAGGACGAGCGGCACCAGGACGGCGCTGCCGGCCACCTGGTCGAAGTGGTCCTGCATACGGGGCAGCACCGGGGCGATCAGGACGGCGCCGAGGATCGGCAGGCAGCTGCCGGCCATCAGCAGGACTGCGGGCAGCCGGCCCCGTACGGCCGGGGCGGCCCCGTGGTCGCGGACGGGCGGGACGGCGGGAGCGGGCATGACGGCACTCCAGGGCGCGAGACGGGAGGGGCGCGCCGCGGGGCGGACGGGTCCGGGGACGGGGGACGTCGGCGGACGGCGCACGATGTGCCACGACTATGCGTTCCGCGCTCCGGCCTGCCCACCCCTTGAGCGATCCGATTTCCTGATGCCTTCGATCCAGGCCGTGGATACCCGCGCGCGGCTCGGACGGCCGCACACGGAGACGTGTCACGCCCCGGGCGGGTCCCCGAGTCGGCGGCCGACGCGCGCGGTGGTCTCGCGCAGCCAGATGTGGGCCGCGTCGTGCGTGTGCACCGGATGCCACCACAGGGCCTCCCGCAGCGGCACCGCCTCGTAGGGCGGCTCCAGTACGCGCACGGCGGCGAGCGGGGCCATCAGGGCCGCCAGTCGCGCCTGGACCAGGGCGATCCGGCGGGTGCCGGCGACGAGCAGCGGCAGCAGCTGAAAGCTGTCGACGGACACCTCCACGCGTGGTTCGACCCCGAGCATGCCGAGCTGGCGCACCGCCGGGGCGTCGTAGGTGCGCTGGTAGGTGACCCAGGGCAGGCGGGCCAGGTCCTGCCGGGTGAGCCGGTCCTCGACGCTCGGGTGGTCGTCGGCGACCAGGAAGACCCAGCGGTCGTCGTAGAGGTCGGTGACCGGGAAGTCGCTGATGACGCCGTGCGGCATGAACAGGCCGTCGGTGGCGCTGAGCAGCGTCGCGGTGTCGTCGACCACGGTGGGCGGGGTCTGGGTGAAGCGCAGCCGGATGCCGGGGGCCTCCTCGTGGACGACGCGGGCGAGTTCGGTGCCGAAGACCGCGACCGCGTAGTCCGACGCGACGAGCTTGAACTCGCGGCTCTCGTTGGCCGGGTCGAAGTCGGCCTGACTGGCGAAGAGGCGTTCGAGCACGTCGTAGGCGGTGGAGGTGCGGTCGAGCAGGACCTGGCCGAGGGCGGTGAGCTCGTAGTGGCCGCCGACGCGGGCCAGCAGGTCGTCGTCGAAGTGGCGCCGCAGGCGGGCGAGCGCCGCGCTCATGGCGGGCTGGCTGAGGCCCACGCGCTGCCCGGCGCGGGTGACGTTGCGCTCCTCCAGCAGGGCCCGCAGGGCGACGACGAGGTTGAGGTCCAGGCTGGCCAGATTCACGGGGTCTTCCCTCTGCGGTGCGGTGCCGACCAGGGCGAATAGACACGGTGGATAGAAATCATCCACACAATCGATTTCCCCGATCGTGGGTGGCGGGTCCAGATTAGTCGCACCGCAATCAGGAGGACATGTCCGTGAAACCTGGATCCGCGTCCGCGCTCTTCGCCGGACCCTTCGCCCTCGGCACTCTCTCGGCCCCCGACGGGCCGGCCTTCCCCGCCCTCGTGACACCCGACGCCCAGGTGCTGGACCTCCGGATCGCCCTCGGCGAGGAGCAGTTGACGGTCCGCGCCCTGCTGGACCGGTGGGAGACGGTGCTGCCGCGGCTGCGGACGCTGGCCGCCGAGGGCAGCGCCGGACGCAGGCCGCTCGCGGACTTCCGGGTGCACGCGCCGCTCGAACCCCGGCAGGTGTTCCAGTCGGGTGCCAACTACCGGCAGCACGTGATCGACCTGCACGTCGCGCACCGCGCCCCGGGTGACGACCGCCCCGAGGAGGAGCGGCGCGCGGAGGCGGCGGAGATCATGGACCGGCGCGCCGCGGACGACCTGCCGTACGTCTTCATCGGCCTGCCGACCGCGATCACCGGCCCCTACGACGACGTCGAACTGCCCGCCTGGGCCGAGAAGCCCGACTGGGAGCTGGAGCTGGCGGCCGTCATCGGCAGGACCGCCCACCGGGTCTCCGTGGCGGAGGCACTGGAGTACGTCGCCGGCTACACCATCGCCAACGACCTCACCGACCGCGCGACCGTCTTCCGCCGGGACATGCCGCAGATCGGCACGGACTGGCTGCGCAGCAAGAACGCGCCCGGCTTCACCCCGCTCGGCCCCTGGATCGTGCCCGCCGAGTCCCTGCCCGACACCGGTGACCTGCGGCTCACGCTGAAGCTCAACGGCGAGACCATGCAGGACGAGTCGACCAAGGACATGATCTTCGACGTCGCGCGGATGGTGTCGTACGCCTCGCAGAGCGCCCGGCTGCTCCCCGGCGACCTGGTGCTCACCGGCAGCCCGGCCGGCAACGGCATGCACTGGGGGCGGCTGCTGCGCGACGGCGACGTCATGGACGCCTCGGTCACGGGGCTCGGCGCCCAGCGCACGCGATGTGTGGCGGAGACGTCATGAGCCTCGACCGCCACGACCCCGAGGGCTCCATCGAGCGGACCGTCAAAGCCGTCTCCAACTGGGGCCGTTGGGGCGAGGACGATGTCCTGGGCACCCTCAACTTCCTCGACGAGGCCAAGCGCCGCGAGGGCGCCGCACTCGTCCGCAGGGGCGTCAGCTTCTCCCTGTCCCAGCGCTTCGACATGAACGGCCCGCAGAAGGGCTGGCGGCGCCGCACCAACCCGGTCCACACCATGCTGGACACCGGCACCGACGCGGCTCTCGGCAACCAGGGCTTCCCGCACGGCATCGGCGGCGCCGACGACGTGATCGCGATGCCGTTGCAGTGCTCCACCCAGTGGGACGGCCTCGGGCACATCTTCGACCACGGGCGGGCCTGGAACGGACGCCCGGCGGAGCGGGTCGTCACCTCCGACGGCGACCTGGTGACCGGCATCGAGCACATGGCGCCCCACGTCGCCGGACGCGGTGTGCTGCTGGACGTGGGGCGGGCCGTCGGCACCGGCGGTGAGCTGCCCGACGGCTTCGCCATCACCGAGGAGCACCTGATGGCGACCGCCGAGGCACAGGGCGTCCGCGTGGGACGCGGCGACCTCGTCCTGGTCCGCACCGGACAGCTCACCCGGGTGCGCCGCGACGGCTGGGGCGACTACGCGGGCGGGCCCGCGCCGGGCCTGTCGTTCACCACGGCCGGCTGGCTGCACCGCACCGAGATCGCCGCGATCGCCACCGACACGTGGGGCTTCGAGGTACGGCCCAACGAGTTCGAGCACGCCTTCCAGCCCCTGCACCAGGTCGCCATCCCCCATCTGGGCCTGCTCATCGGTGAGATGTGGGACCTGGACGCCCTCGCCGAGGACTGTGCCGCCGACGGCTCGTACGAGTTCTGGCTCACCGCCGCACCCCTCCCCATCACCGGGGCGGTCGGCTCCCCCGTCAACCCGATCGCCGTCAAGTAGCCGCAGGAACAAGGGAGTTCCCCCATGACCCAACCCCGCACGGTCCTCGTCGTCGGCGGCGGCGCCGCCGGCAACGCCGTCACGATCCTGTTGCGCCGCGCCGGGATCGCGGTCGACCTGGTCGAGGCCAGGGACGACTGGAACGCGACCGCCGGCTCGGGCATCACCCTCCAGGGCAACGCCCTGCGCGTGCTGCGCGAACTCGGCGTGTGGGACCGCATCGAGGCGTCCGGCTTCGGCTTCGGCTCGGTCGGCATCACCACCCCCGACGGCACCGTCCTGCACGCGCAGGACGACCTGCGCACCGGTGGTGACGACCTGCCCGCCACGGTCGGCATGCAGCGGCCGCAGCTCCAGCGCATCCTCATCGACGCCGTGCGCGCCAGCGGCGCCACCGTCCGGCTCGGCACCACCGCGCAGATCCTGGACCAGGACGCCGAGGGGGTCTCCGTGCGCCTCGGTGACGGCACGGAGCGCCGCTACGACCTCGTCGTCGCCGCCGACGGCCTCGGCTCCGCCACCCGGGCCGCGATCGGCATCACCGACAAGCCCGAACCGACCGGCATGGCCATCTGGCGCGTCGCCGCCCCGCGTCCCGAGGGCGTCGTCCGCACCGACCTCGCCTACGGCGGACCGGCGTACATCGCCGGCTACTGCCCCACCAGCGACAGCACACTGTACGCGTACGTCGTCGAGGCCAACCGCGACCGCGCCTCGATCCCCGCCGAGTCCTACGCCCACGAGATGCGCCGCCTGACCCGCCACTACGGCGGCTTCTGGCCGGAGATCACCGCCCACATCACGGACCCGGCGAAGGTCAACTACACCTGGTTCGACCGCCTGCTGGTGGAAGGGTCCTGGCACCGCGGCCGTGTCGTCCTCGTCGGCGACGCCGCCCACTGCTGCCCGCCCACCCTCGCGCAGGGCGCCGCCCTGTCACTGGAGGACGCCTGGGTCCTCGCCCAGTTGCTCACGGAGTCCGGCACCTGGGACGAGGCGCTGCTCCAGTCCTACTACGAGCGGCGGATCACCCGGGTGCGCCCGGTCGTCGAGGCGTCGGTGCAGATCGGGCAGTGGCAGCTCGACGGAGTACGCGACGCCGACGTGCCCGGACTGATGGCCCGCACGATGACCATGCTCAGGGACCTGCCGTGACCGGCCTCACCGTGGACGTGCACGCCCACATCCTGCTGCCCGGTCTCGACGCGCTCGTGGCCGGCCTGCCCGGCCACGCCGAGGCCCGCGAACTCGATGCGCGCCGCAACGGCCCCGCCTCCCTCGCCGTCAGCGGCCCCATGGTCCGCGACCGCATCCCGCGCCTGACCGACGTCACGGTGCGCCTCGCGGCGATGGACGCCCAGGGCGTGGACGTCCAGCTGGTCAGCCCTTCGCCCTCGCACTACCACTACTGGGCGGACGAGGAGACGGCCGAGAAGGTGTACCGGCTGGCCAACGAGGCCGTGGCCGCGCACTGTTCGGCCGCGCCCGACCGGCTGCGGGGACTGGGACTCGTCCCCCTCCAGCATCCCGGAGCGGCGGTACGCGCCCTCGACCACGCCCTGGAACAGGGGCTGTCCGGTGTGGAGATCTCCAGTCACGCCCCGGGCCGCGAGCTCTCCGACCCCGCCTACGAACCCTTCTGGGCGCGGGCCGAGGAGACCGGCGCGATCGTCTTCCTGCACCCCTTCGGCTGCACCCTCGACGAGCGCCTCGACCAGTGGTACCTGTCCAACACGGTCGGCCAGCCCGCGGAGAACGCCGTCGCACTCTCGCACCTCGTCTTCTCCGGCGTTCTCGACCGCCACCCCGGACTCAAGGTGATCGCCGCGCACGGCGGCGGCTACCTGCCCACCCACATCGGCCGCTCCGACCACGCCTGGCACACCCGAGCGGACGCGAGCGCAGGCTGCGCCCACCCGCCCAGCAGCTACCTCCGGCGACTGTACTTCGACTCGCTCGTCCACGACCCCGGCGTGCTGCGGGAGTTGATCCGCGTTGCCGGCGCGGACCGGGTGCTCCTCGGCTCGGACTTCCCCTTCGACATGGGCACCGAGGACCCGGTGGGCGCCCTGCACGCCGCCGGGCTGTCCGAGGCCGAACTCGACGCCGTACGCGGCCGCAACGCCGCCGCCCTGCTCCACCTCACCCCCGCCTCAGGAGGAACCTCATGAGCGCCCGTCTCCTCACCCACCTGCGCCACGTCGACCTGGCCGTGCCCGACTACGACAAGCAGCTCGACTTCTACTCCGGCGTCTGGGGCCTGACCAAGGTCGCCGAGGACTCCGGCATCTCCTTCCTCGCCGCGGAGGGCTCCCCCGAGCAGTACGTCGTGCGGCTGCGCAAGGCGGACGAGAAGCGCCTGGACCTCGTGTCGTACGGCGCCGCGAACGCCGCCGACGTCGACACGCTCGCCGAGCGACTCCTCGCCCAGGGCGTGCGGTTGGTCTCGCAGCCGGGGAAGGTCGACACCCCCGGGGGCGGCTACGGCTTCCGCTTCTTCGACGTCGACGGCCGCACCATCGAGGTCTCGGCCGACGTCGAGGTCCGCCGGCACCGCAAGATCGAGGAGAAGGAGGCGATCCCGGTCAAGCTGTCCCACGTCGTCCTCAACTCCCCCGACCTGAACCGCACCCGCGAGTGGTACGAGCGCCACCTCGGCTTCGCCCTCTCCGACACCCTCAGCTCACCGCACATGGGCGAGGTCATGCACTTCATGCGGATCAGCAACCAGCACCACTCCATGGCGATCGCCAAGGGTCCGCACACCGCCCTTCACCACGTGTCGTTCGAGATGCGCGGCATCGACGAGTACATGCGCGGCTCGGGCCGGGTACTGCGCGCGGGCCACCGCAAGATCTGGGGACCGGGCCGGCACATGGCGGGCGACAACACCTTCACGTACTTCCTCGACCCGCACGGCAACACCGTCGAGTACACGACCGAGTTGGAGTGCCTGGACGAGGACACCTGGCACCCCCACGTCTACGACTTCTCCCGGCCCGAGGTCACCGACCAGTGGGGCACCGCCAACCCCATGAACGAACTCATCGCCAAGGAGTCCTTCAACGACCCCGACCGCGGCGTGTTCGTCGCCCCGCCCGTCTGATCCCGCACCGGTCACCGGGGACACGGCGGTGCCGCACACCGCCGCGTCCCCTCCGCCCGGCCGACACCTCCTCCCCCAGGAGCCACCCCATGCGTTTCGCCGCCTACGAACACCACCACCGCACCCGGGTGGCCGTCGTGGAGGACGACGGCACCCTCTTCCCGCTGCCGGGCGTCTCCTCCCTGTCCACGCTGCTCACCGAGACCGCGGGCCTGCCCGGACTGCTCGCCGCGGGCCGGGAGGCACTCGATGTCCCACCGGGCCCGCACGTCTCCCAGGTACGGCTGCTGCCGCCGCTCCAGCCCGCGTCCGTGCGGGACTTCGTCACCTTCGAGGAGCACGTCGAAGGGGTGCGCCGCGCCGTCGACGGTGTCGCGGGCGTCCCCGAGCAGTGGTACGCGGCACCGACGTTCTACTTCACCAACCCGCACGCGATCTACGGCCCCGCCGACGACGTCCCCGTGCCGCCCGGGTCGGGTGTCCTGGACTTCGAGCTGGAGGTGGCCGCGGTGATCGGCCGGGAGGGGCGTGACCTCACCCCCGAGCGGGCCCGCGACCACATCGTCGGCTACACCGTGTTCAACGACTGGTCCGCGCGCGACCTCCAGTCGGCGGAGATGAAGGTGGGGCTCGGCCCCTGCAAGGGCAAGGACACCGCGACCACCCTGGGCCCCTGGCTGGTGACCGCCGACGAACTCGAGCCGCACCGGGACGCCGACGGCTTCCTGCGCCTGGCTCTCACGGCCGAGGTCAACGGCGAGGTTGTGGGCAAGGACCTGCTCTCCAACATGAGCTGGACCTTCGAGGAGATGACCGCCTACGCCTCCCGCGGCACCCGCGTGCTGCCCGGTGACGTCCTCGGCTCGGGCACCTGCGGCAACGGCGGCTGCCTCGCCGAACTGTGGGGGCGTCGCGGCACGCAGGACCCGCCGCCGCTGCGGCCCGGCGACACGGTGAGCCTCACCGTCGAGGGCATCGGCACCCTGACCAGCACGGTCGTACCGGGTACTGAACCGCTGCCGCTGCCGGCCGGCCGCCGGCGCCCGAGGGAACGGCCGTGACCGGACCCTGCCCCAAACGGCTCCTGGGCAAGGTCGTCGTGGTGACGGGAGCCGCCCGCGGACAGGGGGCGGCCGAGGCGGACGCCCTCACCCGCGAGGGCGCCCGCGTCATCGCCACCGACGTCACGGAGGCACCCGGCTGCCGACGGCTCGACGTCACCAGCGAGCAGCAATGGGCCGAACTGGCAGCCGAGTTGAAGGACGTCTACGGCCAGGTGCACGGCCTGGTGAACAACGCGGGCATCACCTGGCGAGCGCGTGTCGGGGACGTGCGGGCCGAGGACTTCGAGCGGGTCCACTCCGTCAACGTCACCGGCCCCCTCCTCGGCATCCAGCACCTCAGCCCCTTGATGCCGCCGGGCTCCTCGATCGTCAACGTGGGCTCCTCCGCCGCGCTCACCGCCCACTACCCCGTCGCCTACACCGCGAGCAAGTGGGGACTGCGGGGCCTCTCACGGACCGCGGCCCTCGAACTGGGGCCGCGCGGCATCCGGGTCAACACCGTCCATCCCGGTTACATCGAGACCGAGATGACCGCCTCCGCCGCTCCCGCGTTCCGCGAGGCGAACCTGCGGGAGACCCCGCTCGGCCGCACGGGCACCGTGGCCGACATCGTCCCGCTCGTGGTGTTCCTGCTCTCGGACGAGTCGGCGTTCCTCACCGGCACCGAGATCCCCGTGGACGGCGGACTGACCGCCCACGGAGGAGTCAAGTCCGTGTCCGACGCCCTGCGCGCCCAGGAGCCGCCCCGGTGAACCGGGCCGAGGACACCGGGTGCCCGGCCACCCGCGTCCGCCGCGTCCACGACGTCCGCCCCACCATGGTGCCCCCCACCGACATCCGAAAGGCAAGCCCACCGTGAACAAGGTCCGCGACAGCGCCGCCGAGGCCATCGCCGACATACCCGACGGCGCCTCACTCGCCGTCGGCGGCTTCGGCCTCTCCGGCGTCCCGGCCGTCCTCATCGACGCGCTGCACGCCCACGGGGCGACCGGGCTGGAGGTCGTCTCCAACAACTGCGGCGTGGACGGCCGCGGCCTCGGCATCCTGCTCGCCGCCGGCCGCATCGCCCGCGTCACCGGGTCCTACGTGGGTGAGAACAAGGAGTTCGCCCGCCAGTACCTCAGCGGCGAACTGGAGGTCGAACTGACTCCGCAGGGCACCCTCGCCGAACGGCTCCGCGCGGGCGGCGCGGGCATCCCCGCCTTCTACACTCCCGCGGGCGTGGGCACACAGGTCGCGACGGGCGGACTGCCCTGGCGCCACGCCCACGACGGCACGGTGGCCGCCGCCTCCCCGCCCAAGGAGACCCGCGAGTTCGCGGGGCGCAGGTACGTCCTGGAGCACGGCATCACCACCGACTTCGCCCTCGTACGGGCCTGGCGGGGCGACCGGCACGGCAACCTCCGCTTCCGCGGTGCCGCCGCCAACTTCAACCCCCTGGCCGCCATGGCGGGACGGATCACCGTCGCCGAGGTCGAGGAACTCGTCGAACCGGGCGTGCTCGCCCCCGACGAGGTCCACCTCCCCGGCGTCTACGTCCAGAGAGTCGTCGCGCTCACCGCCGGACAGGCCGCCGACAAGCCCATCGAGAAGAGGACGGTAAGCGACTGATGGCCTGGACCCGCGACCAGATGGCCGCCCGCGCCGCCGCCGAACTCCGCGACGGCTCCTACGTCAATCTCGGCATCGGCCTGCCCACGCTCATCCCGGGGCACCTTCCGCCGGACGTCCACGTGGTGCTGCACTCCGAGAACGGCATCCTGGGTACCGGCCCGTACCCGCGCGAGGACCAGGTCGACCCCGACCTGATCAACGCGGGCAAGGAGACCGTCACCGTCCTGCCGGGAGCCTCCTTCTTCGACTCCGCGCTGTCCTTCGGCATGATCCGCGGCGGTCACATCGACACCGCCGTCCTCGGCGCGATGCAGGTGTCCGCCCGCGGCGACCTCGCCAACTGGATGATCCCCGGCAAGATGGTGAAGGGCATGGGCGGGGCCATGGACCTGGTGCACGGGGCCCGCCGGGTCATCGTGCTGACGGAGCACACCGCCAAGGACGGCAGCCCCAAGCTGCTCTCCGAGTGCACGCTGCCGCTCACCGGCGAACGGTGCGTCCACCGCGTCGTCACCGACCTCGCCGTCCTCGACGTCACCGCCGACGGCCTGGCCCTCGTCGAGACCGCCCCCGGGGTCACCGTGGAGGAGGTCAGGGCCCGTACCGCCGCTCCCGTACTCCTGGACAGCTTCACCGCCGTCTGCTGAACGCGGTTCCCGGCGGTCACCGCGCGCGGAGCCGGCTCCCTGTCCGCGCGCGTGCGGCCGCCGGGTGCCTGCCGGGGCCGGCGAAGGGGTATCACCCCTGCGCGCACGGTGCGCGGACGGCCGCTTCGGAGGAGACGTCACGTGAGGATCCTGATCACCGGCGCGTACGGGTTCCTGGGACGCCTGCTCGCCGAGAAGCTGCTGCGGGAGCGCTCGTTCGACGGCGAACCGATCACCCGGCTGGTCCTCGCCGACCGAGTCGTGCGCGCCGGTCTCCCGCAGACGACGGACCCCCTCGTGGAAGTGGCCCACGGTGAGCTGACCGACTCCCTCGGCGAGGTGTTCGCCCGGCCGGTCGACGTCGTGTTCCACCTCGCCGCCGCGGTGTCGGCCGAGTGCGAGCGGGACTTCGACCTCGGCATGCGGATGAACGTGGACACGACCCGCGCCCTGCTGGACGCGGCCCGGGCGCAGTCGGTGTCCGGCGGTCCCACCGCACGCCTGCTGTTCGCGGGCAGCCTCGCCGTCTACGGCTCCCAGCCGGGACTGCCCCTTCCGCCCATGGTCAGCGAGGCGACCGCGCCACTGCCGCAGACGAGTTACGGAACGCAGAAGCTCGTCTGCGAACATCTGATCGCGGACTACACGCGACGGGGCTTCGTCGACGGACGCGTGGTCCGTCTGATGACCGTCGTGGTGCGGCCGGGCGAGCCGAACGCGGCGGCTTCCGGCTTCCTGTCGGCCATCATCCGCGAACCGCTCGCACGCCTGCCCACCGTGTGCCCGGTGGACCCCGGCCTGCGGGTGGCGCTGGCCTCGCCGCGACGCACGGTCCGCGGAATCGTCCGCGTCGCCGAGGCCCGCCGCGGCACCGGTCCCGGACACCTCCAGGGCCGGTCGGCGGTCAACCTCCCCGCCCTCACCGTCTCCGTCGCCGACATCCTCGCCACACTGCGTGAGGTCGCCGGCGCCGCCGCCGATCTGGTGACCGTGGCCCCCGACCCGGCCGTCGAGGCCATCGTCGGCTCGTGGCCCGCCGTCATCGACAGCACACGCGCCGCGGCACTCGGCCTGGAACCCGACCCGGATTTCCTGTCGCTCGTACAGGACTACCTCGACGACCATCCCGACGCGGTCGTCCGCCCGTCGGACGGATGAGCAACGGCCGTCCCTTTTGTTCCGCGGATTGGACCGCCGTGCCGGCGCGGCTAGAGTCCGCCATCTCACCACATACACAGGGAACTCACAGGGGGCGGGACACATGAAGCACCTCAAGACCGCGGCGTGGGCGGGCGTGACCGTCGTCGCGCTCGCCGCGACGACCGCGTGCAGCGGGGAAGCGGCGAAGAAGACCGCCGACGTCGTCAGCCACGCCGACACCATCATGGCCGCGCTGACCCGCGCCTCGGAGAAGGCGTCGGGACTCGGTTCGGCCGAGGTCGAGTCGACCACCACGATCTCGGCGGGCAGCGGCAAGCCGGTCTCCATGAACGGCACTTACTCCTGGGGGGACGGCGCCGCGCTCGACGTGGAGATGGACACCGCCAACGCCCAGATGCAGTCGCTCCAGGACGACCCGACGCTCACCATGAAGATGGTCGACGGGGCGTACTACTACGAGATCGACCCGCAGCCCTCGGGGCCGCTCAAGGGCAAGCACTGGATGCGGATCGACGTGTCCGCCGTCGTCGGTGACTCCACCGCGGACGCCATCTCGGAGAACGCCGACCCCACGGCGGGCCTGCGGTACATCAGTGCCTCGAAGAACGTGAAGGACCTCGGCGAGGAGACGGTCCGCGGCAAGAAGGCCACGCACTACCGGGGCACGGTCGGCGAGGAGCAGATCAACGCGTCCAAGCTGTCGGCCAAGGAGAAGCGGGCCGCCATCAAGTCCCTCGGGTCGGGCAAAATGGTGCTCGACATCTGGGTGGACCGCAACGACCTCCCCGTGCGCACGGAACAGCACGGCGGCGGCATGGACGTCACCATGGACTACCTGAAGTTCGGCGCGACCAAGCCGATCACGGCCCCGCCGGCCTCGGACACCGGCGACCTGACCGAGCAGGTCGAGAAGGTCCGCGAGCAGTCGCTCGACCAGTAGGACGTCGAGGAAGTACGGGGGTGGCCCGGCCGTTGGAACGGCCGGGCCACCCTCATGCGTACTGCCTTGCGCGGACGTACCGGGGGCCCGCACCGGCACTGGAGTTGGCACTGGCACCGGCACCGGCACTGGCACTGGCACTGGCACTGGCACTGGCACTGGCACTGAGATGTTCGTGCGTCGGCCGTCGCGGCGAGTTCACGTCTCTCCCCTCGCCTGCGCGAGCCAACCCCCGTGCTGTCGGCGCGAGTTGCCCACCCTGTGGCCGCGCCGGCTGTCAGCCCGCGAAGTCGCGGATCACCTGCTGGGCCACGCGCTTCCTGGCGGCGGCCAGTTCCGCGGCGATCGCGGCCGACGTGTCGGCGTCCAGGGAGAGCAGCGCGGACTGCTGTTCGCCCTGACTGACGCACTGGCGACGCGCGTGGGTGTGCGGGTGCGTCGAGTCCACGCTGTGGCCGCGCAAGGCGCTGACCCGGCGCAGCCGCTCGTACTCCCGCTCCGGCACCGATCCGACATGGGCGGCGAGCCGTTCCCACAGCCCGTCCCACGCGTCCCGGCGCGACCGCCCGCCGATGCCCGTCTGGGCCAGCACCGATTCCCTGCGCAGCTCGATGTCGACGGAGCCTGCGACGAGGAGCAGGTCCAGGAGCTCCACGGTGGTCTCGCTGGAGGCGATCCGGGCGGCGGTCCGGTCGGCGAGGTACTCCGCGCGCTGCGAGGTGCGCATGGTGAGGCCGTCGAGCAGCACCAGCAGTCCTCGGGCCGCCCAACGCGGCGGGGCCAGCGCCAGGTTGGCGATGCGTTCGAGGAACGTGGGTGACGGCTCGGGCGCCAGCATGTAGCACCACAGCGCGAGGGACCGCAGCGCGGTGCCGACGTTCTTGGCGCGGCGCAGGTCCCCGTTGGCGTAGTGGCCGAGTTCATGTCCCAGCAGCGCCAGGCGTTGCTGCGGGCTGAGGATCTCCCACAGCCCGAGGCCCAGGTACAGCACACGCCGCTGCCTGAACCCCACGTGGCTGACGGCCGCGTTGGCGTCCGGTTCGATCACCACGGCGTGGACGCCTGTGGTGCCGACGGCCGCCCCGACCTCGTCGATCAGCGCGAACAACCGCGGTGCGTCCGCCCGGTGCAGGACCGGTCCGTTGTCCGGGAGCGACGCGAAGCGGGGTCGCAGGACGACGGCGAGGACGATCAGCACCGCTCCGAGCACCGGCTGGACCACGGTGCTCCAGCCCAGGACGACCAGGAGCACTCCGGCGACGGCGAGCGCGACCGTGATGCCGTTGACGACTGCCGAGATCGCCCGCGCGAGGATGCCGGGGACGTCGCGCCCAAGCTCCTCCGCCCCGCCCTGGAGCATCTCGTCGAGCAGTTGCCGCCCGTGCCGGTCGGCCAGGCGCCGACGCCGTGCCTCGATCCTTCCCACGGCCGGCTCCGGCACGCCGGGGTCGACATTCCAGCCACACTCGGCACACCATGCGACGAAGCGCTGATTCACCGGTACGTCCACGCCGCACTCCGGACACGCCTGTGTCCGCTCCGCAGCGATCTGCGATCCCATTCCCCTGTCCCCACCCTGCTTGCATGTCGGATGCCGCCCACGTCGCACCTCGGAATGCGATGCGGAGGGGCGGCTTTCAGGCGCAGCGTAAGGGATGCCGAGGGGGTCGGCGGCACCGCCCCGAAACGAACCGTTAGCCGCTATTTTCAGCCAGCGCCCGGTGCCGTTCACCGGTGATCGCACGGTGTCTCGGTGGACCGTGCCCGGGGTCGGTGTGATCGCCAGTCGTGGAGCCATGGTTCGAGCGGATCGGGTCACGGAGTGCACCGCGAACGGGGTTCGCGCGTCGGTGCCTCGCTCCTGGTCCGAACCAGCCGCGAGTCGGTGCCCGTTCACCTCTCCGGAGCGTTCCGCGACGCGCATACGGCGAGGCGGCGATCGCAGGGATGTTCGTCCGTAAGGTGCGGATATTCTCCCGTCCGGACCCCTGGCCAGCAGGCTTTCACCCACAGAACAGACGTCGTCACCGCGCCGCATGAAGGCGGCCAGGTGAGGTCGGCGCGACTCGGGGAAGAAGGGGCGACATGGGACAGGAGGTCGTTGTGGACGGTGCGGATCTGGAACTGGGTGAACTTCTGGCGGCTGCGGAGGCGGCTCCGCCCGGGGAGTCCGTCGGCGTGGTCGCGCATGACCTGCGCAAACGCTTCGGCGCGGAGCGTGTGTCGTTCCTCTTCGCCGACCTGCTGGGACAGCGGCTGCTGCGCCTGACGTCACCCGCCGACAGTGCCATGGCGGACGCTGCCGAGCAGGTCGACCTGCGGGACAGTGTCTATGACGAGGTCCTGCGCAGTCAGCGCCAGCACGTCGAACCCGACGGCCAGGGCGGACGGCGCGTGATCTCGCCCGTGACCAACCGAGGGGACCGCATCGGCCTGCTGGAGGTGACGCTGCAGTACGCGGACGACCCCGTCCTCGCACAGATCAGCGAAGCGGCCCACGTGCTGGCGTACATCATCGTCACGGACCGCCGCTTCACCGACCTGTACCACGCGGGCCGACGCACCACCCGGACCAGCCTGGCGGCCGAGATCCAGCACCAGTTGCTCCCCTCGGCGTCCTGCTGCGAGGCCCCCCAGTTCACGCTCGCCGCGGGACTGGTCCCGGCCGACGACATCGGCGGGGACACCTACGACTACACCCTGGACCGCGACACCCTGCACCTGTCGATCACCGACGCCATGGGGCACGACACCAACTCCGCCCTGCTGGCCACGCTGCTCGTGGGTGCGCTGCGCGGTGCCCGCAGGACCGGCTGCGACGCGCTCCAGCAGGCCCATCGCGCCCATGAGGCCCTGCTGACCCACAGCCGGGGCCTGGCCACGGGCCAACTGCTGTGCGTCAGCCTGGAGACGGGCACCTGCGAGCTGGTCAACGCGGGGCACCCCTGGCCCATTCGCCTGCGGGAGGGAGCCGCCGAGGCCGAGGAGGTCAGGCTTGCCGTGAACCTCCCGTTCGGTGTCGCGGCACCCACCTCCTACCAGCTCCAGCAGCTGGACCTGGAGCCCGGCGACCGCCTGGTCCTGCTCACGGACGGCATGCAGGAACGCGGCGCCGGAGCCGTCGACCTGCCCGCTCTCGTCCGCGACACCAGAGCCTGCCATCCGCGCGAGGCAGTCCGCGTCCTGACCGGCGCGGTGCTGGATGCCTGCCGGGGCAACCTGAAGGACGATGCCACCGTCCTGATACTGGACTGGCATGGGCCCCGGGCCTGACACACGGCGCCCCGTCGTACCGGCATCGGCCGGGGAGGACGTGCCTGACCGGTGCCGTACGCCCGTGTCCGCGGCGGGTCCGGGCCGCTCGACGGTGCGACGGGTGCCTGTGATGCGGCAGCCGTACGCGCGTGGTCCGGCCGCCGCCGGGTACTCCGGGGCCATGGCCATCACTCAGCCGTCGGGGGCGCCGCTGCGCCTGCGGCGTCCCCCGCACGTCATGCGCCGCCGTACAGCCGTGGGCACGGGTCAGGTGCCGCCCGTCCCGTTCCCGTCGCGCCCCGGGAGCGCCGCGTGACGTCCAGGGTGGCGGAGACGGTGCGACTGGTGGCCAAGGTCGCCGCCGACACGGACGCCGAGGAGATCCCGCGGCAGGTGTGCGCCGCGGTGCGGGACGGCCTGGGCGTGGACGGCGCCACGATGTCGCTGCTGACCGACACGCCGTCCCGCCAGTTGCTGGCCGCGACGGACGACGTCGCCCTGCAACTGGAGCAGATCCAGTTCACGGTGCTGGAGGGCCCGTGTCTGACCGCCGCCCAACGGGGCGAGTCCGTGGCGGTGGACGACCTGCGTTCCCAGTTGACGCCGTGGCCCCTGTTCGGGGCGACCGTGCGCGAGAAGCTGCCGCGGGTCGAGTCGATCTACGCGCTCCCCCTGTTCTTCGGCGACTACGTGCTGGGCTCCCTCGACCTGCTGGCCTTTCGCCCGTACGCCATGAGCGCGGCGGAGCTGGAGGAGGCGGAGTCCGTGGCGGAGGCGGTGTCCGCGGCCCTGATGTCGACCCGTGACGTCATTCTCACCGGAGAGGAACCGCCGTCCTGGGCGCCGGCGGAGACGATCCGCGCCCACTGGTTCGACACCGCGCGCGCCATCGGCGTGCTCACGGTCCGCCGCGGGCTCGCCCCCGAGAACGCCCTGGCCCTCATGCGCGCCGAGGCCTTCCGCACCGGACGGTCGCTGGCGGACATCACGGCCGACGTCCTGCGCGAACCGCCCGGCAGGGCGTAGGCGGGGCTCCTTCGGCCGGCACGGGACACCCGTGGAGCCGTGCCCCCGCGGCCGGTACGGGACACCCGCACGGTCGTACCCTTTAGGCAGGTACGAGACACCCGTACAGTCATGTCTGGTTTGCGCTGATGAGTCTGCGGCACTCGTCAGTCCTGACAGCGCGTCCGTCGCGGCGGGTGACCGCATGCGACGGGCGCCGAGCGCGTGGCTCACCGGCCGGGTCGGCCGCGAATGGAACAGAGGGCGGTCGATGACGACGATCGGCGTGGAAGAGGAATACCTGCTGGTGAACCCCGCCACGGGCCTCCCCGTGCCGTTGGCGGAGAAGGTGCGGATGTCGGCGGGCCTGGCGCAGCTCGCCGGCGACCAGGAGGTACAGCCCGAGCTGTTGCAGGCGCAGGTCGAGGTGGCCTCCCCCGTGTGCGACAGCCTCCAGGAGGTCGGCGGGCACCTGCTGCGTCTGCGGCACGCCGTAGGGGGCGCCGCCGAGACGCACGGCTGCGCCATCGCGGCCTGCGGGACACCGCCGCGGCACGACGAGGAACCCGTGCCCGTCACCGATCAGGCCCGCTACCGGACCATGCTCGCCCAGGCTCCGCAACTCGTGGCCGAGCAGTTGGTCAACGGCATGCACATCCACTGCGCGGTGCCCTCCCGCGACGCGGGCGTGCAGGTGCTGAACCGGCTGCGCCTGTGGCTGCCGACGCTCACGGCGATGTCGGCGAACTCTCCCCTGTGGAACGGCCACGACACCGGTTTCGCCAGCTGGCGCACCGTGATCTTCAACCGCTGGCCGGTCGGCGGCGTTCCCCCGCACTTCCGGGACGCATCGGACTACGACCGACGCGTGCAGCGCCTGCTCGAGTGCGGGCTGATCGCGGACACGGGTCAGCTGTACTGGCAGGCCCGGCTCTCGGAGCGATACCCCACGATCGAGGTGCGGTGTTGCGACGTACAGCTGCGGGTGGACGAGGCGGTGATGTTCACCGGGATCGTCCGGGCCCTGGTGGACACGGCTCTCGCGGAGGCGGCGACGGGGGCGGAAGCACCGGAGTGTGCGCCTGAGCTGCTCCACGGTGCGATGTGGCACGCGGCCCGGCACGGCCTGGGCGACACCTTGATCGACCCGGAGGGGCGGCGCTGCCGGGCCGGCGACGTACTGTGCCGCCTTCTGCAGTACGTGTCACCCGCGCTCGACGCGTCCGGCGACACCCGGGACGTGGCGGGTCTGGTGCACAGGCTCCTGCGTGAGGGAACGGGCGCGGACCGGCAGCGCGCCGCTCTGGCCGGGGGCGGTCTGCGGGCGGTCACCGATCTGATCATCGGCGAGAGCACTCCCTGAGACAGCGGCCGGCCCACCGATCGGCCGCCGACATGTCCGGCCGGGAACCGGGACCGGTGGCCGACCGGGCATCGGTGGGCCACAGGGAGAGCGTGTCGCCTCGGGAGCTACAGGGACACCGTGTCGCCGCGGCGCACCGTCCGCACCAGCTGGGCCAGCCCTCGCTTCTCGACCTCGGCGAGGAAGTCCGACAGCGGCGACTTGAAGACGCCGTAGTCGTCGTAGTGGACGGGCACCACCGACCGCGGCCGGACCAGCTCGACGAGGTCGGTGCCCTCACGGCCGTCCATGGTGACGACCAGGCCGCCGGGCAGCGTCGTTCCGCCCAGGTGCACGACGGCGGTGTCGATGGCGGGGAAACGCCTCGGTATCTCGCGCAGGTCGTCGATCAGCAGGGTGTCGCCGGTGAGGTAGAGACGCGTCGCGAGCGTGCCGTCGGGCTCCCGGTGGTCCAGGACGCTGCCCATCACGGGCGGCAGCAGCGCCCGGGCCGGTCCCCTCGCGTGCTTGCCGGGGACCGCGGTGAGGGTGAGCACGTGCCCGTCCTTGACGAGCTCGGCGCTCTGCCAGGTACTGAGGCCCTCGGCGCCGGTGAACTTCTGCCGGTGCAGGGCTCGGGCGGCCTTCGGCGTCGTGAGGATGCGGACGCCCCGGTCGAGACCGCGCCTGGCGACACGGTCCCAGTGGTCGCCGTGCATGTGGGACAGGACGACGCAGTCGAGGGCGGGCAGGTCCTCCACGCGCAGCGCCGGGTCGGTCAGCCGGCGGCTCACCAGGCCCTTGCCGAGATAGGCGAACTGGCCCCGGTGCAGGAAATTCGGGTCGGTCAGGACCGTGAAGGGCCCGAGCCGCAGCAGCGTCGTCGCGGTGCCGATGAAGGTCAGCTCGGCCATGGTCACCCCCGTGGAAGGTCGTGTCGCCCGGGTCCCCCGCGATCACCACCGAAAACGTGCCCGTGCGTCCGGCCGCCGGGAGGGAAGCTCCGCCCGCGGGCCCTCCCACCGGCCGTGAGCGCGGGAGCGGACCGGCCGGCTCGACCTCCGCATGTCGCACGCAGGGCGTCAAGGGCCGGAGGAAACCGTGCCGGCCGCCGCGGACGAGGTAAGGCGCCGACCGCGGCCCTCGTGCCGCACCTCCCGGCATCCACCTGTCTCTTTTCGGGCGGTTCCTGGCCGGACCGAAGCGGCGCCGCGGCCCGGAAGTGGGCATCGTCGGAACAGGACCCACCCTCCCCTCACAGCACAGTCACCCCGAAGGGCACACAGGCCATGGCCGAAGTCATCGCAGGCGTCACGGTTCCGGGGACGGCGGCGGCCGTCGAGGCCACGCGCCTCGTCCGGGCGAGCACCAGTCCCCTGCTGTTCCACCACTCCCGACGCGTCTTCCTTCTCGGCGCGCTCCAGGCCCGGGAGCTCGGGCTGGCCCCGGACCCGGAGCTGCTGTACCTGGCCGGCCTGTTCCACGACGTCGGTCTCCTGAAGCCCTTCGGCGACACGGAGCAGCGCTTCGAGCTCGACGGCGCCGACCACGCGCGCGCGTTCCTGCTCGACCACGGGTTCCCCGCCGACTCGGCCGAGGTCGTCTGGACGGCGATCGCGCTGCACTCGACCCCGGGGATCCCCGGCCGGATGGGACCGGAGATCGCCGCCCTGAACCACGGTGTCCTGACCGACGCGGTCGGTGTCGGTCTCGACCGGCTGGACCGCGCCCAGGTGGAGGAGATCACCGCCGCCCATCCCCGGGGCGACTTCAAGACCGAGTTCCCGCGGGCTTTCGTCGAAGGGCTCCGCGACCGCCCGGACACGACTTACGGGACCGTCAACCAGGACGTGCTGGAGGAGTTCGTACCCGGTTTCCGCCGTACGTCCATGATCGAGCGCATCATGGGTGCGGCCTGGCCGACGTGACCATGACGCGGCGGGCGCCCCATGAGAGAGGCGAGGAAGCATGACACCCCCGGCACACAGCGTGGGCGTTCTCGTGTTCGACGGCATGAAGATGCTCGATCTGTCCGGCCCGGCGGAGGTCTTCAGCGAGGCGAACCGCTTCGGCGCGCGCTACCGGCTGAGCCTCGTGTCGGTGGGCGGCGAACCGGTGCTCTCCTCCATCGGCGTGCGGGTGCCCGCCGACGCGGACGCCGCCGCCGCCGAGTCCTACGACACGCTGCTCGTGGTGGGCGGTGACCTGCTGCCCGCCTCCCCCGTCGCGCCCGCCCTCAGCGCGGCGGCGAAGGCACTGGCGGACAGGGCGGGACGGGTCGCCTCCGTCTGCACGGGTGCCTTCGTCCTGGGCGCGGCGGGACTGCTGGAGGGCAGGCGCGCGACCACGCACTGGCAGCACACCTCCGTGCTGGCGCGCAGCTGTCCTTCGACGCGGGTGGAGCCCGACGCGATCTTCGTCAGGGACGGCCGCACCTACACCTCCGCGGGCGTCACCGCGGGCATCGATCTCGCGCTCGCCCTGGTGGAGGAGGACCACGGGCCGGACCTGCCGCGGGAGGTCGCCCGCTCACTGGTGGTGTACATGCGGCGGGCGGGCGGCCAGTCCCAGTTCTCCGCCTCGCTGCAGGGTCCGGCCCCGCGCACCCCGGTGCTGCGGCTGATCCAGGACGCCGTCCAGGCAGACCCGACCGCCGACCACAGCCTCGACTCGCTGGCCGCGCTGGTCCGCGTCAGCCCACGGCATCTGACCCGCTTGTTCCGCGCCGAGCTCGACACGACGCCCATGAAGTACGTGGAGCTGATCCGGTTCGACATGGCGAAGGCACTCCTCGACGCCGGGCACAACGCGACGGAGGCCGCCTCGCTGTCGGGTTTCCCCAGCTACGAGAGCCTGCGCCGTGCCTTCGCGCGCCATCTGGGTCTCTCCCCGGCCCGCTACCAGCGCCGCTTCGCCACCACGTCACCGGATTCCGGCCGACCGGGCCGAACGGCCGCGCAGGCGTGACCGGTCCCCGAGGCCAGGCTGGCGCTCGGCACCGTGACCGTTCGTGAGGGCTTGTCGGCCGTCCCGCAGCGGACGCGGCGCCCTCGTCCGGCGGAAGCTGGCCACAGATCCCCCTCCGTCACCGCCAAGGGAAGGCAGTCATGACCGAGAACATCGCGGGCGTCGACATCCCCGACAGCAAGCTCGCCCAGGACGCCACCGAACTCATCCGCGACACCACCCCGGCCCTGCTCTTCCACCACTCCCGGCGCGTCTACCTGTTCGGCAGCCTGCAGGCGACCGCTCGCGGGCTCAGCCCGGACCCGGAGCTGCTGTACGTGGCGGCGCTGTTCCACGACACGGGTCTCGTTCCCCCCTACCGCAGTGACGACCAGCGCTTCGAGATGGACGGTGCCGACCAGGCTCGCGCGTTCCTGCTGTCCCACGGGCTGTCGGAGGGTGAGGCGGACACCGTGTGGACGGCCATCGCCCTGCACACGACACCGGAGGTGCCGTACAAGATGGCCCCCGAGGTCGCGGCGACCACCGCGGGCGTCGAGACGGACGTGCTCGGCCTGCACCTGGGCGACATCACCCGGGCACAGATCGACGCCGTCACCGCCGCCCACCCCCGGCCGGACTTCAAGCGTCAGATCCTCCAGGCGTTCACCGACGGCTTCCGGCACCGGCCCGACACCACCTTCGGCACGGTGAACGCCGACGTCCTCGAACACTTCGTCCCGGGTTTCCGCCGCACGGACTTCGTCGAGGTCATCCAGAAGTCCGCCTGGCCCGAGTGACCACAGCCCCGGAGCGTTCCCTCCGCCCTTCGGACGGGCGACATGGATGACCTGGCCCGCAGACTCCTCGGCGTCCACAACTGACGGTGGAGGCCGAGGAGTCGGCCGTCGTCGCCAGGACCGGGCAACGTCCGGGCGATGAATTCCGCCACGGGGAAGGGTCTGACAGTCGGTCGTGCGCGACCCGGAGCAGGCGGCTCCTCCACCCCGGACGCCTCCTCCGTACACCGGCCCGGACCCAGGAGACACCAGCGTGAGCGACATCGTGGACCAGAACGTCGTCCGTCCCGAGCGCGTACTGTCCGGCCCCTGGCCGACGGTGATCGCCTCGAATCTCGATCACCACCGGGCGACGTTCCTGTGGAAGTGCGAGGGCCTCCCGGACGCGCTGCTGCGCCAACGCGCGGTGCCCTCCTCCGCGTTGACCCTGCTGGGGCTCATGCGCCATCTGCAGGGAGTCGAACGTGCCTGGTTCCAGCGGACGCTCGCCGACGTGGCGGCTCCGCCGTACTTCCCCTACCGGACCTACGTCACCGCCGCCGGCGACGACTGGTTCGACGAGGCGGACCCCACGCCGGCCGATGTGGTGTACGAGGACTATCTCAGCGCCTGCGAGGAGTCGCGGAAGGTCTTCGCGCACGTCACCGCCGACCCCGGACGCCCGGTGTCCAGCCCGGAGTTCGGCACCACCGACGTCCGGTTCGTCCTGGAGCACGTGATCGAGGAGTACGCCCGTCACGTCGGCCACGCCGACCTGCTGCGCGAAGCCATCGACGGCGCCACGGGTGAGTAGCCCGACCGACGACGCCGACGGGCCCACGGTGCGGCATCGGCCGACCGACCCGTTCAGCACGCACAGCCGGGCCGCGCCGGGGCGAGCGGCGAGCAGCGCCTCGGCCGGTGAGGGCTTCGCGCCTGAGCAGAACGGTGAGCTGCCAGAGGCGCACGAAGCTCGCGGAGGCGGCGCCCCGCCCGAACCGATGCTGCTTCCACGTTTCACATGTCTTCGCCACTCATATCAGTGACACACAGTCATGACAGAGCCACGTGGCGTTACGATCTCCAAGCCGGTGAATGCCGATCGTGACTGCTGTCGCGGCGGGCAGGACCGGTGGCCACCGATCAGGCTCGTCACAAGGAGTGTTCGTGAAGCCCTTCCTCAACTCCGTTCGAGTCGCCATGGCGGTGGCGTCGAGCGTGCTCACCGCAACGGCGGTCGTGACCTCCTCGGGACCGGTCCACGCCGCGTCCGCGCACGCACCACAGGCCCGAGCGGCGGCCCCCTCCGCCGTACCCTGCGGCTTCTTCCGGTACAGCGTCCGGGACTCCCAGTTCGCCGCGTACAACCACTGCGGCGAGACGACGGTGCTGTTGCACGTCGACGTGAGGGGCGGGGGCAGCACGAACGACTACCACCTCTGCGTGGGCCCCAACCGCACGCAGCTGCCGGGCGCGGGGCCGAACTACCTCAACGCCTACTACATCGGCGGAGCGGGGTGCCACCTCGGCGACCGCAGCCCGCACTCCGCGCACTGACGCCGGCCGGGAAGCCCCACCTCTCCAAGCACCGCAGCCCGGATCACATCGATTCGGGCTGCGGTCGCGTTGTCTCGACTTCGCTTCGCGTCGTCATGGCCGGGGTGGGCGTTGCCCCGGCCGCGCCTACCGCGACTTGATCGCCGGTACGTCCGCTCACGTGACGGAGTCGAGCGCGAAGCGTTCCTCGTCGCCTCGGGCAGACGGGGACGCCTCCCGGACAACGGGCTCGGAACGGCGCCGGTCACGTCTCGCCACTCGACAGCCCAGGCAGCCCGCGTGCCCGCGCGCGGCTTCCAGGTCCTTCGTACGCCACTCCTGCCCGGCGAGTGGGCGCGGACCGCTCGGCTTGCCCCAGCCGGCCAGATGAAGCCCCCAGGTGACGAGGCCGGCGAGGGCGACGACCCCCAGGCCGAGGAAGAAGCCCGGCGCCCACGCCGCGATCATCGCGACGCCGGAGAGCGTGAAGCCGACGAGAGCCAGACAGGTACCCGTCCATCCGGCGGCCGTGTGGCCGAGGTCGTGGTCTCCGTGCATGCCGCTCATGGATCTCCTCGGGTCGGCTGTCGGTATCGTCGCGGCGTGAGTGAAACCATTTATCTCACGAGCTAAGTAACTTAGATGCTAAGGAGATTTCCGGTGAAGGGCAAGCCCCGCCCCGAGGCGACGCCGCAGCAGGCGCTGGACGCCATGGACCAGCTGATCGCGCTCGCCCTCGTCTCCCAGCACGACATCGCTCAGCGGCTGGGCCTGAACGTCACCGACCTCACCTGTCTGGGCCACGTCAAGGGCGCCGGCGAGCAGCACCTGAGCGCCGGGGACCTCGCCGAGCGCGCGAACCTCACCACCGGCGCGGTCACGGGCGTACTCAACCGTCTGGAACGCGCCGGATACGTCCACCGGCAGCCGGACCCCGGCGACCGCCGCCGTGTCCGTGTGGTCCTGGACGCATCGGCCGCCGCCCGGGTCTTCGCCGTGTACGGCCCGCACTACGAGCGGCTCGGCGCCCTCTTCGCCGACTACACCCCCGACGAGACGGCGGTCCTCGCGGACTGGTTCGTCCGGGCGCGTGCCGCCATGCAGCTCTCGCTGGACGAGATCCGAGAGCAGTGACGGGCGGGGTGGGAGGCAGCGATTCGTGAGCCGTGCCGCGTCGACGGCCTGCCGCTCACCGGCACCCGACGGTCGGCCGGCTGACTCGCAGCCCCGAATCGACGCAGGGCCGAGGTCACGTACGCAGCACGGTCGTTCAGCGGGCTGCCAGGGACCTGCGTCTGCGCGACGCACGGCGCGGCACAGGGCGCGTCCAGCGCCCGGATGTACGGCCCACGGCGGCCCCGGGGAGATGGAGACCGCAGGGCCTGCCCTCCCAGCGCAGGGGTGCACGACTCACGGCGTTTGGGGAGCCGCACGCCACCGAGGGCCGCCATCCGCGCTCGCCGCCAGGGTCAGAGGACGGCGAGAAGGCTGTCGAGCGGGGCGGGTACACGGTGGGGCGCGAGGGCCTCGACGAGCACACGGCCGTACTGGATCTTGCGCCCCTTCTTCGTGCCGAGGAAGCGCCGCAGTTGCTGAGGTGCGGGGCGGCCCTGCTGCGCGGGCTGCCGCAGGAAGGTCTGGAGTGCGCGTACGTCGCCCTCCGCACGGATGAGTTCCTCCACCCTCGCGACACCCAGGGCGCGGATCAGCTCGTCCTCCAGGTCGGCGACGCAGACGAAGAACTCCGCCCGTTCCGCCCCGGCCGGCCCAAGAGCGCGTGCGTAGTAGGGCTGCTCCCGCTCGTCGCACAGCCCCGTGAGGCGCAGGCCCAGGCCGGACGGTCCGAGGAGGCGGGCGAAGCGCCCGACGCTCATCGCGCCGCCCATCGACAGGACACAGACGCCCTCTGCCGTCAGGTTCCTGCCACGGCTCTCGGCCAGTGCGTCGACCGCGGCCACGTCGCTCGGACCTTCGAGCAGGACGGCCGTCCGGACGGGCAGCAGCGCGGCCAGCTCGCGCGCGGTGTCGCCGGGACCACCGGCGGCCCATCTTGTGACCGCGTCCCGAAACGCCCCCATGTCAGCCATGGCACGAGTCTCCGCCCTTCGCGTCCGCCGCGACACGGAATTTCCACCGGCGGGACGATCAGCGACGCGCGGCCAGGCGAATCTCCGGCGTTGCCGCTGAACGCGAAGCGTTGTGCATCCGTAGAGAGGCCGGGAGACTCTCTCCCCTCGGCCGACGACCGGCAGGACCGGCGTGACACCGGGCCCCGGCCACACCTCAGGAGTACCGATGACCACAACGCGCCTCACCCAGTGGCTGACGACGCGTCAGCCACTCGTGCTGGGCCTCTTCCGCATGGTCCTGGGCCTCTTGTTCGCCAGCGAGGGCGCGGCCACGCTCTTCGGAGTGCTCGACCGGAAGGCCAGCCCCGTGGGCGACTGGCCGTTCTGGTACGCGGGGGTCATCGAGCTCACCTGCGGCGTGCTCGTCCTCCTCGGCCTCGCCACGCGCGGTGCGGCCTTCCTCAGTTCGGGCGCCATGGCCTTCGCCTACTTCACCGAGCACCAGCCGGACGGCGCCTTCCCCCTGCAGAACGGTGGACTGGCCCCGGCGTTGTTCTGCTGGGGCTTCCTGCTCCTGGTGTTCTTCGGCCCGGGCGCCCTGTCCGTGGCGGGCCTCCTCGGGCGTGAGGACACCGCGCGGCCTGCCACGTCGCGGACGGCCGAGCCGACTCGGTGACTCGTCTCCTGCCGGCCGGTGACCCGGCCGGCAGGAGGATCCTCTCAGCAGGAACTCCCGCAGGACGACGAACTGCTCGAGCACGACGACGAACTGCTGCCGCACGAGGACGAGCTGCTGCACGACGATGAACTGCTACCGCAGGACGACGAGTTGTTGTCGCAGGACGACGATCCGCTCCCGCATGACGAGCCGGCGTGCGCGGTACCCATGACGTACCAGGACGCGTCATGGGTCGCGCTCGCGTTCGTCCATGACCCGCTCGCGCTGGAACCACCGACGCGCGCACCGGTGTGGGGTCGGCCCGGCTCTCGGAGCGTCGCCTGCCTGCGGAGGTCGTCCCAAGCGCGTCGCCAGGCCCGTCGCACCATCCACGTGCACAGGACGGCCACCCCTCCGGCCACACCCACCACGAGCAACAGAATCAGCATGATCTCCCCCTGAACGTCGGCAAGCGCATCGACTGCTGCCAGCGTGCCCCGCGCGACCACTCCCCCAAGCGTCCTTTGAGCAAGCCCAGAGCTTTCCGCCCGGTGACCTCAGGAAACGTCGACGAGCCGGGGCCGAAGCCGTTCGTGGGCCCAGGCGGCCAGCGTGGTCGGTGTCGTGGTCCTGACGCTGCGGGGCTGTTCGGGTACGAAGTCCTCACGCAGGCCGGTCGACATGCCGAGGATGGCGTCGATCGCCTTCCCGCCCAGTCCGGCCCGACCGAGCAGGCCGCGCATCGCGTCGTCCGTGATCCGCTCGACGCCGATCCGCCGACCGGTGGATTCGGTGAGGATGTCGGCGACCTCGCGCCAGGTCAGGTCGCCGGGGCCGTGCACGGCTTGCACATGGCGGCCGGACCAGCCGGAGGAGAGGAGACGCGTCACGGCGACCTCGGCGATGTCACGAGGTGCCACCCAGGGCATGGGATGGTCGAGGGGCAGGATCACCTGGAGGCACCCGGCCCGCAGCGCGTCGAGTTGCAGTTCGAGGTTGGTGAAGAAGTACCCGCAGCGCAGGTGCGTGACATCGACGCCGATACCGTCCAGCGCGACCTCGGTCCGGGCGAGGCCGTCGATCTCACCGGCGCCCTGCCGCTTCTCGGCACCCACACTGCTCTGGAAGACGACCCGCCCGATCCCGTTCTCGGTAACGGCGCGGACCACGGCGGCAGTTGCGCGCGCGTGGTCCGCGAGGGGATCCTCGCCGCCGGGCGTCGGGTTCACCCAGAACAGTGCGTCGACGTCGTTCGTGGCGGCCGCCACCGCGTCGGCGTCGTGTTGGTCGACCTGAACGGGATCCACCTCGGCCCGCAGGTCAGGCTCCAGACGCGCCGGGTCGCGCAACAGGACGCGAGGCCGGACCCCGGCTCGGACCAGCATGGCGACGACATGGCGGCCGACGTTGCCGGTGGGTGTGGTGACAGCGATCCGCATCGTCTCTCCCTCTCCTCGGTGACGCCTGCGCACGGTAGACGGCAAGGCGGCCTGGAGCTGTCCTACATCGACGGCCCACGACGGCCCCGGCCGGGACACGCCCCGCAGGGCTGTTCGAGTCGTCGGTTCGTTCGAGCGAGCGGCTGGCCGAAGAGCGGCAACGGCACCACCGAAGAGACCAGGACCACGAGGCAGACCTCCAGGATGAGCCGGACCGGGAGGCCACAGGTGGCAGGGTCACGCGCGCCAGGGCTGCGCGTAGCCCTCTCTCAACGGCCCGCCCACACAGCGCAGTACGTCCTCGACAGCGGTCGCCAACGGGAGCGGGTCGGCGTTCTCCGCCACGGCTCGGTGGCCGTCCAGCAGCGCCTTCCCTCGTACCGAGTCCGCGCTCAGCAGCCTGCGAGGCAACCACTTGCCGATGCCCGTCCAGGCCCCGTGGTGTGCGGTCAGCAGGTGAGCCGCCTCTCGCAGGGCGAAGTCGGCGAGGACAAGCTGCTCATGCCGGTTGCCCGCCGGGCTGTCGATCAGGTCGTCCATCAGACAGGTGAGCCCGTACCGGCCCCGGTCCCATTCCGCCGACGTGAGCGGAGGCGGTCCCATGGCCAGCACGGCGCGGGCTTGTTCGCGCGTACGGAAGACGTGGTCGTGCGGGTCGAGCAGAGTCAGGCCCTGGTCGTAGAGGAAGAGGACCGTACCGCGGCGGCGGGCTCTGTCCCACTCGAAGAACTCCCGTAGGTCGGCGAGGGTGTTCAGAAAGAGCTCCACCAAACGGCCCTCGTGGCGTATCACCTCTCGACGGGTGACCTCCGTGTCCGGCAGGAGGACGGCCACGTCCAGATCGCTGGTCTCGGTGGCCCGCCCCTGGGCTGCCGACCCCCCGAGCAAGGCCCCCAGCGCATCCGGAAAGCGGGACGTGACAAGGCGTAGAGCCTGAGCGGCAGAAGTTTCCCGATCATGCATGGACGCTCATCGTGCCAGCCGCACCGAGCGCATACCAGAGGGCGAGGAGTCGCCCGCGGCGTCCGCTCACGCCACCCGTGTGACGCGGCGACCGGTGGACACCCTGCCTCGGGATCCGCCGTGAGGGTGTGACCGCGGCTCCGCCGGCGATGTCGCGGAGCCGCGTCGTGTCACTTCGTCGCGCCCCGCGCGAACCCGTTGTAGATGTAGCGCTGGAGGAAGAGGAACACGAGCAGGGTCGGGACGATCACCAGGATGGTGCCGGCCGAGATGTTCTCCCAGTGCGCTCCGAAGGGGCCCTTGAAGCGGAAGAGGGCGGTCGAGATGGTGCCCAGCTCTTCGGAGGGCATGTAGAGGAACGGGATGTAGAAGTCGTTGTAGACGGTGATGCCCTTGATGATCACCACCGTGGCGACGGCCGGCTTCAGCAGCGGCAGGATGATCTTCCAGTAGATGGTGAACGCGTTGGCCCCGTCCAGTCGGGCCGCCTCGTCGAGCGAGACCGGTATGCCGCGGATGAACTGCAGGAAGATGTAGATCGAGACGATGTCCGTGCCCATGTACAGCAGGATCGGCGCCCAGAGACTGTTGAACAGGCCGAAGCTGTTGACCACTTGGAAGGTGGCGACCTGCGTGGTGACTCCGGGGACCAGGGTGGCGATCAGGAACAGCGCCATGACCGGCTTCTTCGCCCGGAACACGAAACGGTCGATGGCGTACGCCGTCATCGAGCCGATGAGGACCGTCCCCGTGATCGAGAACAGCAGGATGAACGCGGTGTTCCCGAAGGCCGTCAGCATCTTGCCGTCGGTGAACGCCGTCGCGTAGTTGCCGAAGTTGAGCCAGTTCCCCGGCAGGGACAGTGCGCCTCCGTCGGTGACCTCCTTCGACGTCTTGAGGGAGGTCAGGAAGACGACGACGAGCGGCACCATGATGATCAGCGACGCGACGATCAGGGACAGGTAGGTCAGTGCCGGTGCCACGCGGCGGCGGGACCGGGTGTGCGGGGACGCGGTCATACGAGGTCCACCTTCTCGTCGGGCACGAGGCGGCGCTGGATCCAGGTGATCAGCAGGATGATCAGGAGCAGGACGACGGCGGCGGCCGACGCCAGGCCCGTCTTGTTGAACTGGAAGGCGAGCTTGACCGTCTGGATCACGAAGGTCGACGTGCCGGTGGCGCCGCCGGTCATGATGTAGGGGATCTCGAAGACCGACAGGGAACCCGAGATCGCGAGGATGACGCTGAGACTGAGCACCGGCCGGATGCTCGGCGCGATGAGATGGCGGAACTGCTGCCACCGGGTGGCTCCGTCCAGTTGGGCCGCCTCGTACAGTTCCGCGGGGATCGACTGGATCGCACCCAGGAACAGGACGAAGTTGAGCCCGGAGTAGCGCCACACCGACACGCCGGCGAGCGAGGTGTTGGCCGACGCGGGGTCGCCCAGCCACGCGTGGCCGGAGCCGGCTCCGAACCAGGACAGCACCGAGTCCAGCGTGCCGCCGTCCTGGAAGAAGTACAGGAAGACGAACCCGATGGCGACGCCGTTGACGAGGTAGGGGAAGAACAGGATCCCCTTGAAGAGGTTCCGGAAGCGCAGGTCGAAGCTGAGGACGGTCGCGAAGTACAGGGCGACCACGATCTGCACGGCGGACGCCGCGAGGTAGTAGGAGCTGACGAAGAACACCCGGAACAGCTCCGGCCTGGTGAAGATCTGCCGGTAGTTGTCGAAGCCCGTGACGTTCCGGTCGGGGCTCACTCCGTCCCAGTCGGTGAAGCTGTAGAAGACCATGTTGCCCACGGGCACGTAGGTGAACGTGACCAGCAGGACCAGGGGGACCGCGAGGAAGAGCCACGGGGTGAGGCGGCGCAGCAGGCGCCCGTTCCGCGGTCCGCCGCGGGGAAGCGGGGGGCGGCGCGCCGTCCGGCCGGGTGGGGCGGCGGTGCGTGGCACCTTGGCCGGTGCCGTTTCTGTCGTCTCGGTCATGTCGGGCCTTTCGTCGTCCGCTGGTCCGCTACGGGCGGTCGGCCCCGTCCGCCGGTCCGGGCGGGGCCGTACTGCTGGAGGGCAGGGTCGGCCGACGGTCAGGAACCGGCGGTCTCGGCCGCCTCGTTCCACCTCTTGTCGAGGTCCGCGAAGAAGTCGTCGAGGCTGCCCTTCTGCGCACCGCGCGCGGTGTCGACGAGCTTCTGCCGGTAGTCCGGCTTCGTGAGGCCGATCTCGGCGGCGTTGTCTATGGAGTTGACGTCGCCGGTCTTCGCCTCGGAGCGCTCCAGGAAGGTGACATCGTTGTCAACGAAGTCCTTGAGCGTGCTCGGCATGGCGGCGGACTTCAGGGCGGGGACGGCGCCCTCCTTGGCAGAGAAGCCGGACTTCTCGGTGAACCAGTCGATCCAGGCCCGGGCGGCGGCCTTCTCGTCGGAATGGACGTTGACCGCCTGCTGGTAGTCGGAGGCGAGCATCGCGCAGTACGTGCCGTCCTTCTGGGTCGGGAAGGGCATGAAGCCGATGTCGTCGGGGTCGGTGCCGGCCTTCTTCGCCGCGTCGCGCATCTGCGTGATGGCCCAGGACCCCAAGTGCATGGTGGCGACCTTGCCCTGGGCGATCAGGCCCTTGGACGACTCCCAGTTGGTGGTGTTGGGGTCCTTCTCGGACAGGTCACCCTTGACGATGTCGTGGAGGAGCGAGTCGATCGTGTGCAGCTCGCCGCCGCGCTTCCACGGGGAGACCGGTCCGGCGAGCTTGTCGTTGGCCTCGGCGTCGCAGGTGACGGAGCCGATGTTGTTGCTCCACGCGGTCAGCGGCCATCCGTCCTTGAAGTTGGTGTAGTAGGGCACGGCGTCCGTCCTGGACTCGATCGCCTTCAGGTCGGCGACGAACTGCCCTGGCGTGGTGGGCCACTTGGTGATGCCGGCCTTCTTCCAGACGGCCTTGTTGTACAGGAAGCCGTTGGCGGTGCCGAAGGTCGTGACGCCGTAGACCTTGCCCCCCACCTCGGTCTTGTCACTGAAGCGGTACTTGGAGCCCAGTTCCCCGGCCGAGCCGAGCGGGGCGAAGAACTTCGGGTAGTCGTTCTTGGCGATGACGGCCGGGATCATCAGGACGTCGCCGTAGTCCTCGGTGTTCATCCGGATCTTGACCTCGCCCTCGTAGTCGGTGAGGGCCTCGAACTTCACCTTCACCTCGGGGTAGATCTTGTTGAACTCGGCCGCGTACTTGTCCATCGTCCCGTTCTGGACGAGGTCGGTGCGGTGCGTCAGGACCTTGATGGTGCCCGAGGCGTCGGCGGGGTCGGCGGGTGCCTTCGCCTCCTCGCCGGACGCGGCGCCCTGGCCACTGCATCCGGCGACGGTCAGGATCGCGACGGCCAGAAGCGCTCCCGTCAGCGTCTTCTTGTTCCTCATGCGCCCAGCTCCTTCAGGTGTGCGGCTCAGCTCTGCGGGTGGGATGTCGGCACTATGCCAGTAGGCGGTTAACCGGTAAAGCTCAGATTTCCAGCACGATGCCCAATCGTTACCGGAGCGGTCACCGCATAGCCCATCACGTGCACTGATCGCGGACACGACCGGCCAGAGAGGGACTAGACCGGTTTATGGACAGAGCTTGATCAGCGGGCTAGGTTGACGGCCGTTGTCCATCCACCGGCCTGAGTCAGGCGATTGGAGCCGCACCATGAAGGACGTCACCCAGCTCACCGAGGGCTGGAGCCTGCGCCATGGCGAGGAACTGCTGAAGGCCGCGGTGCCCGGCTGCGTCCACACCGACCTGCTGGCCGCAGGCGCCATCCCCGACCCCTTCATCGGCCTCAACGAGACCGACCTCGCCTGGGTGGGCCGCCGCGCCTGGACCTACGTACGCCCCCTCGCGCACGACAGCGCGCACGAGCGCACGGACCTGGTGTTCGACGGCCTGGACACGGCCGCGTCCATCACCCTGGACGGCCGGCCCGTCGGCACGACCCGCAACATGCACCGCCGCTACCGCTTCGACGTCACGGGCCGCACCGGCGATCTGGAGGTCCGCTTCGCCTCCGCCTACGACGAGGCCGCAGCCGTGCGCGCCGTCACCGGTGAACGGCCCAACGTCTATCCCGAACCGTCGCAGTACATACGCAAGATGGCCTGCAACTTCGGCTGGGACTGGGGACCCACCCTCGTCACCGCCGGTATCTGGCGGCCCGTCGGACTGGAGCACTGGTCCACCGCCCGCATCGACCGGGTACGCCCCCTGGTGACCCTGGACCGCGGCACCGGGCACGTCGAGGTGCGCCTGGAACTCGAACGCACCGCCCAGGGACAGGGGCGTCCGCTGCGCGTCGAGGCCCGGATCGCGGGCGCCCGCACCGAGGCCGTCCTCACCGGCGACGAAGCGGTACTGCGCCTGGAGGTGCCCGAGCCGCGCCTGTGGTGGCCCCGCGGTTACGGCGAACAGCCCTTGTACGAACTCGACATAGCCCTCAGCGACGACGCCGGGCGCCCTCTCGACACCTGGAGCCGCCGCATCGGCTTCCGCACCGTCGAACTCGACCGCTCGGCCGACGAGCACGGCACCGGTTTCACCCTCGTCGTCAACGGAGTGCGCGTCTTCGCCCGCGGGGTCAACTGGATCCCGGACGACGCCTTCCCGTCCCGGATCACCGCCGAGCGTTACCGGACGCGGCTCACCCAGGCCGCCGAGGCCAACGTCGACCTGGTGCGCGTCTGGGGCGGCGGCATCTACGAGGACGACGCCTTCTACGAGGCGTGCGACGAACTGGGCCTCATGGTCTGGCAGGACTTCCTCTTCGCCTGCTCCGCCTACCCCGAGGAACAGCCCCTGCGCGGCGAGATCGAGGCCGAGGCCCGCGACAACGTTGTCCGGCTGATGCCGCACCCCTCACTGGTTCTGTGGAACGGCAACAACGAGAACCTCTGGGGCTTCCGCGACTGGGACTGGGAGGACGTCCTCGCGGGCGACTCCTGGGGCGAGGGCTACTACCTCGGCCTGCTCCCCCGCGTCGTCGCCGAACTCGACCCGACCCGCCCCTACGCCGCCGGTAGCCCCTGGTCCGGCTCCTGGGACCACCATCCCAACGACCCGGCGCACGGCACCCATCACTCGTGGGAGGTCTGGAACCGCCAGGACTACGCCGAGTACCGGGCGAACGTGCCCCGGTTCGTCGCGGAGTTCGGCTGGCAGGCGCCCCCGGCCGTGGCCACCCTGCGGCGCGCCCTGCCCGGCGAGCGACTCGCCCCCGGCTCCCCCGGCATGCTCCACCACCAGAAGGCCGAGGACGGCAACGGCAAGCTCGACCGCGGCGTCGCCCGCCACTTCCCGCTGCCGGAGGGCGACTTCGACCGCTGGCACTACCTGACCCAGCTCGTCCAGGCACGCGCGGTCGCGGCGGGCGTCGAGCACTGGCGCTCGCACTGGCCCCGCTGCGCCGGCACGATCGTCTGGCAGCTCAACGACTGCTGGCCGGTCACTTCCTGGGCCGCCATCGACGGCGACGGGCGGGTGAAGCCGCTCCACCACGAGCTGCGCCGGGTGTACGCCGACCGGCTGCTGACCCTGCAGCCCGACGGCGACGCCCTCGTGCTCGCCGTCGTCAACCAGTCCGCCAGTCCGTGGCGCACCGCGGTGACGCTGCGTCGCTGCGCGTCGGACGGCACCACGGTCCGGGAGAGCGTCCTGGACGTTACGGCCGCCCCCCGCGCGGTCGTCCGGCTCCCCGTGGCCGACGGTCTCGCCCCGGGCGAGCAGTCCGCGAAGGAGTTCCTGGTCGCCGACGCCGACGGGCTGCGCGCGCTCCACTTCGCCGTCCCGGACAAGGACTTCGCGTACCCCGGGCCGGAGTACGACGTCGAGGTGAAGCCGGTGGACGGGCGGGAGGATAGAGTCGACATCGTGGTCACCGCCCGTACCCTCGTCCGAGATCTGCTGCTCCAGCCCGACCGGCTCGCCCCGGCCGCCCACTGCGACCGCGGCCTCCAGACCCTGCTGCCCGGCGAGCAGACGCGCCTGCGGGTCACCGGCTGCGGACCGGTCGACGTGCACGACGTGAGGGCCGCCCTGTTCTGTGTGGACGCTTCATGAGCAGCGCGCCGGAACGGGTCACCATCAAGGACGTCGCGGCACGGGCCGGGGTGTCCAAGGGTGCGGTGTCACTCGCCTTCAACCACAAGCCAGGGGTCTCCGCCGCCACCCGCGAGCGGATCTTCGAGGCGGCCCGGGAGCTGGGGTGGGCGCCCAGCGCCACGGCGCGCAACCTGTCCAACCAGCGGGTGGACATCGTGGGCCTCGCCCTGTGCCGGCCCGCCCGGCTGCTCGGCCTCGAACCGTTCTACATGGACTTCATCTCCGGCATCGAGAGTGTCCTGGCGGAGCGGTCGTGCTCGCTGCTGCTGCGGCTGGTGCGCGACCTCGACGAGGAGATCGCCCTCTACAAGGCGTGGTGGGGCGGCCGGATGATCGCCGGGGCGATCCTGGTGGACTTCCGTGAGGACGATCCCCGGCTGCCGTCGCTGCAGGGCACGGGCCTGCCCGCCGTCGCCGTGGGTCACCCCTCGCTGACCGGGCCCTTCCCGGCGGTGTGGACCGACGACGCCTCCGCCGTGGGCGAGGCCGTCCGCTACCTGGCGGCCCTCGGCCACCGCAGGATCGCCCGCGTCGGCGGTCCCGCGAATCTCGGACACAGCGCCATCCGAGCGCGTGCCTTCGCGTCCACGACGCGTGAGCTCGGCCTTGAGGAGGCCAAGCAGATCGCGACGGGCTTCGACGAGAAGGAGGGCGCCCGCGCCACCCGCTCGCTGCTGCTCGCCACGGACCGGCCGACCGCCATCGTCTACGACAACGACATCATGGCGGTCGCCGGCGCGGGCGTCGCGGCCGAGATGGGATTCACGGTCCCCGACGACCTGTCCCTCATCGCCTGGGACGACTCCCAGCTGTGCCGGATCACCCATCCGACGCTCTCGGCGATGAGCCACGACGTACACCACTTCGGCGCCGAGGTGGCACGCGTCCTCTTCGACGTCATCAACGGTACGCACACCGGCCCGCACCAGGCACCGACACCCACGTTGACGCCCAGGGGATCCACCGCCAGGGCGCCCGGCACCGGTTCCTAGCCGGGGGAACACCCGCAGGGCCGCACTCCCGGGGAATGCGGCCCTGTATCCGTGTCGAGCGTCAACTCCCGGCGCAAACCACGCCGTTGAGCGTGAAGCTCGCAGGAACACCGTTGGCTCCGGTGGACGAGCCGTTGAAGCCGAAGCTCACCGTGCCTCCTGCGGGAATGGTCTCAGTCCAGGACTCGTTGACGGCCCGCACCTGGCTGCCGTCCTGTGTGGCCCTGGCGTTCCAGACGGAGTTGACCTTCTGCTGCCCGGGGAAGGCGAAGTCGAGCCGCCAGCCCTTCACCGCGGTGGTGCCGGTGTTGCGCACGGTCACGTCCGCGTTGAACCAGTTGCCCCAGTCGCTGAGCCGGTAGCCGACCGCACAACTCCCGCCGGTGGAACCGTCGTCGGGGACCGCTGTGAACACACTCGCCTCCCGCGCGGTCTGCCTGATGCCGTCGGCACCCTCGAAGAGACGCCGGCCCCAGGCGGTGAGCTTGGAGGCGTCGAAGTCGGTCGACAGATCGAGGTACTCGACACCGCCGCCGTTCCCGCTCCACGACCAGCCCAGGTAGCCGAGTCCCAGGCGCTGGGAGGCGGCCATGATGGCGTCCTCGTCCGGATTGCCGTCCGAGTGGGCGTCACCGAACTCGCCGACCACAAGGGGAAGGTGTTGGGTAATAAACCGGTTCAGGTAATCGTTCACCTCGGCTGCCGTGTCGAAGACCCCGTACATGTGGATCGAGAACACGGTGTTGCGGTCCGGGTCGGCGGCGAACACCTTCGCGGCGTTGTCCCGCATGGTGAACGCCCAGTCCTGGCCCCAGTTGGGGGCGTCGGCCATGAGCGTGTGACGGATTCCGGCCGCCCGTATCCGCGTGATGGCGTTCTGCGTGTCCGAAGTCCACGCTTCATAGCCGGAGTTGCCGTGCGGTTCATTGCCCAGGTTCAGGATGACGTACTTCTCCTGGCCTTTCAGTACGTCCTGGATGCTCAGCCAGTAGTCGACCGCCCGGGACAGCGAGACCGCGCCGGCCTGCTCCCCGTAACCGGTGGTGTCGTGCGCCTCCAGGACGCAGACCAGCCGGTTCTCCTTGCACCGGCTGATCACCGCGGCCACGTCGGTGGCGTCGTTCTTGGTCCAGCGGTCCCCCGTGGCGAGGACCACGCGCACCGAGTTGGCACCCAGCGCCTTGATGTCCTTCAGCGCCTGAGGCGTCCTGGTGGGGTACCAGGCGTGGGCGTGGTTCACCCCGCGCAGGACGAAATCCTTGCCGTTCGCGTCCAGCAGGCGGCCGTCGCCGACGTGGAACCCCTGTTCCGCCCGTGTCTGCGCCTGAGCGACGGTCGGCGCGGCCAGTAGCGAGGCCGCCATGGCCAGCAGCGCTCCCGCCGCGGTGGCCAGTCTTCTTCTCATTGCTGCTCCCAAGGTGATCGCTCGTGTCGGTCGCGCCCGATACGCGTTCGGCCGTACGGCACCGCCGTTCACCGCGGGGCTGTTCGTACGGTTCGCCCGGTCGTCCCCGGCGGGGCACGGACATGTCCGCTCCTCTCGCCACCCCGGCCAGGGCTGGTGAAAGGGAGTACGCGTACCGCATGAGGTCCCGCTGCCCGGGCATTCGGCGTGCGGCTCACACCGGACAGCGGGACGGCGCATCACCGATGAAGACCGCCACACGTTCCCCTCACCGGTAATGCGGGAGTGATGGCGGACATCTTCGATCAGCGGCTGGGAGAGAGGCTAGGAGGAGACCTCCGCCAGGGCAACCGTCCGAGCAAAACCGGTTAAGTTTAGTAGGAGTTCAGTTCCAGGGCGGAATACAGAGGTGACGCGGAGGGGCCTTTGTCACCGGGCGCCGAACGTCACGGCGCCCTGGACGTCCGTGCACAGCGGGTCAAGGCCACGGTGGAACGGATCCGGCGCCACCGTGCTGCGGGGACGTCACGGCCCCCACCGACCTTCAGGTCGAAGTACCACCGGTTCTCAGCGGTCTTCGGCTCCGGAACCGAGGGCTGGTCGGACTCAGGACGTCGGTCGTCGCGGTGCGCTGGCCACGCCCTTCTCACGGCCGCTCAGCGCGGCGTCCAGGGTCTCCTGGCCCCTGCGCATCGCCTCGGCGTACTTCGGCTCGGTCATGCGTTGCCAGGCGACGTCGGGTGCGACGTCCTCGACCCGGCTCATCACCCACCAGATGTTGCCGAACGGGTCCCGCACCCTCCCGCCGCGATCTCCCCACGCACTGTCCGCGACCTCGGTGACGAGTTCCGCCCCATGGGCGAGGGCGGCGGCCATGGCGGCGTCCGCGTCCGGGACGTAGACCCGCAGCAGCGACGGCATCGCCGGCCAGTCGGGGCGCCGGTCGAAGGCCAGCACGACCGTGTCGCCGACTCGGATCTCACCGTGGCCGATGCTGCCGTCCTCGACAGACACCCGAGCGATCTCCTCGCCGCCGAACGCGGCGCTGACAAAGTCGAGCAGCTCCCCGGTGTCGTCGGTGACCACCCACGGCGCGACGCTGGTGTAACCCTGGGGTGCGGCGTGACCCATCGGTTCGGCGCTCATCGTTTCGTCCCCTTCGTAGTCTTTCGCGACATGAGGACACTACGATCCGTCTAGGCCAGTTCCTGTCCTACATGGACGAGTTGGGAGCGGGATTCCACAGCGAACACGCAACCCCGGTACGCGGCTGCGCTTCCGCGGCACCGGGCAGCAGTCGGCGTGCTTCCGCGGTTCGCGTTTCGCCCCTCCCGGTCGCCTCCGCCGAGTCCGCCGGGTCGTTCGGGTCCTTCGGGTCCGCCGGCGAGGCGTGGGAAGCGGCTGCCGCGGCGCCGATGAGCCCCGCGTCCAAGGCGAGTTCAGCGGGGACGACCTGGAGGTCACGGACGAAGTCGAGGACGGCGTAGCGCTTCATCCATCGGCGCAGCGGCTCGAACAACGTGTCTCCCGCCTGCGCCACTCCCCCGCCGATGACCACGAGGTCGAGTTCCACCAACGCGGCCGTGGCGGCGATCCCCGCGGCCAGGGCCTGCGCCGCCAGCTCGTAGACGGCCCGAGCGGTGTCGTCACCGTCCCGGGCTGCCGCCGCGACGGCGGCCGCGGTGGCCGCGACTCCTTGGGGTGGCGTCCAGCCCGCCGCCAGCGCACGTGCGGCGATCGCCGTCCCACTGGCATGGCCTTCCACGCATCCCCGCGCGCCACAGGGGCATTCCGGCCCGTTCAGATCGACGGAGATGTGCCCGATGTGGCCCGCGTTGCCCGACCGCCCGGCATGGAGCCGTCCATCGAGGACCAGGCCGCCGCCCACACCGGTGGAGACCACCATGCACAGGGCGTTGTCCACTCCGCGAGCGGCTCCCCGCCAGTGTTCCGCCGCGGTCATGGCGACGGCGTCCCCGACCAGGACGGGAGTCACGTGAGCGGGCACGCGCGGGTGCGACCGGACCCGGTCGACCAGGGAAAAGCCGCGCCAGCCGGGGATGTTGACGGGGCTCACGCTTCCGGCGACGGTGTCGACCGGTCCCGCGCTCGCGATACCCATGCGGGTGAGGGTCGGCCAGGCCGGGTGCGCGGACAGCTCGTCCAGCACGGCCGTGACCGCTCCCATCAGGATTTCGGCCGACTCCCTTGCGGGCGTGGGGCGTTGGGCGCGGGTGACGAGCCGTCCCCGCGGGTCGACGAGTGCCCCGGCGATCTTCGTACCACCGATGTCGAGTGCTCCGTACACGACCATCACGTCAGCCCTTCGAGGAGTGAGAACGGGATCGACATCCCGGCACTGACACTCTGACGCGAGCTGACAACGTTGTCTAGCAGGAGACGGGCGGTTGAGTATGGGTTTAGTCAATAATGCGGCGGCGGCCCGAGAAGCTGCACGAAACCGGTTGAGCGCATGGTGGATGTCACTTGCGGACGTCGGGTCGTGGCCTACGCCGACTCCGAGGGAGTCTCTCCGTCGGCGGGGAGTTGTCAGGGGGCTGTCGTATCGTCCGGCAGGTGTGCTCCGGCGCTTTGGTGCGGTGGTCGAATCTCCCGCTGAAAACTGCCCGTGCAGCGGGCCCGTTCCCGAGCCCGATGGCAGCTGAAAGCCCGTGGCGGTGTAGCAGTGGGTCCGGCATCATCCCCCTGTGATGGTGATGCAACCCGTTCTGGAGATCTCCCCTGCCGACGACTTCGCGCTCTGGCCGGTGGGAGAGCACGAGCCATTTGGCTACCTCGTGCTGAACGGGGAGCTGACTCCGGCGGAGGTCGGCACGGCGGTCATGCAGATCGCCCACTGCAACGACTTCGAGTCGGAGGGGGAGCACGGACCGTGCCCGACCGACCCGCTCGGCGCCTTTCTGCACGGGCTGCTCACCATGCCTGATCTGCTCGCCTCCGGCGGTTTCCGAGTGACCGACAACGCCACCGACACCGTCTTCGTCGAGCCGGGCTGCTGCAACGGCCTGGAGACCTGGCGCGACTGGCTGGAGGTGCTTAACGGCACCGGCTGCTCCTACTTCGGGCACGATCCGTCCTCGATGGCCGAACGTCTTGGCGACATCGTCCGGCTGACGCTCGACGCTCACGGGACGGACAGCAGCCCGGTGATCGAGCTGTCAGTAGACCAGATACGGATGCTCGTCACCGGCGCCCAGCAGGATCTGCAGGACTTCCTCAGCCTTGCCGAAACCTGGGCTGAACAACACCTGCCGGCACACGCTGGCGCCGTCACTGCCGCTCTGGCACGGGCACTGGACCTGGCACCTACGCCATGACCAGCTTCCTGACCCACCGAGCGCACGTGCACGACGCCCGGCTCCCCCTCCACCGGCGGCACAGCGCGTTGCGCACTTGCCTCACCGTTTTTGCTCCTTATGGCTTGCGGGCGACATACCACCACCTCACGCTCAGCGCCGCGATCCCCCGTCGGTTGGAGACGGACCCGGACGCGCTGGCGCGGGCGGTGGAGGAACTGCACGAGGCGCGGGTGCTGTGGCTCGTGCGCGCAGACGAGTACGCCGCGCAGCGCCGGGCGGAGAGGCAGGCTGGGCGGCGGGCTGTACCGGACCCTCGGCCGTGGTGGCTTCGGAACTGGTGGGAAAGCCCCGACCGTGCCTGGTTCGAAGACCCGTTTCGCCACCCGTCGCTGCGCCTGACCGAGTACGTCCAGCGGCAGAACGCGATCTTGGACGGTGCCGAGCCGCCCGGCTGCCCGGCTTGCGGGGATGAGGGACCACGAGTGCTGCGCTCGACCGGGCACGGTTGGGTCGAGCGGTGCCCTGGGTGCGCGCGGGCGCTGACGCCATGTCCGTGCGGGCAGCGGCACCGGTTCGTGCCGGAGACCCCGTTCAACTGGAACAAGATCTGGCAACGGGCGCACATGAGCGATGACGGCACGCCGAGCCCGCATTGGCCTGCCGGTTATCCAGTTGGACGCCTTCGCGGATGCCGAGCAAGGCCGGTGCTGAGCCCTACCGCAGGATGAACCGGCTTCCGGCACGCAGTTTCTCCACCACCGCCGCCGGGGCCTTCTCGGGTGAGCCGGCGTCGTACGGTGGGCGGGGGTCGTACTCGGTTGCCAGTTGGACCGTCCGCGCGTGGTCGTCGCCGGCGACCCTGCCGACCAGGGTGAGGCCCATGTCGATCCCGGCGGAGACGCCGGCCGCGGTGATGAACTTGCCGTCCGTGACGACGCGTTCGCCGGTCGGCTCGGCGCCGAACGCGGCCAGGGTGTCGAGCGCCAGCCAGTGCGAGGTGGCCCGGCGTCCGCGCAGGAGCCCGGCCGCCGCGAGCAGGAGGGAGCCCGTGCACACCGACGTCGTCCAGGTGCTGGTGCGGTCGACCGTGCGCAGCCAGTCGAGCAGCACCTCGTTCTCCATCTGGGCGGACTGACCGGGCCCGCCGACCACGACGACGATGTCGGGCGTCGCCACTTCCCCGAATCCCCTCTCCGCGACGAGCACCAGGTCGCCCCGGTCGTTGCGTACGGGACCTGCCTGCTCGGCCACGAAGACGGTCTCGGCGCCCGGGATGCGGCACAGCATCTCGTAGGGTCCCACCGCGTCCAGCGCGGTGAAGCGTTCGAAGAGGACGATCGCGATCTGCATTGCCTGCCCTTTCATGGCCGACTCCAGCGCTCGCACCCGCCGCGACGGCGTGGGCCGAAGTCGTCGGCGGCGCGAGCCGCTGCTCATGGGGTCAATCCTTCGCGGCGATCGCGGTGGCCGCAACGACGAATACCCCACCCTTCCGGCCATCGGCCGCGCAGGCTTCCGCTTCCAGGAGGCGGCCTCATGGGCTCACCGCGTCGGCGGTTCCAGGACGAGTCGGATCTCCGTCGTCCGGTAGCCGGCGCGCTCGAACGCGGCGGCCATCGGGGTGTTCACCGTGTCCGTCGTGGCGGTGATGCGGTCGGCGCCCTCACCGGCGTGGAACCGGGTGATCTCGGCGAGGATCTCGTCGATCAGCCCCTGTCCGCGCAGCTCGGGGACCACGCCCAGGTATCCGACGTTGCGGTGGTAGGGGGTCGCCGAGGGGATGGCCAGGCCCGCCGGGGTGCCGTCCGGCAGCTCGGCGAGGCGCCACCAGGAGCGCTCGCCGGGGCAGTCGCGGTAGAACTCGATGTCTTCGCGGGCCAGTTGCTCGGCGTCCGTCGACCGGAGTTCGTTGCGCGTGTGCAGATCCAGGCTCCCCGCCGAGAGCCGGACGAACGCGTCGAGGAACTCCTCGTCCGTGCCCTCCCGGAAGACGAGCCTCCCCGCGGACTCGGGGACGCCGGCTGCCGGGGTCCACTCGTAGCGCAGTCGCTCGATCTCGTTGCTGAGGCCGGAGTCGGCCGCCGCCTTCCTGCGCCAGGTGACCGCCTCGACCAGGGCGGGGCTGTTCCGCCAGTCGGCGGGCAGGGAGATGTTGTAGACGGGCACCGCTCCGAAGGCGGCGTGGCCGGCGGTGAGCAGTCCGACGGCTGCACCGACCGGGTCGGTGACACCGGCACGCACCTGGAGGCAGTCGAGTGCGATGGGCCGTGTGCTGTCGGCGCGGCCCCACCAGAGGGCGCGCGCCAGGATCTCCCCGCTCTCGTCCTCGGCGAACCAGATCCACTCGGGACGGAACTGGTTGCTCGCGAGTTCCTCACGGATTCTCTCCGCGCTCAGGGCGGGTATGGGTCCGTCGGCCGCGTAAGCGGTGGCACGGTCGAGGTCTATGGGGTCTGCCGTGGCAGCGCGGAAGAGCATCCGGACATGATCACACCCGGGGGCCCGTAGGGGCCACGTCTTTCCGAGGGCTCGGTGTCAGCCGTCGAGCGGGGTGGCCTGGTGGATGGCCCAGGCGGCGTTGACGAGGCCGATGTGGCTGAAGGCCTGCGGGAAGTTGCCGAGCAGTTCCCCGCCGACCGGGTCGACCTCCTCGGACATCAGCCCCAGATCGTTGGCGCAGCCTGCCGCGCGCTCGAAGAGGTCGCGCGCCGCTTCGAGGTCCCCGGCCAGGGCGAGGGCCTGGGCCAGCCAGAACGTGCAGAGCAGGAACGCGCCTTCGCCTCCGGGCAGACCGTCGTGCTGGGGCAGATAGCGGTGGACGAGCCCGTCGGGGCCGGTGAGCCGTTCCCGGACGGCGTCGATGGTGGCGCGCATCCGGGGTGCGTCGGCGGCGACGAACCCGACGATGGGCATCGTCAGCACTGAGGCGTCCAGGACGTCGGAACCGAAGCTCTGCGTGTAGGCGCCTGCCGTGTCGCTCCAGCCGCGCTGCTCGATCTCCGCGCGGATGTCGTCCCGGGCCCGCGCCCAGTCGGCGACCCGATCACCGGCGTCGAGTTCGTCGGCCAGCCGGATCGCGCGGTCGACGGCGACCCAGCACATGAGCTTGGAGTACACGAAGTGCCGTGCCTCGCCGCGAATCTCCCAGATGCCCTGGTCGGGTGACCGCCAGTGCGTGACGGCGGCGTCGGCGCAGCCCGCGAGGAACGCCTTTGTGGGAGCGTCGAGATCACCGAGGTACCGGCGCAATCGGTGGGCGGCGGAGAGGAGTTCGCCGTAGACGTCGAGCTGGCTCTGCTGCCAGGCGTCGTTGCCGACGCGGACCGGACGACTGCCGCGCCAGCCGGGCAGATGCGGCAACTGGCGTTCGCTGAGGTCGCGTTCACCCCGGATGCCGAACATGATCTGCATCGGCGCGGGTCTGCTGGGGTCACTCGCGGCGGCGTGCGCCATCCACCGGAAGAACGCCTCGGCTTCGTCCGGGCAGGCCGCGACCCACAGGGCGTCCAGGGTGAAGGAGGCGTCCCGGACCCAGGCGAAGCGGTAGTCCCAGTTGCGTACGCCGCCGACTGATTCCGGCAGTGAGGTGGTGGGCGCGGCGATGATCGCCCCGGTCGGCTGGAAGGTGAGTCCCTGGAGGACGAGGCCGCTCAGCTGGACGAGCCGCGCCCAGGGGCCCTGGTACGTCTGGTGGAGTTCCGACCAGGAACACCAGCCGCGGACGGTGTCGCGCAGGTGCGTGTGGATGTCCGTCTGGGTCCACAGCTCGGGGCCGCCGCCCGCCCGCACCTGGTGCAGCGCGAAAGCCACGCTCTCCCCCGCGCGCATCCTGTGCCGGCCGCGGGCCATGTCGGTGATGCGCAGGGGCACCGGGGAGCACAGCCCCAGAGTGTCCGGGCCGCCGCGGCAGTGCAGTCCGCCCTCCTGCGCGATGAGCAGCGGGCGGACGACTCCGTATTCCGGTCTGGGAGCGAACTCGATGTCGATGTCCACCTCGCCCTCGACGCACTCCACCAGGCGCAGGAGGGCGTGCGGGGCGTCCCGGCCGAGGTCGTGGCCGCGCTGGTCGAGACCGGAGGCGAGGGCGTCGGTGAGCGTGACCAGTCCGCCGTCGGTGCGGAACTCCGTGCGCAGCACCAGCGTGCGGTCCAGGTACTCGCGCCGTGAGGTGTACGGGCCGGCCGGGCGGATCGACCAGTGCCCCGCCTCCGGGCCGAGCAGCCGCCCCAGCACGGACCGGGAGTCGAAGTGCGGGAGACACAGCCAGTCGACGGAACCGTCACGACTGACCAGCGCGGCGGTCTGGCAGTCGGAGAGCAGCGCGTAGTCGGCGATCGGGCGGTCGCTCATGCCGGTCACTCCACCAGTGTGCGGCGTGCGGGGCCATCGGGCAGCCCGCACGGCCGGTTGCGCGGAACCCACGGGGGCGGTACGGCAGCCGGGTGGCGCTGAGGGGCTGAAGGGTGACGGACCCGGGTGTGCCGCTGCTGAGCGGCTGCGGGGTGGCAGACCCGAGTGTGCCGCCGCTGAGCAGCCGCGGGGCGGCGACCCGGGTGTGCCGCGATGAGGGGGCGGCAGGGCGGCGTACCCGAGGAAGCCGCCCTCGAGCCGCCGCGAGGTGACGGCCCCCAGTGCGCCTTCGCTGATGCCGAGGTCTAGGACCTGCGCAGCGGGACCGACCAGGTGATCGTGGTGCCGCCGCCCTCCGGGGCGTCCAGTTCCATGCGGCCGCCCGACTGCTCGGCGCGCTCGGCCATGTTGCGCAGCCCGCTCCGGCGGCCCCCGGCCGGGACGCCCACGCCGTTGTCGGTGACCGTCAGGCGTACCTCCCGCCCGTCCGTGGCCAGGACCACCTCGGTCCGGCTGGCGCGGGCGTGGCGGGCGATGTTGGTCAGGGCCTCGGAGAGGACGGCCACCACGTGCTCCGCGGTCTCCCTCGGCACGTCGGTGTCCAGCAGGCCCTCCATCCGCACGCTGGGGGCGAAGCCCAGGACCGGCGCCGCCTCGCCGACGACGCGCACGGCGCGCGCCCGCAGGCCGGCTTCCCGGGAACCGTCGCGGCTCCGCAGGCCGAAGATCGTCGACCTGATGATCTTGATGGTCTCGTCGAGGTCGTCCACCGCGCGCGTCACGCGTTCGGAGGCCTCCGGGTGCTCGATGAACCGGCCCGCGCTCTGCAGGGTCATGCCGGTGGCGAACAGGCGCTGGATTGCGAGATCGTGCAGGTCGCGGGCGATGCGGTCACGGTCTTCGAGGACCGCGACCTGCTCGGCGGCCTGACGGCGTTCCGCGAGCTCCATCGCGACGGCCGCCTGGGCGGCGAAGCCTTGCAGGGTCTCCGTCTCCGTCTGCGTGAACGCCGGTCCGCCCTCCGCACGCGCCAGCAGCACCACGCCGCGCGCGCCCGCGTCGCCCGTGCCGATGGGCACGGCGACGGCGGGTCCCAGTCCGCCGAAGCGCGGGGGGTCCATGCAGACGCGGTCGTCCCGGGTGACGTCCGCGGTGGAGACCGGTGCCGCGGCGGAGAACGCCAGACCCATCAGGCTCCGGTCCATGGGCAGGACGAGTCCGCGGTGCGCGTCGGCGTCCATCCCCACCGCGATCTCCACCGCGAGCGAACCGGTGTCCGCCATGGGCAGCGCGACCGCCGCCAGGGCCGACTGCGTGATCTCGCCCGCCCGTTCCGCGATCAGGCCAAGGACCTCGGCGGGGGCTCCCCCCGACATCAGGCTGTGGGCGATCTCCGCGTTCGCCCGCAACCAGCGCTCGCGGAGCCGGGACTCGGCGTACAGGCGGGCGTTGTCGATGGCGACTCCGGCGGCCACGGCCAGCGTGAGCGTGACCGAGACGTCCTCCTCGTCGAACTGGGCGCCGCCGTGCTTCTCTGTCAGGTACAGGTTGCCGAAGACCTGGTCGCGCACCCGGATCGGGACACCGAGGAACGTGTTCATCGGCGGGTGGTGCGGCGGGAAGCCGTACGAGGAGGGGTGGTCGCTGATCTTCGCGAGGCGCAGCGGCTCGGGGTGGTGGATCAGCTCGCCCAGGATGCCGTGGCCCTCGGGGTACGGGCCGATCTCGGCGATCTGCTCCTCGCTCACCCCGATGGTGTGGAACGCGGACAGGCCCTTGCCGTCCGGGCCGATCACGCCGAGTGCCGCGTACTCCGCGTCGACGAGCACCGCCGCCGCCTCCACGATGCTGTGCAGGGCCTGTTCGAGGTCCAGTTCGCGGCCGACCGACAGCACCGCCTCCAGCAGACTGTGCACCCGGTCACGGGTGCCGCGAGCCGCGTCCAGCCGTGCCTGAAGCTCCTCCAGCAGCTCGTCCAGCCGCAGATGGGGCAGACGTACGCGGACGTCCTCGGGGCTTCCCACGTGTGCTCCTCGGGTTGCACGGACCTCCACACCGATCATGTGCCACGGTAGTACCCGGCCGCGGGACGCGGTAGCGCACGGGGTCGGATGCCGTGATCTGCCGCGGGACGCGGTAGCGCACGGGGTCGGATGCCGTGATCGTCTCCGTCCGGAGCGGCACCGTCACACCGCGGGACGCCGCCACAGGTCGTTCAGGACGGGAAGCGCACCCCGTTCAGCGGGTGTCCGCCGAGGACCTCGCGTCCGGTGACCAGCTCGGGGTCGATGCGGACGAACACCTCCTGGGGCGCGGGCACCCAGGAAGGCGGCCCGGTGGCGAGGAGCCGGGCGTGCTCGGCCGGGTCGGCCACCACCGCCGCCGCTCCCGTGACCACGACACTCCAGCCGGCGTGTGCGACCCCGTCGAACGCGTCGGCCTCGAAGGCGACCACCGCCCGGTCGATCGCACTGACCAGGGCGGAGGAAGCCGCCGTGCGGACCAGCACCGCGCCGTCGCGGTCGAGGCGGAAGTTGACGGGGAGGACGGCGGGCAGCGCGTGCCGGGTGTACACGATGCGCCCCACGGGCACGGTGGCCAGGAGCCGCAGGCACTCGTGCGTCTCCAGTTCGCGGAATCCGTCGTTGGCGTCCATCTGCTCTCTCGTCTCTCACCCGGCGCGGGCTGCGGCGCATCTCATGGTCGATGCGTGAACTGCTCCCACGCCAGGGGCCATCGGTCCCTGGTGTCCCGCGGGAGGACCTGCTCAGGTCTCGATCCGGCGTCCGGTGACGGCAAACGGTTCGATGCGCAGCCACAGATCGCGGCGTCCGCCGGCCCAGGGCGTGCTGTGGGCCCGCCGGGCGAGCCTGCCCGCCTCGTAGGGGTCCGTCACGCCGCGCGCGTGGCCGCGGACGAGCACGCTCCAGCCCTCGCTGAAGGCTTCGTCGATGTGGTCGACCTCGAAGGCGACAGGGCTGCCGGACGCCAGGGCGGGCGTCGCTTCGTACGCGGTGCGGAAGGCGATCGTGCCGTCGACGACCGTGTAGTTGACCGGGACGATCGTCGGCCCCCGCGCTGTCTGGAACGCGAGCCTTCCGACGCCGTGGGTCGACATCAGATCCCCGCACTCGGTCCTGCTCAGTTCCGTGAACCGCGGCGTCCGGCCCGCCTGTCCGGCACCGGGCGGCCGATCGGTGTCACCTCCGGTGAGGGCCGGCACGGTGGTCTCCAGAGCTGCCGCGAGCGCGACGAGTGTGCCCGCTCCCGGGGCGGCACCGGCGTGCTGCTCCAGGTGTGCGAGGTAGGGGGTGGCCATTCCGGCTCGCGCGGCCGTCTCCTCACGCGTCAGCCCGAGTTGGCCGCGGCGCGCGGCGACCCGGCGGCCCAGGTCGCTCGACGGCGGGCGCTGGGCCGCGTCGGTCCGAGTCCGTTCGGTCATGGCGCTTCACATCCTTCTGGTGTGCGGTGGCACGTGCGTCAGCGGTGTGCGACGACCGCGACGGGGGCGGTGGCGTGGTGCGTCACGGCGTGTGCGACGGAGCCGATGTGCGTGCCCACCGGGTGGCGGCGGACCCGTCGGCCGACGACCACCAGGGATGCCTCACGGGACGCGTCGGTGAGGAACTCGGCGGCCGATCCGAAGCGGGACTCCGCGGTGACCTCGACCTCCGGGAACTTCCGCTGCCACGGGAGCAGGACGTCGGCGAGAGCGGACGCCTGTTGACGACACAGCTCCTGGTGCAGTTCGAGGTCGGCGGCGAGTCCGTAGGCGTAGTAGGGCGGGGGGTTCCAGCCGTGGACCACACGCAGGGACGTCCCCCGCAGTTCGGCGGCCTGGAACGCGAACTCGATGAGCGTGTCGTCGGGGCTGTCGACCGTGAGGCCCAGGACGACGGGGCGGTCCGGAGACGCCTGGCCTCCCGGGATGTCCCCGGTGCGCCCACCTGGCTGCTCTCCCGCACGGACCAGGACCACCGGGACCAGCGTACGGGCCACGACGGCCTGGCCGACCGAGCCGACCATGAATCCGCCGACGCCGCTCAGCCCCCGGGAGCCCAGGACCAGGAGAGCGGAGTCCTGCGCCGCGGCCGACAGGGCCTCGGCCGGGCGGCCGTTGATCTGCTCGACGACGATTTCGACCCCCGGGTGGCTTCTCCGCAGTGCTTCCGCGGCCTCCCGCGGGATGCGCTCGGTCCAGTGCTGCTGCGTCTCGACGCCGAGCAGCGGGGCCTGCGCGAACGGCTCGGGAACCGGCTCCCAGACGTGGACCAGCTTCAACGGCAGGCCGCGCAGTGCGGCTTCCCGGGCGGCCCAGTCGGCGGCCGCGCGGCTCTCGGGAGATCCGTCGAGGCCGACGGTGACGGTGGTGCGGGGCATGCTCTCCACCTCCTGAAGTGTTTCTGCTTCCAGCGTCGTCGCCGCGGCTCCCGAGGTGCAGGGGCCGCAGGTCCCTGGCGGGGGCCGGTCGGCCCTACGGCCGTCGGCACGGCGGGCCCTCCTCCGGGCCCCGCCGTGCCCTTGGCGGTCAGCGCAGCCAGCCGTTGTCGCGGACGATCGGCAGGCGGGCCCAGAGCCGGCCCAGCCCCCAGGTCGCACCGGCGCCCGCCGCCGCGAGGGCGATCAGGACGACGGCGTAGATGACGTGGTAGTCGGTGAACGGGTTGGTCGACATGCTCGGCGAGCCGTCGGACAGGTGCTTGGCGGGCGGCCATTCGGCGATCCACATCAGCGCCATCATCACGGTGCCGGCCGCCGCGGCGAGCTTCAGCGCGATCCCGCTGATCAGGGCGACACCGATGCCGAGCAGGCCCAGCATGAAGAGCCAGTCGGCCCAGCCTGCGCCCGCCCAGTCGTGGAACGTGGACTCCATGGGGCCCGCGGCGACACCGCCGAGGAAACCTTTGGTCGGCGAGCCGCCGTCGGTCCAGCCCTTGCCGGACGGGGTGGCGTAGCCGAGGCCGAAGGTCTTGTCGAGGAACGCCCACAGGAAGACGAACCCGGTGAACAGGCGCAGGGTGGCGAAGGTGTAGGCCCGCGCGGTGTGCGTGCCGGTGTCTGCCGACACGGCGGGCTCAGAGGTGGACGCGGTCCGGTCCGCGCCGGAGAACGGCAGGTGGAACCTCGGGCTCCGGTGAGGGTGCTCGTGCACGGCCATGGTGGTGGTCCCTTCGGCAGTCGTTCGGGATGTGGAGGACGGAGAACGTCGAGCGGTGCCCGACACCCCTCACTCTGGCCGTGCGCGGCGGTGGGAGGAGGATGCCGAAGGTCCGCGTCCGGAGGGCTGAACGGCCCTATTGGCAGGGCCCGTTGAGACGATGTGACGCCGGGGAGGACGCTGCGGCCGGGCGAAGAGGAGAGCCGCGCTCCTCAGCTGCCTCACACAGCGAAGCGGACGCCGGCGCGGTGTGCCGAAGGGCTCTCGGCGGCTGCCGGACGGCCCGGCCGGTGGGCCGGGTGGCCCATGGCCTGTCGGCGCCCAGGGGGACACGCTGGAAGCGGCAGGTCCATCACACGTCCTGGAGGCCCGTCGTGATCACTTCCCCCACGTCCGGCATGCTGAAGGCGCTGCCGGCCGAGCATCGGCAGCGGCTGATGCGCCTTGCCCGCGAGGTGTCCTTCCCGCAGGGGACCCGCCTCTTCGAGGAGGGCGCGCACGCCGACCGGTTCTGGATCATCCGCACCGGTCAGGTGACCCTCGACATGCACGTGCCCGGCCGCAGGGCGGCCGTCATCGAGACCCTCGGACACAACCAACTCCTCGGCTGGTCCTGGCTGTTCGCTCCGCATTCGTGGCATCTGGGTGCCGAGGCCACGACACCGGTACGGGCGTACGAGTTCGACGCCACGGCGGTCAGGTCGCTGTGCCGGGACGACCCCGCGCTGGGCTCGGCGGTCTCGCAGTGGGTGGGCGGGATCGTCGCCCACCGCCTGCGCTCCGCCCGCACCCGTCTGCTGGATCTCTACGCCCCCTACGGCAGCGGCAGTAGGCGCTGACCGTGTTCTGCACGGCGCCCAAGACGGCGTGCACGGCACCTCGCACCTCGTGAGCGTGTGATGACCACACCGTCGCAGCCATCGGCCGTGGGGCCGAGTTGAACGGGCGACGGGGCGACGGGGGCCATCAACGACGCCCGGAGTGAGGCGGATCGGTCTCGCTCCGGCCGTTCGCGCGGGGCGGAGGCGCCCTCCTCCGCCCCGGCTGCCGTACCCGTCAGACGAGCGCGTTCTTGTAGAACAGGTTGGAGCGGCGGTCACCGGCCTCGCCCGAGGCGAAGCCGAGGAACAGGCGCACCTCGCCGGCCACCGTCTGGTAGATCGCCATGCCCTCGGGCTCGCGGAAGGTCAGGGTCGAGCCCGCCTTGGTGAGGACCGGGCCCTGGGCGACCTTCCCGGTGTTGAGGTCGATGGCGGTGACCTCCGAGTCGACGATGTTCCCGTTCGCCTCGTAGCTGGTGCCCGTCAGCACGTAGAGGTACTGGCCGTACGCCGTGTAGCCCTGGAAGACCGACGACGCAGTGGCGAGGGTCGGCATGACGAAGCGGGCCAGCGGACTGCTGAAGTCACCGCCGGCCGCCGCGGAGAGGGAGTGCACGGAGATGTACCGGTCGCCGTCCAGGAGGTAGCGCACGATCAGCCGGTTGTTCACCGGGTCGGTCGCACACGTGTAGGACGTCGCGCCCGCCACGGGCGTGTACTTGGTCAGCGCGGAGGAGGTGTTCGTCAGCGTGGTGCCGCTGGTGAACTTGAAGCGGGCGAGGCGCGTTCCGTAGCCGCTGCCGCTCGTGTCGGTCTCCGTCCACAGGTAGGTGGAGGTCCCGACGGCCTGGGCGCCTATGGACACCCCGTGGCCGAAGCCGGTGAGGTGCATGTAACCGACCTGGTTGCCCTCGAAGTCGAGCTGGGTGACGCACAGGTCGCCGGCCGTCTCCGCCGAACCGTCGCGGCGCTGCACCACGAACAGGCGGCGGTTGACGTTGTCGAAGACGAAGCCCTGCTGCACGGTGCTGTCGTGCAGGGTCCTGCTGCGGAACAGGTCGTACGACGGTTCCGTGAGGTCGAATCGCGAGGACGCGGGCACCGCGGCGGAGGCCGCGCCCGTTCCCAGACCCAGGCCCGCGGCGGCCAGGCCCAGACCGCCGCCGGCCCGCAGCAGGTTGCGGCGGCTCAGGAGCGCGGGGCTGTGGGACGGGGTCGATGAGGACATCGTTTCTCCTTGGTGACTCGGTGACGAGGAAGATCCGAATTTACGACAGCAATCCGTGGCTTCCGGCACCGGGTCGTCCCGCCCGTGTCCCAACGTGCCTGGCCGGCAGCCGGATTGGCAGCCGGGTGCCGGTCTCGGGGACCGCGGGGCCGGGTCCGGCGGCGTCCGCGCCGGACCCTTCGCCGGTTCAGCGGCCCAGCGCCGCCACGCCCGCCGCGGCGAACTTCTCGTCCAGGTCCCCGGACGGCGCGCCCGCGACGCCGATCCCGGCCACCGGGGCGCCCTTGACGGCGACGGGTACGCCACCGGCCAGGAACAGCGTGCCGGGGATGTCCTTGAGGTTCGGGGTCTGCTTCAGCCGTTCGGCGAGCGCCGAGGTGGGCGCGTTCCAGGAGACGGCCGTGTACGCCTTGCGCTGCGCGGAGTCGTAGGACTGAGGGCCGGCGCCGTCGCCCCGGAGGGTGACGACGGTGTTGCCGTTGCGGTCGACGACGGCGACGGTGACCCTCTGGTTCTCCTTCTCGGCGGCGTCGAGCGCGGCCTGGGCGGCCTGTGTGGCGGCATCGACCGTGAGGTGGCTGGAGGTGAGGGTGCTGCCGCTCTTCGCCTCGGCCACGGACGCCACGGCGGTGGCAGCGGGCGAGGAGGCGTTCGCGGACACCGTGCCGAACGTGCCGGCGGCGACGGCCGCGATCACGGCGCCACCGGTGGCTATGCGGGCACGGCGGGAGAGCTTCTGCATGGGTTCGACTCCTGGTTCGGGAGGGTGGTTCGCTGCTTCCGCCCTCAAGCCTGGTGCCGCGCGAGGCCCGGTCCGGTCGGCGGTACGGCTCGCCGTGGGGCGCCGCACGGACGATGCCGGGGTCAGCCGATCGGATGACCCCGGTATGGCCCGGGCTGGCGACAATGGGAGTGTTCGGGCAGGCCGGAGCGGTGGAGGAGGTGGACGCGTGGACACGGAGGCCGACCGGGCCCACGGCCGCGACGCGGATGCGTACGGGGCCCACGGCCGCGACGCCGATGCCTACCGGGCCTACGGCGCGGGCGACGACCGCGAGGAAGGCACGGACCCCGGCACGGACCGGCGGGACCCGGGTGCGGCGGACGCCCGACGGCTCGGTGCCGTGATGCACGTGGCGTTCTTCCTCCTGCTCGGCGGCGCGCTGGCGCGGTTCCTGCTGCGCCACCCCGGCGAGGCCCGGACGCCGTGGATCATCGCGCTCTCCGCTCTGCTGGCGGTCCTCTACGCCCTCCCGTCGCGCGGGCCCCGGGGGTCGGCGTTCGCGGGGGTGCACGGCCCGTGGGCGCCGGCCGCGCGGGGGGAGGCGGCGGCGCGGGGCCGGGACGGCGGCCGGCTGGGCGCGTGGGCGCTCGGGCGGCCCGCCGCGGTCGTGGCGGTGTGGATGGTCCTCGTGGTCCTCGCGCCCAGCTTCGCCTGGTGCGCGGTGCCGCTCTTCTACACGGGGCTGCGCGTCCTGCCCGAGCGGGCGGCGCTCGCGCTGGTCGCCGTGCTGACGGGTTTCGTCGTGGCCGCGCAATTGCGTCTCGCCGGGTCCTTCGACCCCAATCTGCTGCTGGCCCCGCCCGCCGTCGCCGCGATCGCCACGGCCGTCTTCCTCCAGAGGGAACGGCAGAACGTACGGCAGCGGCTCCTCATCGAGGATCTGGTCCGCACCCGCCGTGAGCTGGCCGCCTCGGAACGCCGGGAAGGCACCCTCGCCGAACGGCAGCGTCTGTCCATGGAGATCCACGACACGCTCGCCCAGGGCCTTTCGAGCCAGCGGATGCTCCTGCAGGCGGCCGATCTGGTCTGGGAGTCCGACCCGGTGAAGGCCCGGGCGCACGTGCGCACCGCCGAATCCGTCACCGAGCACAACCTCGACGAGGCCCGCCGCTTCGTCCACGACCTGGCCCCGTCCGACCTGGCCGGCGGCGGCGACCTCGCCCAGGCGTTGCGCGCCCTGGCCGCACGCGAATCGCACGAGCGCCTCACCGTCCAGGTCCGCGTCGACGACGCGGGCGACGGGCCCCGGCTCCCCGAGCGGGTCCGCTCCGCCCTGCTGCGGATCGCCCAGGGCGCCCTGGCCAACGTCAGGGAGCACTCCGGAGCCCGTACGGCCACCCTCACCCTCACCCTGCTGGACGACCGGGTCGTCCTCGACGTGGCCGACGACGGCCGGGGTTTCGTCCCCGGGGAGCCGCCCGCCTCCGGCTCCGGGGCGCGGGGCCACGGGGTGCCGGCGATGCGTGCGCGCCTGCGTCGCCTCGGCGGCACCCTGACCGTCGAGTCCGCGCCGGGCGAAGGCGCCGTCCTGTCCGCCGCGATCCCCTTGGAGCCCTCCTCATGAACGACGCGCGAGAGACCTCGGGGCCCGTCCGCGTCCTGCTGTGCGACGACCACGCCGTGGTGCGGGCCGGGCTGCTCGCGCTGCTGGACAACGCGCCCGGCATCGAGGTCGCGGGCGAGGCCGGCACGGGAGAGGAGGCGCTCGCGCTGAGCGCGAAGCTGCGACCGGACGTCGTCCTCATGGACCTCCAGCTCGGGGACGGCATCGACGGAGTGGAGACCACCCGCCGCCTCACCACCGCCGGCGGTGACGGCCCGCGCGTGCTCGTCCTGACGACGTACGACACGGACGCGGACATCACCCGGGCCATCGGGGCGGGTGCGACGGGCTACCTGCTCAAGGCGGAGCGGCCGGAGGAACTGTTCGCCGCCGTCCACGCCGCCGCCCGCGGCCGCACCACGCTCTCCGCCCCCGTCGCCGGCCGGGTGATGGCGAGCCTGCGCAGCCCGCGGCCCACGCTGACCGACCGGGAGCGGGACATCCTCACGCAGCTCGCGCAGGGGCTCGGCAACCGCGAGATCGCGAAGGCCCTGTTCATCAGCGAGGCGACGGTGAAGACCCACCTGGGACGCATCTACGGCAAGCTCGGCGTCGACACCCGGGCGGGCGCGGTGGCCGTGGCCAAGGAGCAGCGACTGCTGCCGTGAGCCCGGCCCTGACGAGCCTCCGCCGGGAGTCCCGTGGACTGCTGCCGCGGCGGGTTCGGCTCGCCCCCGGGTAGCGGACACTCCCTGGCCGCCACCCCTGCGACTGTCATCGCACGACGCCGGGACGCGCAACCCTCCCGGCCCTTCCCGTGAGACAGGAGCACCACATGTCCGTCGCCGCCGTGACCCATCTGAACTTCCGAGGTGACGCCCGCGAGGCGCTCACGTTCTACCAGTCCGTGTTCGGCGGGGACACCGCACTGGTGACGTACGAGGACGCCGGCAACGTCCAGGACCCGTCCGAGGCCGACCAGGTGATGTGGGGCCAGGTCACCGCCGCCAGCGGCTTCCACGTGATGGCGTACGACGTGCCCGCTCGCATGCCGTGGAACCAGGGCGAGAACGCGTTCTTCGTGTCGGTGCGCGCCGGGACGGCGGCGGAGGCCACCGCCTGCTGGAAGAAGCTCATCGAGGGTGGGACGGTGCTGCAACCGCTGGAGCGGGCGCAGTGGGCGCCCCTGTACGGCATGCTGCGGGACCGGTACGGCGTGACCTGGGTCGTGGACGTCGCCGCCTCCCCGGCGGAGGCCGACGCTTCGTAGCTCGGAAAGGCCCGCTCACGTGTGCTTTCGGACTCGCGGGGGAGCACCGCGCGCGTATTTGATCGTCATCGGGGCACTCCGATGTGCATGGCCGCCGTCATGCGGACGGCGGCGGAGGAGCGGAGTTTCGGGAGGGGCGGCCGAGCGTCGCCCCGCCCTCGAGGAGTGGCCGTGACTGTGCGCATCGGAGTGGAAGAGGAGTTCCACCTGGTCGAGGTGGAGACGGGTCTGCTGGTCCCGCGTGCCGACGCCGTGCTGGACGGGCTCTCGGAGGACACGTTCACCACGGAGCTGAAGCAGTCCGTGGTGGAGACGAACAGTGGCGTGCACGGCTCGCTGGACGACCTGCACGCCGACCTGCTCGGCAGCCGGCGCCGGCTCGACAGGGCCGCGTCCGCCCAGGGACTCGCCGTGGTGGCCGCCGGGACGGTGCCCCTGGCCCGTCCTGCGGACACGCTCACCACTGACGGTGTGCGGTATCGGCACATGGTGGACGAGTACCGGGCCGTCGCGGACGAGCAGCTGATCTGCGGAGCGCAGGTCCATGTGGACGTGCCGGACCGCGACACGGCGGTGCGGGTCATGTGCGAGGTCTCGCCGTGGCTGCCGCCGCTGCTGGCACTGTCGGCCAGTTCCCCGTTCTGGCAGGGCGCCGACACCGGCTACGCGAGCTGGCGCACCATGCTGTGGCAGCGCTGGCCCACCGCCGGACCCGTCGGCTGCTTCGCGGACGCCGCCGCCTACGACTCGGCCGTGAACGACCTCATCAACACCGGCGTCATCAGCGACGCCGGCATGATCTATTACGACGTCCGGCCCTCCGCCCACCAGCAGACCCTCGAACTGCGGATCTGCGACGCCTGCCCCCGCGCCCAGACCGTGGTGTTGATCGCCGGCCTCTTCCGCGCCCTGGTCACCCAGGCCCGAGAGCGACTCGAGAGCCGTGGCACCACCTGCGACGGACGCCACGAATGGCTGCGCGCCGCGACCTGGCGGGCCGCCCGCTCCGGCCTCGAAGACGGCCTCATCGACCCCGCCACCCGCCGCGAGGCCCCCGCCGCCCACGTCATCCACACCCTCCTGCAACGCGTGCGGCCACACCTGGAGGCCCACGGCGACTGGGACACCGTCCACACCCTCACCCAGGAAGCCCTCGCCGAAGGCACCGCCGCCCACCGCATGCGCCAGACCGCCGACCAGGAAGACCTGCTCGCCTGCGTCGACCTCGCCATCGCCGAAACCCGCGGCGACCGCAAAGCAGCCCGACCCGCGGACGGCATGCACCGGCGGCTCGCCACACCCACGCGCCTCCGGGCCGGCGGCATCCTCGGTTCCGCTCCGAGCCGCCTCGCCGGCCCCTGACAGCGCGTCGTCGGGCACCCGGCGCCGGCCCTGCCCCGGCACTCCTGGCGGTCCCGTCCCGGCGACGCTCCGCATCCCATCACCCTTGAGGAGGATCAAGGTCATGTCCAGCACTCGTGCCGCTCGGACTCCTGCCCACCGATCCGGCCGACCACCGACGGGCGGTCACCGTCCGGCCCGCCGGGGAGGCGAGGCCTGATGTGCGGACTGAGCGGGGAAATCCGTTTCGACGGCGGGCGAGCCGACGTGGCGGCCGTGGAGCGCATGAACGACCGCCTCGCCGCCCGAGGTCCCGACGGCCAGGGAGTGTGGACGCACGGACCGGTGGCACTGGGCCACCGGCGACTGAAGATCATCGACCTGTCGGATCTCGGCGCGCAGCCGATGACGGACACCGAGCAGGACATCACCGGGGTCTTCAACGGCTGCGTCTACAACTACCGCGAGCTGCGCGAGGAACTGACCGGTCTCGGCCACCGCTTCGCGTCCACCTCCGACACCGAGGTGGTTCTCAAGGCCTACCGGCAGTGGGGCACGGCATGCGTCGACCACTTCCACGGCATGTTCGCCTTCGCGATCTTCGAGCACGGCAGCGGACGGCTGGTGCTGGGCCGCGACCGGCTCGGCATCAAGCCGCTGTACGTCTCGCAGACGCCGGACCGGCTGCGTTTCGCCTCCTCGCTGCCCGCTCTGCTCGCCGCCGGCGACGTGGACACCTCGCTCGACCCGGTCGCCGTCCACCAGTACCTCACCTGGCACGCCACCGTCGCCGCCCCCCGCACCGTCCTGGCCGGGGTACGCAAGCTGCCGCCCGCCACCGTGCGGGTCGTCGAGCCGGACGGCCGCCACGAGGACCACCTGTACTGGCAGCCGTCGTACACCCGCCGACCGGAGTTCGCGGACATGACCGCGACCGAGTGGCGGGACGCGGTGCTCGACGCGCTGCGCACCGCCGTGCGCCGCCGGATGGTGGCCGATGTCCCTGTCGGCGTCCTGCTCTCCGGCGGCCTGGATTCCAGCCTCATCGTGGCGCTGCTGGCCGACGAGGGACAGCGGGACCTCGCGACGTTCAGCGTCGGCTTCGAGTCCGAGGGCGGGGAGGAGGGCGACGAGTTCCGCTACTCCGGCCTCGTCGCCAAGGAGTTCGCCACCGACCACCACCAGCTGCTGGTGCCCTCCGGCCGGGTGTCGGAGGCGCTGGACGGGGCCGTCGCGGCGATGAGCGAACCGATGGTCAGCCATGACGTCGTCGCCTTCCACCTGCTGTCCGAGCAGGTGGCCAAGGAGGTGAAGGTCGTCCAGAGCGGACAGGGCGCCGACGAGGTGTTCGCCGGCTACCACTGGTATCCGCGGCTGGCCGCCGTCGACCGGGAGCACGAGCCGCGGCGGTACGCCGAGGTCTACTTCGACCGGCCGCACGCCGACCTCGCCCGGATGCTGCAACCGCACATGCTGCCGTCCGACGACGTGTCGGGCCGCTTCGTCAGCGAGCACATGTCCGTCGACGGCGCCGAGACCGCCCTGGACGCCGCCCTGCGCCTGGACACCCACGTCATGCTGGTGGACGACCCGGTCAAGCGGGTCGACAACATGACCATGGACTGGGGCCTGGAGGCCCGGGTGCCGTTCCTCGACCACGAGCTGGTGGAACTGGCCGCCGCCTGCCCGCCGGAGCTGAAGCTGGCCGACGGCGGCAAGGGAGTCCTGAAGGAGGCGGGCCGCAAGCTGCTCCCCCGCGACGTCGTGGACCGCCCCAAGGGCTACTTCCCCGTGCCGGCGATCAAGCACATGGCCGGCCCCGTCCTGACCCGGGTGCAGGACGCCCTGAACGCTCCCGCGGCACGGCAGCGCGGGATCTTCCGGGAGTCGTACGTGCGGGAACTCCTCGCGGCACCCGACGAACACCGCACGAATCGCGGAGCGAACGCGCTGTGGCAGGTAGCTTTGCTGGAGATATGGCTGCAAACGCACGGAATCTGACCGACCGGAACGGCCCCCACGGCCTGTACACCGCCTCGGAGCCCTCACTCCTCGCGTATCCGTCCACGGCACCCGGGACGCCCCCTCGTGACGGGCCGCGGTCGGAGACACAGCCGCACGCCTACACCCGGTCGGCCCTGCCGGAGGTCGCGCGGGCCCGCGCCCTGACGGCCCCGGCCCAGGTACCGCTGCCAGACGCCTCCGGCCCCCGGGAGGCCACGACCCGCCTGGTCGCGCACGGCTGCTGGTATCCGTCCGTCGGCCCCGGCGGCGCCGAAGCGGCGTTCATCTGCGACCGGAGCGGCATCCCCCAGCTGTGGGCGGGACCGGTCGACGGCGACGAGCCGCGCCTGCTGGACTCCGACCCGGACCCGGTCCAGGAGGTGTCCTGGTCCCCCGACGGCCGGTGGATCGCCTACACCACCGCTCCGGGCGGCGGTGAACACACACGCGTGCTCTGCGTACGACCCGACGGCACCGGCCGCCACATCCTGGCCGGTGCCGAGGCGGGCAGCTCCGCCCACCTGGGCTGCTGGCGCCCCGACGGTTCGGCGCTCGCCGTGACCGTCGCGACGCCGACCACCTCTGCGGGCGGCTCCCCCGCGCCGGCCGCGGCCCACCCGGGGACGGTGACCGGCGGGCTGCCGGCCGGATGGACCGAACGCGACGGCCACGCCGTCCTGCTCGACGGTGCCGCACACCCTCGCACCGACCCGAACCCCTCCCCCACCTGGCGTGACATCGGCTCCGGCCTGGGTTCGCCGGACGGGTCCGCCCCGGGATACACGGGTGCCGCCCGTGCCGACGGCGGCTCCGCCACCTCGTTCAGCGCGCACGACGCGGAGACCGGGGACGCGCTGTCCGCCTATCTGATCGACCCGGACGGCCTCACCGCGCCGACGCTCCTCCTCACGGAACCGGGCGCCGCCACCCTGCGCGTGTGCGACCTCAGCCGCGACGGCACCCTGGCGCTGCTGCGGCGGGGGCCCCGCGGCCACCGCGAGGCCGTCGTCCTCCCCACCGTCGCCCCGGGCGCGGCCTGGGCCATGCGCGTCGCCGACGGCGACCCCTGGATCGGGCGCTTCTCGCCCGACGGGCGGACGCTGTGGCTGCGCAGCGACGCCGGCCGGGAGTTCGCCGCGCTGTTCGCGGTCGACCTCGGACCCGGAGGCCGGCCGGACCGTGTGACGGCGGTGGCCGCCCGGGAGGACTGCGACCTGGAACTGCTGGCCTTCGCCGATCACGGACGGCTGGCCGTGCTGGCGTGGAACGTCCGGGGAGCCGGCGAACTGGAGATCGCCGAGGTGTTTCCCGCCGAGGCGGGAACCGTGACCTCCAGCGTCGACGCGGCTCCACCGGCGGGCGGAGCCGGAAGCGCGGGCACGGCCTCCCCCGGCCCGGCCGAGGGGACTCCCCGGACGGGACCCGCGAGGCCCGTACCGCTGCCCCACGAAGTGGTCACCCGCGTCGCGGTGGCGGACGAGGGCCTGCCGGTCCTGGCCATGTCCGGGTCCCAGCGCCGGCCCGGCGTGTGGTGGCTGACCGACGGCGGGGCTCCGGCACGCACCCCGTGGTCGTCCCGCGACGAGGACGCCGTACCGCCCGGCCTTCCCCCCGTACGGCCGGTGCCGCTGAGTCCGACCGCGCGGGACGGACTGCCCCTGAGCGGCTGGTACTACCGCGCCCCGGGACGCGCCGCGGGCGAACTCGCGCCGTGCGTGATCCATCTGCACGGCGGCCCCGAGGAACAGGAACGCCCGGTCTTCAACCCGCTGTACCACGAACTGCTCTCCCGCGGCCTGGACGTCTTCGCGCCGGACGTGCGCGGATCCTCCGGGCACGGACGCTCGTTCGTCGACGCGGATCTGGGAGAGGGACGGTTCGCCGCGCTCGACGACGTCGCGGACTGCGCGGCCCATACGATCGTGACGGGGCTGGCCGATCCGGCCCGGCTGGCGGTCATGGGCCGCTCCTACGGGGGCTATCTGACCTTCGCCTCCCTCGTCTGGCATCCGGATCTGTTCCGTACCGGCGTCGCGGTGTGCGGCATGTCGGACTTCGCGACCTTCTTCGAGGGCACCGAGCCCTGGATCGCGCAGTCCGCGGCGCACAAGTACGGCCACCCGGAGCGTGACCGGCACCTTCTGCGCTCCCTCTCCCCGATGACCCGCATCGACGCGCTGCGCGTGCCGCTGCTCGCGGTGCACGGCGAGCACGACACCAATGTGCCGCCGACGGAGTCGGAGCAGTTCGTGCGGGCGGCACGGGAACGCGGCCTGCCCGCGCAACTGCTCACCCTGCGCGACGAGGGGCACGACTTCCTGCGGGCGGACAACCGCCGCCTGTTCCGCCGTGCCGCGGCGGACTGGCTCCAGCGGCACCTCACCGGGTGAGCGGGACCGTCCGGCCGGCGACGGCGTCAAATCGTACGGACACGTCTTCACCCGGTCGACCACGACGGCCGCAGGTGCCCCGTTCAGCCGGACGGAGTCCCCGATGCCTCCGCAGATTCCTGAGCCGTTCCGTCCCGGTGGGGAATGGCGTCGCTCAGGTCCTCCCGGCGGTCCAGAGGGCCCCAGTCGCCGGGCTGGCGGGTGACGATGTCGTGCGCCTCGTCGATGACGTGGTCGGCGATCCAGCCGAGCGGCTCGACGTCGGTCACCAGCGGTTCGTTGTCCGGTCCACGGGCCGTCTCGGTGCCCCGCAGCACCCACGGCCGGGTGCGGGGGTCCTTCACCCGCGGAAGATGGCAGTAGTCGTAGAGCCGCCGCGCGACCCACACGTGCACCGGCCGCCGGCCCCACCAGTCCTCGACGTCCAGCGGCGTGGCCGAGAGCCCCGGCAGTTTCACGCCGGTCAGCTCGTCCGTGCTCGTCACGTCCGGCAGGTCGCGTTCGGGACCGCGCGACCAGCGCACGTACAGATCGCGGCGACGCGTGACCAGCCGGGTCACGTCCTCAAGGCTCTCCAGCACGCGCAGCTCGCCAGTGGTGCTCATGATGCAGCTCGCGGGTTTCTCTCGTTCAGGCGGTGATCGGTGTGCTCGGCGACTCGTTGCCCGCACCGAGCGCCGCCGACGGCACCCTCGGGCGCCGAGGGCAGGAGCTCGGTCCTCCGCACGGGCACCCGGGCCCCACGCCTCCGTGACGGCGCGCCGCCGTCGGTCGGCCGGGGCCGGGTGCGGCCATGCGTCAGTCGGTGGACAGGGCCTGCACGAGGTCGCCGACCTTCGGGTCGGACAGCGAGCGGGCGACGTCGGCCTGGGCCACCATGCCGACCAGGTCGTGCCCGTCGATGACCGGCAGCCGCCGTACCTTGTGCTCGGCCATGGTGCGCAGGAGCTCCTCCACGTCGTCGTCGGCGCCGATGGTCACCGCCTCGCCCTGGGCGAGTTCGCCGGCCTGACAGGTGGCGGGGTCCTTGCCGGCACCGAGGACCTTCACGACGATGTCCCGGTCGGTGAGCACACCCTTGAGCTTGTTGTCGGTGCCGCAGATCGGCAGCGCGCCGACACCGAGGTCCTTCATCTTGCGGGCGGCGTCGAGCACGGTCTCCTCGGCTCCGACGCACTGAGCCCCGCCCGTCATGATGTCTCGCGCCTTGGTCATCGCGTTCCTCTCCGGTTGTGCGGCCCGTACCGGTCTCCGCGAGGGAGGGACACGGGCGCCGTGGTCACGGTGGATGCCGCCTGGGTTCCCCCTCATCCGGAGTCGTAACGAGGTCTTTCCGCAGCTCGGCAAGCGAGAGTCGATGTCGGGTGCGACGGCGGGAACTCAGTCGTTCCACTCGTGGTGAGCCCGCTCCAGGGGCAGGAGCTCGTCGGCCGTCGTGGTCAGTCGCAGGGCCCCGCGTTCCCCCACGGCGGCCGCCGGCCGATGGTGGGCGACGCGGTCCCAGGGCACCCAGCGAGCCCGGCGGACGGACCTGCGGGTCAGCCAGGCCAGGGGCCGGGGGCCGTGGACGGGCCGGTGGTCGTAGGCCAGCAGGCGGCCGTGCCACCGCAGGGCCACGACCAGGCCCTCGACACGCAGGCGCGTTCCCGTGTCATGGCCGGGGGCCTCGACCTCGACGAGTCGGACGTCGCTGACATGTCCGACCTCCCGGCCCGCGGAGTCGGTGACGAGGGCGCCGATCAGGTCAGCCAGCCGCACGACCGGCTCCGGGCAGCCGTCCGATGACGTTGTCGCGCGTCCAGTCCTCCAGGGCGTGGACGCCTCGCCCCTCTTCGAGCGGGGCGACGGTGACGACCGCGCCGATGCCGGTGACGGCGGCGAAGTCCAGACGCGCGGCGCCCTCGTCCCTGCTGACCTTCAGCCGCCGCTGGACGGCGGCGAGGAGCCGCGCGGGCTCGCCGCCCAGCCTGGGGGCGAGAGCCTGCGGCCCCACCAGGATGGCGGTCACGTAGGGGCGGCCGTGCTCGTCGTGGGCCAGTTCGAGATCGTCGACCTTGCACACCGGCCGGCCGTCATGGTCCACGACCTGCCGGTCGAGCAGGTGGAAGTGGGCGCTGTAGGCGCGGCCGGGGCGCCGCCCGTCCGCCTTCCCGTCTTCCCGGTGCGTCATCACAGACCTGCTTTCGTGGCGATCATCAAGGGGATGGCGGCCACCGCGGCGATCATTACGATGACGAGGTAGAGACCGCCCATGACATTGGCGAAGCGGCCGTTGACCGCGTCGCCCATGTATTCGGGGTCGTTGGCCACGACCAGGATGGGGAGGTAGGTCAGCGGCAGCGCCACGGCGGCGAACACCAGCGAGTACTCCGTCACCATGACCGGGTCCACCCCCGTCAGGATCAGCATCATCCCGGCGATCAGCGCCACGATCACCACCGCGTGGAACCGGGACGCGGTACGCGGAGCCGCCGTCTTCCCCCAGGTCCACCCGAAGTACTGGGCCACGGTGTACCCCGACGACAGAGCCGTCTCCAGCGCCGCCCCGAACGTCGCGGCGAAGACTCCGAGGAGCACCAGCGCGAGACCGATCTTCCCCAGCGCGTACGCCACCGGCAGCACGACCTGCGACAGGTGCTCGACGGCGATCCCGGCCGGGTGCAGCAGCAGCGCGGCCGCGCTCATGATGGCGAGGGCCAGCAGTCCGCCCAGCGGAAACCCGACGAAGGCGTTCATCCGGGCGGTCGTCAGGTCCTTGCGGCTCCACCGTTCCTCGATGCCGCCGGAGGAGAAGAAGAAGACCTCGTACGGTGTCATGGCGCTGGCGAAGAGGGCGATGCCGTAATAGAAGTACGTGGGCAGCCCTTCACCGCCGGGGAGTTCGGGGTGGGTCATCCGGTGCAGCACACTGCCCCAGGACGGGTCCAGCCGGAACACGGCGACCACGAAGACGATCAGCGCCAGGCCGGCGAAGCCGAACACCCGCTCCATGGTCTCGAAGCGGGTCCGCCAGATGACCAGCCACACGGCGAGTCCGGCGCCGGGCACCCACAGCAGATAGGCGACCGAGCTCATCAGTTCGACGGCGAGCGCCACACCGGCCAGTTCCGCCGCCAGCGTCAGCCCGGTCACGAGCACCGAGCCGGTCAGGTTGGCCAGCGCGACCCGGGGGCCGAGGCGTTCCCGCACGAGGTCGAAGGTGGGCCGTCCGGCCACCGCGGCCACCCGGCCGGCCATCTCCGCGTAGACGCAGATGCCGATCACTCCCAGCACCAGCACCCACACGAGGGAGAAGCCGAAGCGGGCGCCGACCAGCGACGAGGCGACCAGGTCCCCGATGTCGACGAAGCCCCCGATGGCGGTGAGGATGCCGAGGGTGACGGCGAAGAAACGCTTCACGGCGTCAGCTCCCTCTCCAGCCGGTCCAGCCGGTCGGCGAGAGCGGGCAGTTCCCGCGCCTTCTCCGGCAAATCCCTGACCTCGCCCCGGCGGGCGGCGATGCGCAGCCCGGCCAGGGCGTCGTCCGCGTCCTGGAGGACCTCGCCGAGCCGCTCCCGGACGGCGTCGGCCTGCTCACTCGGCGGCTGCCGGGACTCGAAGGTGTCCTGGGCGGCCAGGAGGTCGGACTCCGCCTCGCCGAGGAGCGTGGAGACGTACGGACCGCTGACGTCGCCCCGGCCGGCCGCCCGGACACCGATCAACGCGGTGTTCACGGCGGAGGCCGCCGCCTCCGCGGTGTTGGCGGCCTTGCTGCGGTAGTCCTCGTCCGAACGTGAGGATCCCGCGCATCCGCCCAGCAGCACCACGACGGCCAGGACGCTCGCCGCGGCCGCCGTCACCCGGCCGGTGCTCACCGGCCCCGGCCGACGAAGTACAGGCCGACGGCGACCAGTGCCGCCAACTGCGCCCAGGCCGCCAGGAGCACCAGTCCCTGATCCATGGGTCCTCCCGGCCTCGCCCTGCCGAACCGGCCGTGTGCCGGGGTCCGTCCGTCGGATCCCGGTGGCCACGGCACGCCCTCTGGTATGTCCGTCACCTCATGCGTGTGCCCCGGAGATCGAACGATCCGAGCACCTCCCACCGGGTTTTGCCCACTCTTGGGCACACCGGCCCGCGACGCCACCGGGTGGCGAGTCGGACGCCCGGAGACCGGCACACCGTCACCGCGTCGGCCGACCTCCGGCGCGGCGGACGTGCCGGCCCTTCTAAGGAGACCGACGTGGTGGTCACACGTCGACCGGCCTGTGCGCCGACCGCACCAGCGACGCCGGCCGCGCCCCGCTCACACCGCCGACGGCCTCCGTCACCTGAACTCGCCCACCCGACGTGCAGAGCGCCGCCACCCGACGGAGGCTGAACCCATGGAGATCATCGCTGTCCAGGAAGCCGACACCCAGCCCGCCGACGACGCCGGGCCCGGCGACGCCCTTCCGCCCACGCCGACCGTCCACGCCGTGACCGCCGACCCGCCGGGTTCGGGGCAGCCGGGCGCCACCACGCTCTGCGGCACGCCCACTTCCGCCATGAAGCGGCTCGCCTACCAGCCCGCCGGCCCCGACTCCTGGTGCCCGCCGGACCAGTACGAAGCCAAGTGCGCGCGCTGCGACTCCACCTTGCACAGCGCCTGACGTCCACCCCGGCACCCGTCGCGGAACGGGGGTGAACGCGAGGGCCGTATCTGGCGCGAAAGGACGCGGGCCGTACGCGAAATGAGTGATTGAGTCGGTCCGGTAGGGCAACCGTGTCCGGGAAACGCGTACGCCGACGGAACGGAGAACGGGTGATGGCCACCACGACAGAGCCAGGCCGAGGCCGAGCCGCCGAGACGGAGCCGAGCAGTCTGCGGCTGCCGGGGATCGTCCTCGGAGTGGGACTCGGCGGGTTCGTCGACGGCATCCTGCTGCACCAGCTTCTTCAGTGGCACCACATGCTCACCAGCACGAACCACGACCGCATCGGGGTGAAGTACTACGACCCGGACACCGTGACCGGGCTGGAGATGAACACGGTCTGGGACGGCGTCTTCCACACCGTCTGCTGGATCGCGGTCATCGCGGGCCTGGGCATCCTGTACGCGCGGGTCACGCACAACCGGCGGGCGGTGTGGGCCTCGCGGGTGCTGTGGGGGTGGATCCTGGTCGGCTGGGGGCTGTTCAACCTGGTCGAGGGGCTCCTGGACCACCAGATCCTCGGCATCCATCACGTGCACGGCGGCCCGCACCAGGCCTGGTGGGACGCCGCGTTCCTCGTCCTGGGCGGGCTGCTGGTCCTCGGGGGCTTCCTGCTCCAGCGCGGCGGCCGGTTCTTCGACCCCGCCGGTCCCGGCGGCGCCTCCGCCGGGACGGGTGTCCCCCGCGGCGACGGGCCGGCCGGAGGCCACGCCTGATGGACGGCATGCAGCACATGGAGCACCACCACAGCACCGGGCAGAACCTGCCGGGAACACTGCCGACCGTCCTGGTCCTGCTCGCCGCCGCCGCGGGTTACCTCCACGCCGTCCACCGGGCCCGCCGGCGCAACCCGGCCCTCGGCTGGAACCACTGGCGGTCGGCGTCCTTCCTCACCGGACTGGCCGTCCTCGCCGTGGCGCTGCTGCCGCCGCTGGGCCCGGCGGCGCACACCGACTTCCGCGGACACATGGCGCAGCACATGCTCATCGGCATGTACGCGCCGCTGGCGCTGGTCCTGGCGGCGCCCGTCACGCTGCTGCTGCGCGCCCTGTCCCCCGCACGGGCCCGCAAGGTGACCGCGGTACTGCACAGCCCGCCCGCGAGGGCGGCGGCGCACCCCGCGGTGGCACTGGCACTGAGCACCGGCACGCTGGCGGCCCTGTACTTCACTCCGCTGTACAACACCGCCATGGGCCATCCCGCGGGGCACTGGCTGCTGCACGCGCACTTCCTCGCGTCCGGGTGCCTGTTCGCCTACGTCATCGCCGGACCCGACCCCGCGCCGAGCAGGCCCGGCGTGCCCGCCCGGCTCGCGTACCTGGGCGCCGCGGTCGCCGTGCACGCCCTGGTCGCACAGGCCATGTACGGCGGCTTCTTCGTCGACATCCACGCCCCGGTCGGCCAGGTCCGGCAGGGCGCCGAGATCATGTACTACGGCGGGGACATCGCCGAACTCCTGCTGGCCGCCGCGCTGGTGGCCACCTGGCGGCCCGAGCGGCGCACGAGGGCCGGCAGCCGCTCCCGACCGCACCACCACCACTTGGAGCCGACACACGCGCCGGGCTGAGCGACCTCGGCCGACGACGGGCGCTCACGGGCCTATGGGCTCACGGGCTCAGACACCGCTACGACGGCGTTCGTGCGGGAGCGCCCGGTCGGCGTTCGTGCGGGAGCGCCCGGTCGGCGTTCGTCGCGCGAGCGCCCGGTCGGCCGCAGGTTGCCGTTCCCTCGGCAACGAGTCGGGATCGGTCCGGACTCCACGCCGGGAGCGCTCGTGGTCCCTTACATGCCTGACGGCCGGCAGCCGGCGTGCTCCAGCACGCGGCGACCGGCCGTCGGAATCCCTCAAGCGCTCGCGTGACGCCCCGCGGCCACTCCCCGCGCGCCCGCGTGACGGCCGCCGCCCGCGCCCACGGGCCGCCGGCGCCACAGCCACAGGGACGTGACGGACAGCAGGGCGGTGAACACCACCACGAAGAGCACGGACACCCACATCTGCCGGCTTCCGGGATGCTCCCGTCCCAGCCAGATCGCCGAGGCCGCCCACACAAGGACACTCGCCGCGTAGAACATGCGGATCCGGCGCAGCTGACGCACCGCCCGCAGGGGAATGGAGTGATCGTTCCTCGATGCCATGCGGCCCGTGTACCCACAAATGCGCCGCCCATCGGACCGAGGGCGACGCATCGTGGGGAAAGCGGCGGACAGGTGCCCGCCTCATGAGGCGCGGGCGTGACGGCACGGGGACCGAGGCCCGCCGCGCCCCGGAGCACGCGAGCCCCGCATCAGCCCGCGTGGTCCCCGCGCCCTTCGAAGTCCCGCCGTACCGCGGCGCCTTGGTCCTCGACCAGCCCGGCCTCGTCGGGCAGTTCCAGTACGGCGCCACAGTGGCGGCAGAGCCTTCCGTCCTCGGCGGGCGTACCGCACGCCTTGCAGAACCGGTTGAGCTGCTCGTCCTCGTTTGCCTTCGTCACGGTGACTCCCTACGTGGTGAACGGTGCAGGACGCCGGTTACCCCCGCCGCGCACGGTGATTCACGGTCCGGCGCCGGCCGCCCGGACGAGGCGTTCGGTGAGCGACCCCGACCGGCCCGGGCACGTGGACGCGGTGGCGGACGGCTGGGCGGTCCGTCACGCGGTGCGGAGGAGACCCGGGGCCGGGGTTTGCGGAGCTTACGACGGCAACTTCCCGCTCCACGCGCCCGCTTGAGCCCTCGGCGCGCCCGGGACTCCCGTCAGAACGGCGGCGTCGGGGAGGGCGAGGCGTCGGCGAGGTCGGCCCCGGTGTCGGCGTACCTGCGGGACTGCGCGACGCCGTGCCAGTCCAGGCACATGATCGTCGCGTCGTCCTCCAGGTGGCCCGCGTTGGCGGCGACGACCTTCGCGATCATCGTGCGGGCGGCCTCCCGCGGGTGCAGGTCGCAGGTCTGCTCGATCAGGCAGCTCAGGTCCACGCCGGTCGCGCTGCGCTCCAGCATGCCGTCGGTGACCATCACGAGCCGGTCACCGGGCCGGAGGTCCAGCCGCTGCACGTGGTAGCCGTGCGGGAACTGGAAGCCGAACGGCATGTCGATGTCGACCCGCAGTTGATCGACCTTCCCGTCACGCAGCCGCAGGGGCCATGGGTGGCCCGCGTTGACGAACTCGTTGGTGCCGTCCAGCAGGCTGATGCGCAGCAGCTGGCCGGTGACGTAGCTCTGCCGGCCGTGCTCCAGCATCGCCTGATGGGCCTGCCCGGCCTGTTCGACGAGGTCCGCGCCGGCCCGTCTGGCCCGCCGCAGCGCGCCCACGGCCAGCGTGGCGAGCAGCGCGGCGTCGACGTCGTGGCCCATGGCGTCGGTGACGGACAGCTGCACGGTGTCCCGGTCGATGACGTAGTCGAAGGTGTCGCCTCCGACGTGGTCGGCGGGTTCCAGCGCCCCGGCGACCGTGAACTGCGCGGCCTCGCAGGCGAGGGAGGCGGGCAGCAGGCGGTGCTGGATCTCCGCGGCCAGGCTCAGCGGGCTGGTGCGACGGCCCCACTGGTACACGTCGGTGAAGCTGCGGTTCGCGATGACGATGTAGGCCAGGGCGTGTGCCGTTTCGCCGATCTCCCGCATCGCGGCGGCGTCGGGTGGCGAGGCGAGGAAGAGTTCGAGAAGCCCTATGGCGTCGCCGCGATTGGTGACGGGGGCGATGACACGCACCGTGCGGCCGTCGTCGAGGTTCTCCGTGGCGCTCTGCTGGGTCCGGATCACCTCGTCGTAGAGGGTGCCGGGCAGGTCGATCCGCCGCGCGGGCTCGTCCGTCTCGACGGTTCCGGCGGCGCCGAGGCGCACCACCGAGGCGCCGGTGAAATCCGTGAGGAGGAAGGACACCGCCGTCGCGTCGAGGCGCTGTGCGAGCATGCGGGCGACGACGTCGAGTGACTCCACCGGTGCCGCGGACTCCGCGGCGGCGAGCACTCCGGCGAGGCCGATGGTCCCGTCGGGTGCGTCGTCGGCCGGGGCGGCCCGGAACCGTTCGCTCGGGGCGGCGTCCGCCGGATGTGCGCTCACGTATGGGGTCTCCCGTCGTCCGACCGCCCCGGATCCGCCTCGACCAGGAGGACGCGGGGCCGGTCGCGATGAGGGACCTCGACGCGCACCGGCGGTGACAGTCTTCCACTCCAGTGCCCCGCCGTGGCCTCTTCAGTCGACGAGATCCACGTGAACCGCTGCTCGAACCGCTGCGCGGCCGGGCCGGGCCGGCGCCGCGGCACCGGCCCGTCGTTCTTCGTGTGGCGGCTCGGTGTTCCGACCCCAAGTCCGCGGCGTACCCGGTCAGTCCGTGCCCGACTCCATCGCGGCGCGGTCCAGCAGCTCGTCCTCGGCGGACACCTCGCCCCGGGAGGCGATGGCCTCGGCGCCGCCCTCGGGCATGGCACCGATCAGTCCGGTCGCGGCGGCCTGGGCGGCGCCGATGGCGGGGTTGGCGCTGCCGATCAGGCCGAGCCCGGCGTACTGCTCCAGCTTGGCGCGGGAGTCGGCGATGTCGAGGTTGCGCATGGTGAGCTGGCCGATGCGGTCCACCGGGCCGAACGCGGAGTCCTCGGTGCGCTCCATCGACAGCTTGTCGGGGTGGTAACTGAACGCGGGGCCGGTGGTGTCGAGGATCGAGTAGTCCTCGCCGCGGCGCAGGCGCAGGGTGACCTCGCCGGTGACGGCCGAGCCGACCCAGCGCTGGAGGGACTCCCGGATCATCAGGGCCTGCGGGTCCAGCCAGCGGCCCTCGTACATGAGGCGGCCCAGGCGCCGTCCCTCGTTGTGGTACTGGGCGAGGGTGTCCTCGTTGTGGATGGCGTTGACGAGGCGCTCGTAGGCGGCGTGCAGCAGCGCCATGCCGGGGGCCTCGTAGATGCCGCGGCTCTTGGCCTCGATGATGCGGTTCTCGATCTGGTCGGACATGCCGAGGCCGTGCCGGCCGCCGATGGCGTTGGCCTCCATCACCAGGTCGACGGGGGAGGCGAACTCCTTGCCGTTGACGGTGACCGGGCGGCCCTGGTCGAAGCCGATCGTGACGTCCTCGGCGGCGATCTCGACGGACGGGTCCCAGAACCGCACGCCCATGATGGGTTCGACGGTCTCCACACCGGTGTCGAGGTGCTCAAGGGTCTTGGCCTCGTGCGTGGCGCCCCAGATGTTGGCGTCGGTGGAGTACGCCTTCTCCGCACTGTCGCGGTAGGGCAGGTCGTGGGCGACCAGCCACTCCGACATCTCCTTGCGGCCGCCCAGCTCGGTCACGAAGTCCGCGTCCAGCCAGGGCTTGTAGATCCGCAGGTGCGGGTTGGCGAGCAGGCCGTAGCGGTAGAACCGCTCGATGTCGTTGCCCTTGAAGGTCGAGCCGTCGCCCCAGATCTGCACGTCGTCCTCGAGCATCGCCCGGACCAGCAGGGTGCCGGTGACGGCGCGGCCGAGCGGTGTCGTGTTGAAGTAGGCGCGCCCGCCCGAGCGGATGTGGAACGCGCCGCAGGTGAGAGCGGCCAGGCCCTCCTCGACCAGCGCCGCACGGCAGTCCACCAGGCGCGCGATCTCGGCGCCGTAGGTCTGCGCGCGGCCGGGCACCGAGGCGATGTCGGGCTCGTCGTACTGACCGATGTCGGCGGTGTAGGTGCACGGGACGGCGCCCTTGTCGCGCATCCACGCGACCGCGACCGAGGTGTCGAGGCCGCCCGAGAAGGCGATTCCGACGCGCTCGCCGGCGGGAAGGGAGGTGAGGACCTTAGACATAGGAAGAGTATGCACCCTCTCGCATGGTCATGCAAAGCCGCTTGCGGCGGTACGGGCGGTGGTGGTCATGGAACACACGCCGGCGCCGGGACCCGCCGCGGTCCCGCCGCCTGATGGTCGCGCTCGGTGGTGACGCGTACGGTCCGGGCCGGCGCACTTGGACATGTGTTCAGGGGGTACCTGGAGGCTTCCGTCGCGCGAGGTGCCTCGCGCGGCGGCAGTCGACGGTGGACGGGTGAAGGAGCGGGGCATGGGCCGAGAGGCAGCGACCACGGGCGGCGGACAGGCGGCCCGGTTGCGGGAGACCGCCGCTGAGGTGTTCGGCTGGGACACCCTGCTGCCCGAGCAGCTCACCGCCATGGAGTGGGTCCTCGACGGCCACGACACCCTCGTCGTCATGCCGACCGGCGCGGGCAAGTCCGCCGTCTACCAGTTGCCGGCGGCGCTGCTCGACGGCCCGGTCGTGGTCGTGTCACCGCTGCTCGCACTCCAGCGCGACCAGATCGCCGGGCTGCCGGACGGCGACGGCTCGCCCGGCGCGGTCGCCGTGAACTCCGACCTCGGGGCCGCCGCGACGGAGGCCGCCTGGGAGTCCGTGGCCCGCGGCGAGGCCCGCCTGCTGTACCTGTCTCCCGAGCAGCTGGCCCGCGACGACGTGATCGAACGGCTGGCCGCGCTGCGTCCCGCCCTGTTCGTGGTGGACGAGGCGCAGTGCGTGTCCTCGTGGGGTCACGACTTCCGGCCCGACTACCTGCGCCTGGAGCAGGCGGCGCGGCGGGTGGGCCGGCCGCCGCTGCTCGCGCTGACCGCGACGGCGGCGCCCCCGGTGCGCAGGGAGATCGTCGAGCAGCTCGGCATGGACCGGCCGCGCCTGATGGTGGCCGGTTTCGACCGCCCGAACATCCGGCTGGAGGTGCGCCGCTTCCTGGACGAGGACGACCGGCGCCGGGCGGTCGTCGAACGGGCCGCCGCCGAGCCGAAGCCGGGCATCGTCTACGCGGCGACCCGCAAGGACACCGAGTTCTTCGCGGGCGAGCTGGCCGCCCTCGGACTGGCCGCCGAGGCCTACCACGCCGGACTGCGCGCCACCGAACGCTCCCGCATCCACGACGCGTTCCTGTCCGGCGACGCCGACGTGGTGGTGGCGACCTCCGCGTTCGGCATGGGCATCGACAAGGAGGACGTACGGTTCGTGCTGCACGCCTCGCTGCCGGGCTCGCTCGACGCGTACTACCAGGAGATCGGCCGCGGCGGCAGGGACGGTGAACCCGCTCTGGCCGTGCTGCACTACCGGTCCGAGGACACCGGCATGCAGACGTACTTCGCCGCCCGCTCCCCCAGCCGTGACGTCCTCGCCGAGGTGGCCGACGCCGTCCACGAACACCGGTCGGACCCGGCCGGCGTGGAGGAACTGCGCAGGGCGACGGGACTCTCGCGCAACCGTGTCACCGCGGCCGTGAACCTCCTGGAGGAGGCCGGCGCCGTGACCACCGGCGCGGAGGGCGAGGTGCACCCCGCGCCCGCCACCGACCCGGACGACGCGGCGGAACAGGCCGCGCTCACCGCCGACGCGCACCGCAGGACCGACAAGTCCCGGGTCGACATGGCCCGCTCGTACGCCGAGACGACCGGCTGCCGGCGGCACTTCCTGCTCGGCTACTTCGGCGAGGCGTACGAGACGCCGTGCGACAACTGCGACGTGTGCGAGGAGCGGGACGGCGACGACGTGTCCGGGGACGAGCGGCGGTCCGCCCACCCGGCGGTCGAGGACTTCCCCGTCGGCGCCGAGGTGCGGCACGGCCACTGGGGGGACGGGACCGTCCTCAGCGAGGACGGGGACCGCATCACCGTCCTGTTCGACCAGGCCGGCTACCACACGCTGTCCCTGGAAGCGGTGGCCGGCCGTGACGACCTGCTCACGGTGGTGCGCAGACCCGGAGAGGAACAGGCGGCCCTGTGAGCGTGCGCCGTTTCCGGACCCCTGCGTGGGGAACTTGACGGAGCCCGAGCCGACGAAGGGACGGACATGACCGGCAACGAGGACAGGCAGGACGACCGTTACGCGCGAGCGCGCGACCAGGACGAGCCGGGCTCCCACTCGGGCGCGGAGCGTCAGGCACAGGAGCGGACGGTCCCGGGCACCGCGAGCGCGCGGGAGGGCTACGGCCCGGACCGCGGCATCTCGGCGGGCGATCCGCTCGAGGGGGTGGAGCGGCACGACCGGGAGCGGGGGACGGACGCCGAGGACGGAAGCGAGGGCGGCTGACCGCCGCCACACCGCCCAGGGCGGGCACGGCACCTCGCGTGCCCTGGGCGCCCGGCCGCCGGGCGGGTGCGCCCCGACCGTCGGCCGGTGCCTCCCCGTCGGCCGTGCACGGGCTCAGTGCCCGCCCGCGGCCGGCGCGCGATGTCCCGACCAGGCCCGTTCACGAAGATCCGCGCTGAGCAGGACGTCCGCCGCCGTGCACGCCAGGGCCTCCGTCGACGCGAGCAGCACCTCGCGCGCACGCTCGGAGGCGGCGGCCGCAGCGAACTCCGGAGTGTGGTCGGAGGCGTCCTCCCCCATGATCGCGACGAACGGATGGATGGCGGGCACGCGCGTGCTGACGTTGCCGATGTCCGACGAGCCCAGGTAGACGCCGGGGGTGGGCGCTGCGAGCGTGATCCCGGCCCGGTCCAGATGCGCGGCGAACCGCTCCGAGAGGGTGCCGCTGTCGCGGAAGTGGTCGTAGCGGACGGTGACGCGCTCCACCTCGGCGCGGGTGCCGGTGGCCCGGGCGACTCCCTCGGCACAGGTGTCCAGTTGGGCGACCAGGTCCGCCAGGGCGTCGGTGGTGGCGGCGCGCAGGCCGAAGCGGCCCTCGGCGTACTCCGGGACGATGTTCGTGGCGGTGCCGCCGTGGGTGATGATCCCCTGGATGTGGGACGCCTCGGGCAGCCGGCGGCCCAGGGCGTGCAGCACGTTGAACAGCTCGACGAGTGCCGCGAGCGCGTCGATGCCCTCCGTCGGATTGCCCGTGGGGTGCGCCGCGCGCCCGTGGAACCCCACCCGGTACTGCACCTGGGCCGTCAGCGGCGCCCGCGTCCAGCTGTACACCCCCGGGTGGAACATGAGAGCCGCGTCCACGTCGTCGAAGACACCGGCCTCCACCTCGACGGCCTTGCCGCCGCCGCCCTCCTCGGCGGGCGTCCCCACGGCGAGCACCGTCCCGTCGCCGGCGTCGAGCACGGCACCCGCGGCCAGGGCCGCCCCCAGTCCGGCGGCGGCGATGAGGTTGTGGCCGCACGCGTGCCCCAGGCCCGGCAGCGCGTCGTACTCCAGCAGCAGCGCGACGGTGGGACGGCCCCGACCCGAGCGCGCGGTGAACGCCGTCGGCAGGTCCGCCACCCCGCGCTCCACGGCGAAGCCCTCGCGTTCCAGCGCACCCGTCAGCAGCGCCGCCGCCCGGTGCTCGTCGAAGGCGTACTCCGGGTCCGCGTGCAGACGCAGCGCCACGTCCCACAGCGCCTCGGCCCGGCCGGCCACCTCCTTGCGGATCCGCTGGTGTACGTCGTCGAGCGTGCGGTCCATGGGGACTCCTCGGGGCCGGGGTGCGGTCGTACGCCTGTCGGAAAGCGGGTTCCACCGTGGGGGTGCTCGACACCCGCGAGGTTTCGATCACGGCGCGGGTGCAACTCGTGAGGTGTGCTTCAGGCCGTCGGCCGGCGGTGCGAGGACGCCCGGCCGAGACCGGGGCACGCCGGAGACGACGAGGGAGAAGAGATGGACCACTCGCGCGCGCCCGTCCTGGAAGCACTGGAGGAGTTCCGCCGCCGGGGAGACGTGGCCTACGGGCCGCCGGGACACAAGCAGGGCCGTGGGGCGGACCCCAGGGTGGCCGAGATCGTCGGGATGGACGTCTTCAGGTCGGACGTGCTGTCCCTCAACGGCCTGGACGACCGCCGCCAGTCGCAGGGCGTGCTCAGCCAGGCGCAGGACCTGATGGCGGACGCCGTCGGCGCCGACCAGGCGTTCTTCTCCACCTGCGGCAGTTCCCTGTCGGTCAAGACCGCCATGCTGTCGGTCGCCGGGCCGGGCGAAAAGCTGCTCCTGTCGCGCAACGCGCACAAATCCGTGATCGCGGGCGTCATCGTGAACGGGGTGCAGCCCATCTGGGTGCACCCCAAGTTCGACTCCGAACGTCACCTGGCACATCCGCCGGAGCCCGACGACGTACGCCGCAGGCTCCAGGAGCACCCCGACGCCAAGGGCATGCTGCTGATCACGCCCACCGACTGGGGCAGCTGCGCGGACATCCGGGGTGTGGCGCGGGTGTGCCACGAGTACGACGTCCCGCTCATCGTGGACGAGGCGTGGGGTGCCCATCTGCCGTTCCACCCCGACCTGCCCGCCTACGGCATGGACGCCGAGGCCGACCTCGTGGTGACCAGCGTGCACAAGATGGGCGGCGCCATCGAACAGAGCTCCGTCTTCCACCTCCAGTACGACCGGATCTCTCCCGAGGTCCTCAAGCAGCGCGAGGACCTGCTGGGGACGACGAGCGCCTCGTCGCTGGTGTACGCCACGCTCGACGGCTGGCGGCGCCAGATGGTCGAGCACGGACACGAACTCCTGGACGCCGCGATCCGGCGCGCCCACCGCATCCGGGCCGTGGCGGAGGATCTCGACGGGCTGCGCCCGATGGGCCGGGAGATCGTCGACGAGGGGTTCACCGCCGCCTTCGACCCGCTCAAGATCGTGATCGACGTCCGGGAACTGGGCATCAGCGGCATGCAGGCGGCCGAGTGGCTGCGCCCGCACTGCCACGTGGACGTCGGCGGCTCGGACACCTGCCGCATCAGCGTGTCGATCACCCACGCCGACGACGACGAGACCGAGAAGATCCTCACCGACGCGCTGCGCACGCTCGTCGACAACGCCGACTCGATCGAGCGTCAGCCGCCCGTACGGCTGCCGGCGCCCTCGGCGCTGGAGCTGGAGCAGGCGATGCTGCCGCGCGACGCGTTCTTCGCGCCCGCCGAGCACGTGCCCGTGGAGCGGGCGGCGGGCCGGATCTCGGCCGAGACGATCAGCCCCTATCCCCCGGGCGTGCCGGCCGTGGCACCCGGCGAGGTGATCACCGACGAGGTCCTCGACTACCTGCGCAGCGGCGTCGAGCACGGCGTCCTGATCCCGGACGCCGCGGACTCCTCGGTCAAGACGCTGCGCGTGGTGGCCCGCGACTGACGACACCGCGCGGGCTCCAGGTCCGTGCACCCAGGACCCGGCAGCGACGCCGGGCGGCGTACGAACCCATCGTCGTACGAGCCGTCCAGGCAAGCGCCGAACGGCCTCTCCGGCCCTCGGATCAGCGCGATTCCGGCGCTGATGCGGGGGCCGGCGCTACGCGTCCGGGGACCGCACGCCGAACCACTGCTCGGCACCGAACTCCTCGAACCGGTCCGCTTCCGTGAACCCCAGCTCGGCCGCGAGGCGCATCGACGGGGTGTTGGCGGTCTGGGTGCAGAGGACCACCGGCTCGCCGGGGACCACGGCGGCGAACCAGGCCAGGGCCGCCGTGCACGCCTCGGCGGCGTAGCCGCGTCCCCACGCCTCGGGCAGGAGCAGGTAGCCGAGTTCGGCCTCTCCCCCGTCAGGACGGACATGCCCCGGACGCTCCGCGTCGCGCCGGTCCAACGTGACCGTGCCGATCATCGTTCCGTCGAGTTCGACGACGAAGACACCGGGGCGCCGCCCGGGCACCTCGGGCACCGCGCGTTCCAGCTCCTCGCGCGGTCGGGCGCCGCCGAGGTAGGTGCTCACCTCCGGTGAGGCGAACAGCTCGATGAACGACGTACGGTCCCGGGCCTCGGACTCGCGCAGGACGAGCCGTTCGGTGCGTATCGGGGCGGGCGGCCAGCTGACGGGCCCGAGTTCAGCCATGGCGGGGAACCTGTCGCACGGCCCGTGAGGGGATCAGGGCGCGGCCGGTGTCCGCACACGCTTCGCCCGTGGCCACGCCGGTCCCTCCCTCCGGTCCCCCGGCTGACTCCGACTCCGCCCCTTGTCTCGTCAGGCGCCCTGGATGCGGGCCGCGTCGGGGCCGTACGGGCCTTCCGAGTCCAGACGTGGCGGCGGGCTGATGCGGGCGCGTTCGCCGTCCGCGGGTCGGGCTGCTTTGCGGTCGCCTCGGGTTTCGGCGATGGCGAGGTCGACGCAGGCGAGCAGGTCTTCCTGGTCGGCGGTCTGGCGCATGCGGTGGGCGGCGGTGCCTTCGGCGAGGGCTTCCTGGGTGAGGGTGTGGACGGTGTCCCAGTCGCCGTGGGCCTCCAGGTGTGGCCGCACGCGCTGGAGGAGGGTGTGGATGACGTGGGCGGCGGGGGCCTCGCGGCGGGTGGCGGGGTCGATGAGGCCGTCTTCGAGGCCGGAGCGGGCGGCCCGCCAGGTCGCGGCGCGCAGCCATTCGTGGCGTCCGTCGCAGGCGGTGCCACGGCTCTCGAGTCGCTCTCGGGCCTGGGTGACCAGGGCGCGGAAGAGACCGGCGATCAGGACCACGGTCTGGGCGCGGGGGCAGGCGTCGCAGATCCGCAGTTCGAGGGTCTGCTGGTGGGCGGAGGGCCGGACGTCGTAATAGATCATGCCGGCGTCGCTGATGACGCCGGTGTTGATGAGGTCGTTCACGGCCGAGTCGTAGGCGGCGGCGTCCGCGAAGCAGCCGACGGGTCCGGCGGTGGGCCAGCGCTGCCACAGCATGGTGCGCCAGCTCGCGTAGCCGGTGTCGGCGCCCTGCCAGAACGGGGAACTGGCCGACAGTGCCAGCAGCGGCGGCAGCCACGGCGAGACCTCGCACATGACCCGCACCGCCGTGTCGCGGTCCGGCACGTCCACATGGACCTGCGCTCCGCAGATCAGCTGCTCGTCCGCGACGGCCCGGTACTCGTCCACCATGTGCCGATACCGCACACCAGGGGTGGCCGGGACGGCCGACGTACGGCGGACCAACGGCACCGTTCCGGCGGCCACCACGGCGAGTCCCTGGGCGGAGGCGGCCGTGTCCAGCTGGCGCCGGCTGCCGAGCAGGTCGGCGTGCAGGTCGTCCAGCGAGCCGTGCACGCCACTGTTCGTCTCCACCACGGACTGCTTCAGCTCCGTGGTGAAGGTCCGCTTGGGGAGCCGTTCGAGCAGGGAGCCCGCTCGGGGCACCAGGAGGCCGGTCTCCACCTCGACTACGTGGAACTCCTCTTCCACTCCCATGCGCACGGTCACGGCCACTCCTAGGGGTGAGGGGCGCCGTCGAGCGGCCCGCTCCGCAAATCCGAGCGCCGCCGACTGCACGAGGCGGTCGCTTGTGCAACTCGGAGTGCCCCCATGAGCGCCGAATATGCGTGCGGGGCACCACCGGGAGACCGGCAGCATGGATGAGCGGCACCCGTGGCCGACTGTGCCGACGCGGACGTCCGTACCGCCTCTTCGGTCGGCGCGAGGGCCCGGTGAACCGCCCGTTCAACTCCGGAAACCGGTGATCAGCCGCGCCAGGACGGCGGGCCGGCTGAAGTGCACCGCGTGGGCCGCGGCAGGCACGACGACGAGACGGCCGTCGGCCGGTGCGGCGGCCACTCGCTCGGCCCAGGGGTGCGGAGCCACGCGGTCACCGGCGCCCCGCACGACCAGGACGGGCACCCGCACCGCGTGCAGCCTGGCCCTGAACGGTCCCAGTGCCTCGCGCCGGGCCTGCTGGAACCCCGCGACGAAACGCGTGATCCCGTTGACGAGATAGTCCGCGGCGACCAGCAGGAGCAGCGCGAGCGGCTCCCTGGGCGCGTCGGCCACCAGACGCAGGAACTGCCGCCACGGTGAGGGGTGTGCGGTGTCCAGGGCGGGCCCCACCAGGACCAGGCGCTCCACCCGGGCGCCGGGCGCGGCGGCGAGCGCCACCGCCACCTGGCAGCCCACCGAGTTGGCCACCACGACGCAGGGCCCGATGCCGGCGGCGGCGTGCCAGCGCCGCAGCGCGCGTACGGTCGTCGCCGTGTCCGGGGCGCGCCGGGACGCGGTGCGGGAGCGGGCGTTGCCCGGCAGGTCGGGCACCAGCACCCGGCGTCCGGCCGCGGCCAGTTCCCGGGCCAGCGGGTAGAAGTAGCGTCCGGAGAGCCCGAGGCCGTGCAGGAGCACGACGACGGGTTCCCTCGACGGCCACGGCCCGAAGCGGCGCGTGTACAGGCCCGCGACGCGCGTGGCGTCGCCGTCCGCCGGTCCCTGGCCCCCGGGCGACCACCGCATCCGACTCCTCGCTCCCGGTCCCCTCGCCGCGCTCGCCTTCCCACGGTCAGGACCGCCGTACCCGCTGCACCGTCCGCAAAGGGAACGCCGGCAGGCGTCCGTCGCGCTCGCTGCGAGATTGCATCCCCGTGGAGGTACCCCCGAACCGGCCGGATACGGCCCCCTGCCGCAGGTCCGCGGCAGGAGGCGGCGGTTCGAACCGCCGCCCCCTAAGGCTCGCGTGCGCGTGCTCTCAGCCGCCGACGTACTCCGCGAGGTGTTCGCCCGTGAGGGTCGAGCGGGCGGCGACGAGGTCGGCGGGGGTGCCCTCGAAGACGACGCGGCCGCCGTCGTGGCCGGCGCCCGGGCCGAGGTCGATGATCCAGTCGGCGTGGGCCATCACGGCCTGGTGGTGCTCGATGACGATGACCGACTTGCCGGAGTCGACCAGTCGGTCGAGCAGGCCGAGGAGTTGTTCGACGTCGGCGAGGTGCAGGCCGGTGGTCGGCTCGTCGAGGACGTAGACGCCGCCCTTCTCCGACATGTGCGTGGCGAGCTTGAGGCGCTGGCGTTCGCCGCCGGACAGCGTGGTGAGCGGCTGGCCGAGGCTGAGGTAGCCGAGCCCGACGTCGGCCAGGTGGGTCAGGATCTTCTGGGCGGCGGGGGTGCGGGCCTCGCCCTCGGAGAAGAACGCCTCCGCCTCGGCGACCGGCATCGCCAGCACCTCCGCGATATTGCGCCCGCCCAGCCGGTATTCCAGGACCGACGCCTGGAACCGCTTTCCCTCGCACTCCTCGCAGGTGGTGGCGATGCCGGCCATCATGGCCAGGTCCGTGTAGATGACCCCGGCGCCGTTGCAGGTGGGGCAGGCACCCTCGGAGTTGGCGCTGAACAGCGCCGGCTTCACGCCGTTGGCCTTGGCGAAGGCCTTGCGGATCGGGTCGAGGAGTCCGGTGTACGTGGCCGGGTTGCTGCGCCGGGAACCCTTGATGGCGCTCTGGTCGACGGTCACCACGCCGTCCCGGCGGGCGACCGAGCCGTGGATCAGCGAGCTCTTGCCCGAGCCGGCGACCCCGGTGATGACGGTGAGCACGCCGAGCGGGATGTCCACGTCGACGTCGCGCAGGTTGTGCTCGGTGGCGCCGCGTACCTGGAGCGCGCCGGTCGGTTCGCGCAACGCGCTCTTGAGGACCGCGCGGTCGTCGAAGTGGCGGCCGGTCACCGTGTCGCCGGCCCGCAGCCCCTCGACGGTGCCCTCGAAACAGACGGTGCCGCCTCCCGTACCCGCGCCGGGTCCCAGGTCGACCACGTGGTCGGCGATCGCGATCGTCTCCGGCTTGTGCTCCACGACCAGGACCGTGTTGCCCTTGTCGCGCAGCCGCAGCAGCAGGTCGTTCATCCGCCGGATGTCGTGCGGGTGCAGGCCGATGGTGGGTTCGTCGAAGACGTACGTGACGTCGGTCAGCGCGGAACCGAGGTGGCGGACCATCTTCACGCGCTGCGCCTCACCGCCCGACAGCGTGCCCGCCGGCCGGTCGAGCGAGAGGTAGCCGAGCCCGATCTCGACGAACGAGTCGAGTGTCTGCCGCAGCGTGGCGAGCAGCGGGGCCACGGACGGCTCGTCGAGGCCGCGGACCCAGTCGGCCAGGTCGCTGATCTGCATCGCGCAGGCGTCCGCGATGTTGGTCTTCCCGATCCGCGACGAGCGCGCCGCCTCGTTGAGCCGGGTGCCCTCGCACTCGGGGCAGGTGGTGAACGTCATGGCCCGCTCGACGAACGCCCGGATGTGCGGCTGCAGGGCTTCCTTGTCCTTGGACAGGAACGACTTCTGGATCTTCGGGATCAGTCCCTCGTACGTGAGGTTGATGTTGTCGACCTTGATCTTGGTCGGTTCCTTGTACAGGAGGTCGTGCAGCTCCCTCTTGGTGAACTTGCGGATCGGCTTGTCCGGGTCGAAGAAGCCGCACCCCTTGAAGATGCGTCCGTACCAGCCGTCGACGCTGTAGCCGGGGACCGTGAGCGCGCCCTCGCTCAGCGACTTGCTGTCGTCGTACAACTGCGTCAGGTCGAAGTCGGTGACGGTGCCGCGCCCTTCGCAGTTCGGGCACATGCCGCCGGTGACGCTGAAGCTCCGCCGCTCCTTGACCGTCTTCCCGGCGCGCTCCAGTGTGACCGCGCCGGCTCCGCTGATGGAGGCGACGTTGAAGGAGAACGCCTGCGACGAGCCGATGTGCGGCTTCCCGAGCCGGCTGAACAGGATCCTCAGCATCGCGTTGGCGTCGGTGGCGGTGCCGACCGTGGAGCGGGAGTCGGTCCCCATCCGCTGCTGGTCGACGATGATCGCGGTCGTCAGACCTTCGAGGACGTCGACGTCGGGCCGGGCGAGCGTGGGCATGAAGCCCTGCACGAAGGCGCTGTAGGTCTCGTTGATCATCCGCTGCGACTCGGCGGCGATGGTGCCGAAGACGAGTGAGCTCTTGCCGGAGCCGGAGACGCCCGTGAACACCGTCAGTCGGCGCTTCGGGATCTCGATGCTGACGTCCTTGAGGTTGTTCACGCGCGCGCCGTGCACGCGGATCATGTCGTGGCTGTCCGCGGCGTGCGGCGCAGGCGACTGCGTGTCCGTCCTCGTGGCCCTGCTCATCGTTTCTCCATCTCCCGGTGGGACCGCCCGCACGGTCCCCGTCGCATGGCAGTCACGGTAGGCGCCACCCCCCGGTCGGCGCTTCTCGAATACTGATCTCTTCGGAGAGTCCGCCTCGCCCGTGGGGACATCTCCGGTCATTCGCGCCGGCCCGCGGGCGTGACGGGCGACGGGCACCCGGCGGGCGGCGGGCGGCGGGCGGCGGGCGGCGCTTGGCGACCGCAGTTTCGGTGGGCCGCTGGTCCGCCCGGATTCAGGTGCCGCCTGCCAGTGGACGTCCGGCGGTCGTACGGATGCGGACGCCGTCCGGGTCCCGCGGTCGTCCGGGTCCCGCGGCCGTGCGAATTCGGCCCGTGAGCGGGTCCGGTCGGTGTGCGCCCGCTGCGCATCGCCACCTCGCTTCGACCGGGGCCGAGCGGCATGAGACCGTCCTGTGTGAACGCACGCTTCGTCACGTGCTCAGGAGAGCCGGCCACCGCCGGACCGGGGAAGGGTCACATCATGATCATTTTTGGCACCAAGGGATATCTCTACCAGCTGGCGATACTCACCCTCGTGTGCGGCCGGTGCGGGAACCCCTCCGCGCACACGCTCCGCAAGCGCGTCACGAAGTTCACCCTGTTCTTCGTGCCGCTGTTCCCCTTCTCGACGAAGTACCAGACGCAGTGCACCTTCTGCGGCGCGGAGCAGAAGGTGACGAAGGAGCAGGCGGCGCAGCTGGAGGCGCAGGCCTCCGGCGCGGCCACCGGCCAGCCCTACGGACAGCCGCAGCAGCAGCCGTACCAGTCGTGACCCCCCGGTGGGGCGGCCGGTGTCCGGCGGCCCCACCCGGCGACCTCCCCGCCCGCCACGGGGGAGGTCACCCCTCCGCGGCCTCCGCGACCGGTACAGCCTCCCCCTCGCTCCCGGGATCGGCCTCGTAGCGCAGCAGGTCCCCCGGCTGGCACTCCAGCGCCTCGCAGAGCGCGGCGAGCGTCGCGAAGCGCACCGCCTTGGCCCGGCCGTTCTTGAGCACCGCGAGATTGGCGGGAGTGATCCCCACCCGTTCGGCGAGTTCGCCCACGGACATCTTCCGCCTGGCCATCATCACGTCGATGTCGACGGTGATCGGCATCAGATCACCTCGTCCAGCTCGGCCCGCATCCGCGCCGCCTCCATGTCGCGCGCGACGGCCTGGGCGAGCAGCGTCCGCAGGACGAGCACGATGAGGGCGACGCCGAGGACCGCCACGCCCACGCCGCCCAGCAGCAGGACCACTCCGGGGGCGACGGCCTCGCCGGGTGCCAGGACGACCCCGAGCAGGAACACCAGGAGCGCCGCCGCGACGACCGCTCCGAGCACGACGTCCACGTGGCGGAAGGCGCCGTCCGAGAACACGGTCCCGCGGCGCACCATCGTCACCAGCCGCCATACGCAGACCAGGACGACCTGGACCGCAACGATGCCGAGGACCGTGATCACGAGGAACGGCACGCGGGGGAAGTCGAGGTCCTCGTCGACCCCGCGCAGGTCGGCCGCGAGCAGGGGCACCATCACCGCCTGGACGAACACCGAGCCCGCCATCAGCACCACCAGCACGGCGCGCAGGGCGCGCACAGTCATCACTCCCATAACTCTCCCTCGATCGACCAGCGATGGAAATCTATCGAATTTCGATAGGTTAGGGCAAGCGCTGGGCCCCGACGGGTTCGGCGGGCCTCCCCTGCGGACCGGGCACACGCGAAGGGTCACGCGCCTTCCGCGGAACCGGCCGACCGGCCGGGCCGGTGATAATCGAGCGGTGACGGAGACAGGCTTGGGAGACGCGCCGCGCACCTCCACCAGCAGTGCCGAGCGCCGGCGGAGTTTCGTGCGGACGGAGACCGGCAGTGCCGCACTGCTGCTCGCCGCCGTGGTCGCGGCCCTGCTCTGGGCCAACATGGCACCCGGCGCGTACGAGGCGGTCTGGAGCACGGAGCTGTCCATCGGCCTCGGCTCGCACGGGCTCTCTCTCGACCTGCACGAATGGATCAACGCGGGACTGATGAGCCTGTTCTTCTTCCTCGTGGGCCTGGAGGCCCGCCGGGAGTTCGACATGGGCGAGCTGCGCGACCGGCGCTGGATGGTGCTGAGCGCCGTCGCCGGCCTCACCGGCATGCTCGTGCCGGCCGTCGTCTACGTGGCCCTGAACGCCGGGCACACCTCCGTGCACGGCTGGGGTGTCGCCATGTCGACGGACACCGCGTTCGCGCTCGGCATCCTCGCGCTCTTCGGCTCCCGGCTCCCGGCTTCCTTGCGGGCGTTCATGCTGTCGATCTCCGTGGTCGACGACCTGGTCGCCCTGCTCGTGATCGCCTTCTTCTACAGCGAGGACGTCCGGCTCCCGGCGCTGCTGGTGGCGATCGTGGCGCTGCTGCTGATCGTCGGCCTGCGGGTGCTCGGCGTACGCCGCGGCGTGTACTGCGCGCTGCTGTCGATCGTGGCGTGGGTGGCCCTGTACGAGGCGGGGGTCGATCCCGTCGTCACGGGACTGGCCGTGGGCGCGCTCGTGATCGCCTATCCCGCGGACCGGGTCGACCTGGAGCGGGCCAGCGGGCTGTTCCGGCTGTTCCGGGAGCAGCCGACGCCGGAACTGCAGCGCTCGGCGGTCCAGGGGCTCGCCGCGGCGCTCTCCCCGAACGACCGGCTGGAGCGGCTGTTCCTGCCCTGGGTGAGCCTGGTGATCGTGCCGCTGTTCGCCCTCGCCAACGCGGGCATCCCGCTCGGCATGGACACCCTCGCCGACGCGTTCACCTCCCGGATCACCCTGGGCATCCTGTGCGGGTACGCCGCGGGAAAGGTGCTCGGTGTGGTGGGCTCACTGGCCGCCGCGCGCTGGCTGAGCCGCGGCAGGCTGCGACCCGGTGTCGGGTGGGGCTCGGTCACGGCCGGCGGTGCCATCGCCGGTGCCGCGTTCACCGTGTCGCTCCTGATCGCGTCACTGGCGTTCGAGGGGCGGGCACTGGAGCAGGCCCGGATCGGCATCCTGTCCACCCTGGTCGTGGCCTTCCTGCTCAGCTGGGCGGTGACCGGCGTGATCTCGCTGCTTCCGCCGGCACGCCGGGCCCGCGCCCTGCTCGGCACGAACGAACCGCTGACCGATCTGGCGGTGGCCGTCGACCCGCGGCACGACCGCGTGCGGGGGCCCGAACACGCGCTGGTCACCCTGGTGGAGTACGGCGACTTCGAGTGCCCGTACTGCGGCCAGGCGGAAGGGGCGGTACGGGAACTCCTCGGCACGGAGACGGACGTGCGGTACGTGTGGCGCCACCTGCCCCTCAACGACGTCCACCCCCGCGCACAACTGGCCGCGGAGGCGTCGGAGGCAGCGGCCGCCCAGGGCGAGTTCTGGGCGATGCACGATCTGCTGATGGACCGCCAGCATGCGCTCACCAAGAGCGACTTGCTGCGGTACGCGGCCGAACTAGGCCTGGATGTCGCGGTGTTCCGCAAGGATCTGGAGCGGCGTTCGGGGGCGCGGCGGATCGCCGAGGACGTCGATTCGGCGGACCTGAGCGGTGTCTCGGGCACCCCGACGTTCTTCGTCAACGGACGCCGGTACCACGGCGCCTACGACATCACCGCTCTCCACGACGCCGTCGTGCAGGCGAGGGAACGGGCACTCGCCGCGGGCGTCTGACGGGTCCACGGCCCTGGACGCCACGCGGGCCGCCACCCCGTCGAGCGTCGGCGGGGCGGCGGCCGGCCGCTCATGCAGCCGGCCGGATTCCGCGAACTCCGCGGCGGTGCCGACGTCTGACGCGCGGTGACACTGCCGGAGGCCGACAGAGGAAGGGCCTCCAGCGCGCCGCGGTCGCAACCGCCACGCGCCGGAGGCCCTCACCCCCCGGGCCGGGCCCCGGGGTCCCTCGCCCGGCTCCTGCCCGACGTGTCCCCGACCGCCCTGGCCGTCACTCAGCCGACAGGAGCCGGTCCGTCAGCGCCGGCGGACCGGCGGCTGAAGGCCACCGGCGTTCACGGGCGGTCCAGGGACATCACTGCACGACGACCTTGTCTTCGGCCGAGGTCGACGGTCCGGTCGTGGTGTTGCCGTAGTACACCCAGCGCCACGTGCCCGTCTTCGACGCCTTCACAGTCGTCCTGAGATCACCCGAGCCGTTCGCGTACACCTTCTTCACCGTGGTGTACGACGTGGCTCCCGTGGGCTTGAACTGCAGGCTCACCAGACGGCCTCCGTAGGAGGCGTACCTCCTGGTCTCCCAGTCGGCCCGCGTGATTTCTCCGGTCACCGTGATGGTGCCGCCCTCGGTCACCGGCTCGGGTGAGGCGTTCGCGGTCAAGCGGGAGTTGCGCTTGACGTGGACCGTGAGGCCCTCGTCGTCGGTGTCTCCGCCGCCGCCCTGGAAATAGACCTCGGCCGCGACCTTCCAGGCGCCGGCCTCGCTGTTGTGCATGTCCCACACGCTCGGGTCGAAGTACATCGTCTCGTTGATGTCGCAGACGCCCGAGCTCACCTCGATGCAGTCGCTTGTCTCGACGGCGTGCCACAGTCGGTCACCCGTATTGCCGCGGTACAGGAACACCGCCGGCCACTTCCACGTGTGGGTGGTCGCCATCCTGAAGGAGGCGGGCACCGCGACCTCGTTCGACACCCCGATCACGATCGACTTGCCGTGGTTCACCTGGACGCGGGTGAACGAGGCCCCGCCCTCGGCCGCGCCGGCCGGGACTGCGGCCACGCCCGTGAACACCGCGGCCGCGCCGACGGCCACGACAGCTCTCCAGAGCTCTTTCCCCACTTGATCCCCGATCTCTGTGCCGACAGGCAACCGGAGACATATCCTCCGGCGCGTTCTTCAGACATCCCGGATCAACACCGGGTTGCCCACTGGTGGATCACGATCGGGCATCAGACGAACTTCGCGTCGCACGAGGCGATGCGCCGCAATCGGGGAAAGGCGTAGGGCGCCAGGCCGTTCTGACCGGATGCGGTCGGCGTGGTCGTTCGACGGCGGCGCCCCGCCTCCGATCAAGCCCGTGAGTGACCGGGCACCGGTGCCGTAGCTCCGGCCGGAGAATCTCCGGATCAGCCTTCGGGCCCGGTGACACCACTCCCCGGTCGTGGGGCGCGATGTCGGCGGGACCCGAAGGCCGGAAGCCCTGTCGCGAAGTCACGAACAAGGCAACGAGGACCGACGCTTCACCGGCTGCGTCCGGACGGTTCCTCCTCCGCCGAGTCGTGCTCCTGGCCCACGGGCGCCGGAGGGGCTTCGGTGACACCCGCGCCGGGTCCGGTCGCCGCGCCCGCCGCACGGTCCCCGTGTCCCGGCCACCAGGCCGCGTGGCCGATCAGCGCGGTGAGGCTCGGCGTGAAGAACATGGACATCACGAAGGCCGCGACCGCGATGCCGAACGACACCGCGAAGCCCATCTCGGTGAGGAGCGCGTTGCCCGCCAGCATCATCGTGGCGAAGGTCGCCGCCAGGATGAACCCGGCCGCCGCCACGGTCGGACCCGCGTACCGGAGCGCCATGCCCGCCGCCTCGCGCGGGTCGCGGCCCTCGCGGGCCTCCTCGCGGAGCCGGGCGATCATGAGGATGTTGTAGTCGGTGCCGATGGCGACCACGAAGAGGTACATGATCACCGGGAGCATGAACATCAGCCCCGAGTGCCCCTGACCGTCCTGGAAGATCCAGACAGTGGCACCGAGAGTGGCGCCGAACCCGAGACCGACCGAGGCCATCAGGTACAGCGGGGCGACCACGCTGCGCAGCAGCAGCCCGAGGATCACCATGATCAGGACGGCGGCGACCGGGAAGACCGTGCGGTAGTCGTGGTTGACCGCGGTACCGATGTCCTTGTAGATCGAGGACATGCCGCCGACGAGCGCTTCGGTTCCGTCGGGGGCGGCGGAGTGCGCGACGTCGCGTACCTCGCCCACGGCGTCGATCGCCCGGTCCGTCGATGCCTCGTACTCCAGGGTCACGGTGAAGTCGGCGGTGGTGCCGTCCTTGTTCAGCTGCGTCAGGCGGGCGCTCGCCACACCGTCCACGGCACCGAGCTTGTCCGCGTAGCCGTCGAAGGCTGCCTTGTCCAGCGGCTTGCCCTCGGTGCTGGAGAGGTAGACGTCGGTGGGCGCGGCGGCGCCGGCCGAGTACGCCTTCTGCATCTCGTCCTGGACGACCATGGACTCCTTGGTGTCGGGCATGGACCCCGACGCGAGGTCGAACGTCGCCTTGTAGCCGAACATACCGAGCGAGAGCGCCACCAGGACGAGACCGGACAGCGCGGCGGTGAGGGCCGGGCGGCGCTGCACACCGCGGCCGAGGGCGGCGAAGCGTGCGTTCTCCGGCTCCTGCCGCCAGGACTTGGACGGCCAGAAGACCTTCGGGCCGATGAGCGAGACGACCGCCGGGATCAGGGTCAGTCCGGCGACCAGCGTGGCGGCGACCGCGATGGCGAGCGCCGGGCCCATCTGCTTCAGGAAGCCGAGCGTGGACAGCACCAGCGCGAGGAAGGCGATGATGACTGCCCCGGCGGCGGAGGCGATGGCCTCGCCGACCCGGCCGACCGCGTTGACCATGGCCTCCTTCGGTTCGTCACCAGCGCGCAGACGTTCGCGGTAACGGAACATCAGGAAGAGGAAGTAGTCCGTGCCCACGCCGAACAGCACGACGATGAGGATCGACGAGATCGAGCTGTTCGCCTGGAGGTCGAACAGCTTGGTGGCGTACGCGATCAGCCCGTTGGCGATGGCCGACACGAGTCCGATCAGGATCAGTGGCAGGACGGCGAGGATCGGCGCCCGGAAGATGATCAGCAGGGTGACCAGGATGATCACGAAGGTGCCGATGCCGATCAGTGCCTGGCCGCGGCTGGACGACTCCTCCTGGTCGAGCGCCTGCGCGGCGGATCCGCCCAGCTTGACGTCGAGCCCGGTGCCCTTGGCCAGCTCCTTGACGTCCGCGCGCAAAGTCTCGGCCGCGTCGGCCTGTTTGGGCTGACCGGCGTTCTTGCTGTCCATCTGGACCAGGGTCATGGTGTAGCGGCCGTCCTTGGACGGCAAGCCGGGGACGACCTTCTGCACCTGGTCGATGTGCTTCTCGCCCAGCTCGCGGGTGATGCGGGCGACTTCCTTCTTGTCGTCGGCGGTCAGCTTGGCGCCGTCGCCGCGCTGGTAGAGGGCGATGGCGGACGGGGTGAAGGCGCCGGGGAACGCCTCCGCCTGGAGATCGGCCGCCCTGATCGATTCATAGCTGCTGGGCAGAAAGCTGCTCTCGTCACTGCTCGAGGGCAGACTCGGGGCGGTGGCGACGATCGCCACCGCCGCGATCAGCCATGCCACGATCGTCCAGACGGGATGTCGGACGACGGCGTTCCCGATACTTCGGAACATGCGGAAGGTCCTCCTACGCAGGAAGATCACCACAGCCCGGGGAGCGGACCCTGGCATCGGCGACCCCGGCCGGTACCCTCCACTGGCGCCGGCCGATCGGTTGTCTTGGGCTCCGATCGTAGTGATGGCAACGAGAATCCTCAGGCCGGACCCACTAGTTGACGCGACGTTCACTTCGGTGGCCGGATTTCGCGGACGACGGCCTTCGGCCGCGCTCCGGACCCAGGGTCACCGAACGGCCGTACGCCCTCTCCGGCCGCCCGAGACGTCGCGGTGCCCCGGGGCGCGTTCGTCCCCGGGGCACCGCTGGCTCCGTCGCTTCGGGCGGAGGCGTGTCAGCCGATGGTGAGCGTCTCCCGCGGCACCACGGTGGTCGGCGCGGCGCCGAAGTTCCCCTCCACCTCTGCCTTTTCAGCGGTGTTCGGATAGGGGTTCGTGCACGAGACGCCAGCGCTCGACCCTGACATCAGGCTGGAGCAGGGGCCGGGCTTGCGGTCGGGCAGGCCCAGGATGTGCCCGAGCTCGTGGGACGAGATGCGGACGGTGTTGTACCCCTGGTTGACGGCCTCCCGCCCGATGTAGACGGTTCCGTTGCCGAGCGAGGTGGTCAGCGCGCGGGGCCATCCGTTGTCCGCGAGGACCCGGATGTTGGCGCGCTGTCCTGAGCTGACGGGACGCAGTTCGACGCCGTCGACGCTCTCGTTCCAGATGGCGGCGCCCCGGTCCACCGCGCTCCTGAACTCGGCGGAGCCGCTCGCGTCGTAGGTGACGACACGGGCGGCCGCGACGGTTCCGGCGCTGGGGGTGGGGGCGGCCGTGGCGTGGCCGCCCATCAGGGGCAGGGACAGCAGCAGTGCGGCGGCGAGACCGCCGGTCGTGGTCCGGACGTGCATGGTCGACCTCCTTGTGGGGGCAGGCAGTCGTGCACATGACATTCCTGGTGTCCCTCCCCCACCGGGAGCGAGGCCAATCCGTCATTCTGAACGGCGACTTGGCGGACCGGCCGGCCCTCGCGTCACCCGGGGCACGGGCCCCGCAGCGCAACTCGGCCCGGGATCAGCGCCGTTCGCGCTCCACGGGGAGCCACAGTTCCGCGTCGGCCTCCGTCCCGTCCGGGGACAGGATCGTCCGCAGGATCTCCGGGCCGGGCCTGCTCCGGTACGGATTGGAGGGGAACCACTCGGTGAACACGTCCCGCCACAGATGCTGGATCGCCTCCGGCACGGGCCCCGAGGCGCCGAAGACCGCCCAGCTGCCCGCCGCGACCGGGAGCGTGACCGTGCCCTCGGGAGCGTCCCGGGAGGTGATCACCGCCTGGTAGTAGTCGAGTTCGGTGCCCTCGGCACGGCTCGGGTCCAGGTCGTCGCAGACCGCGACGACGCCCCGCGGCTCCTGGTCCGACAACTCCTTCAACCGCTCCAGGGTCCCCGGCTCGATGCCGCGCACGAAGTCGATGATCGCCTGGTTCGGACCGCTGTGCACCAGTGGCACGCGGGCCTTGAGGCCGACGACGCTGAAGTCGGACCTGTCCACGACGCGGTAGCGCATGCTGCTGTTCCCTTCGACGGTGAGGCGGAAGGACAGCCGGGGCTGGGACATCAGCGATGCGCCACTGCGCCGCGCCTCGCCGGGGCCGACACCGTGCATGGCCCGGAACGCCCGGGCGAACGCCTCGCCCGATCCGTAGCCGTAGCGCACCGCGATCCCCAGCAGCGGCTCACCTCCCCCGAGCACCTCGGCCCCCGCGACGGTGAGACGCCGACGCCGCACGTACTCCGACAGCGGCATGCCCGCGAGCGCGGAGAACATCCGGCGCAGGTGGTACTCCGAAGTGGCCGCGACGCGCGCCAGTTCCGCCACGTCGAGGGACCGGTCCAAGTGGCCCTCGATGTGCTCCATGGCCTGGTTGAGCCGCTCCAGCACGCCCGGCCTCCTTCCTGTCTGTCGTTCACCACGCTAGGCAGCGCACCCCGTGCCGGACCCGACATCCTGTGCCCGATCACGTCGGGTGCCCGCGGCTCTCGCACAGTTCCGTCGTACTACGAGTCCGCCGGCACCTCTGTCGGGACATGCGGGGCGTGGCTCAGCCGGTGAGCCGCAGCGACAGGTGGTCCTCCAGCTCGCGATAGCCCAGCCGCCGGTAGAGGGCGTTGCTGGTCGGGTTGGCGTGGTCGGCGAAGAGGAGCACCTGGGCGGCCCCGCGCTCCTGGGCCAGCCGGGTGGCCGCTGCCGTGGCACCGGCGGCGTATCCCCGGCCGCGCAGTGTGGGCGGGGTGTAGACGGGGCCGATCCGGGCGTGACGGGCGAGCACGTCGGAGGTGGCGGCCAGCGACACCGGGCCCTGCCCGGAGACCTCCCACACGACCAGCTGACCGGCGGCGGCACGACGTCTCGTGAGCGCCTCGATGTACGGGTCCTCGGGAAGCCCCACCTCCGTGAGGAAGGCCTCCAGCCAGGACGTCAGCAGCGGCAGATCAGCCGCTTCGGCGAGCCTCGCCCGGCCCGGCACCGACTCCGGCGCGACCAGGTCGGTCAGCGCGAACAGCCGTTCCGCGCGCTCCACTTCGTACGGTCCCCAGGCCCGGCCGAACGCCGACACGACGGTGTCGGCTCCCCGCACGTGGACCAGTCCACTGCCCCGCAGCACGTCCGCGAGCGCACGGGCCGCCTCCTCGGGCATGGGGCCGAGTACCGCCGGGTGCGGTGGTGTGCGGAGGTAGGCCCCGGTGACCGTGTCGCCCTCGGCCCACCAGCCGAAGCGGGCGTCCGGCCACACCCCGGCACGGGCACCCTCGGACACGGTGAGGATTACGGACGCGCGGGCGGGGTCGGCCGCCAGCAGCTCGCCCGTGGCCGCTCGGAACTCGTCGACGTCGTCGCTCAGTTGCCAGGTCATGGCTCATGGTGGCGTGCGGCGAGGCAGGCCGCACGGGTATTTCGCGCGGGCTGCGCACGACACGGCGGTGCCCTCGTCCTGCCCGCTTCCGGGCGTCCGCGCGGACCGGGTGCACCGCCTCCGACGGCCTGTTGACCTTCACCTCGGGGGAGGTCGCACCATCGGGGAAGCCGGGCGGCCCGCCCGGCCCGAGGAGGAGTGATCATGGGTCTGCTGACCATCGGGGCGTTCGCCAGGGCGTCCCGTCTGTCGCCGAAGGCGTTGCGCCTCTACGACGAACTCGGCCTGCTGCCCCCCGCTCGCGTCGACCCGGTCACCGGCTACCGCCTGTACGACCCGGAACAGCTGGGCCAGGCACGGCTCGTGGCCTGGCTGCGCCGACTGGGCATGCCGCTGGCCCGCATCCGGCACGTCCGCACCCTGGACGCGGCCGCGGCGGCCCAGGAGGTCCGGGCGTTCTGGGCCCAGGTCGAGGCGGACACCGCCGCACGCCGTGACCTGGCCGCCTTCCTCGTCGACCAGCTGTCCTGGAAGGACGTCACCATGTCCCCGCACACCCTGCCCTTGGAGATCCGCTACGCCGCCCTGTCCGACACCGGCCTGGTCCGCGCGAGCAACCAGGACACGGCCTACGCCGGTTCCCGTCTGCTCGCCGTCGCCGACGGCTTCGGCAGCGGCGGGGCGCCCGCGAGCGCCGCCGCCGTCCAGGCGCTCAAGCACCTCGACACCGGCGGCATCCCGGCAGGCGACCTCCTGAACGTCCTGGAGGACTCCGTCGACCGGGCGAAAGAGGCGGTACTCGCCGTCGCCGGGACCGAGCCCGCGCCGGAGGACGCCGGCACCACACTCACCGCGATGCTGTGGACCGGCTCGCAGCTCGCCCTCGTCCACATCGGCGACTCCCGTGCCTGTCTCCTGCGCGGCGGGGAGCTGTTCCAGATCACGCACGACCACACCGTGGTGCAGTCCATGGTGGACGAGGGGCGCCTCACCCCGGACGAGGCCGTCTCCCACCCCCAGCGCTCCCTGCTCGTGCGGGCGCTGGGCACGGAAGCCGTCGCCCCGGACCTGCGCCTGCACGACGCAGAGGCCGGGGACCGGTATCTGCTCTGCTCCGACGGCCTGTCCACCGTCGTACCGGCCGACGAGGTACGACAGGTCGTCGTGGCGGCCGACAGCCCGGAGCGGGCGGTACGCGAACTCGTCGCCCTGGCCATCGACGCGGGCGGCCCCGACAACGTCAGCTGCGTGGTCGCCGACGTGGTGGCGGCTCGGCCGTAGGACCGTGCGAGTGAAGACCGGGCCGTAGGGGCGGCGCGTACCACCCGCCCGGTCGACTCGACGTGCGACGGGCCGTCGGCTGGTTAACAGTCGTCACAGTCCCCCTCTCGAAGGAGAATCCCATGCTTCGGCGCATTTCCCTGGTGCTGGTCGGTCTGACCGCTGTCGGCTTCCTGGCCGCGTCCCCCGCCGCCGCCCACGGCTCCGACATCGAAGGCGGTTACGTGGAGGGCAGTCACGTCCGCGTGGACGGCATCGAGATCGAGACGTTCGAGGCCGGCGCGTTCCACGTCGACTGACCGGCGACGCACCGAGCGGAAGGCCGATGGGCTCCTTCGTGGCGCACGTCGGCCTTTCTCCATGCCCGCGGAGGCCTACCGGCGCACCACCTGAGCCGAGGCCCTCTCATGGCCGGGTGTGATGAGCCCAGGCGAGTCAGGCCTCGCCTCCGGCTCCGCTTCCGCCTGATACGGCGGTCGGACGGCCGGACGCGAGCGGGCCCGGCGTCTCCTCACCCGGCGACCACGCGAGGCGGGGACGGTCGAACCAGTCCCTGGTGTCCCTTACCGTCGTGAGGACGGCCAGCAGGACGCCCGCCGCCACGCCGGCACCCCAGACACCCGGGCGGCCGGTCAGCAGGGCGGCGGCGCTCCCCGCGGCGACCAGCCAGCCCACGGTGAGCGCGCCGGTGCGCACCTTGCCGGCGCCGTCCGCGAATCTCGCCGCGATGACGAAACAGGACCCGGCCGGCGACGCGCAGGCGAGGGCGGCGGCGAACAGCAGGCCCAGTGCCGGCGCGCCCATGGCTCCGGTCTCGAACGTCACCGCGCGCACCGTCAGCCACACCGCGGGCACGACACCGCACGCGCCCACGGCGACGAGGAGGGCGCGCGCCCATCGAGCGGTACCGGGCATCCGGGTCATGGGCGTTCCTCCGGTGGACGGGCGGTGCTGGGCAGCGCCGGGGCCGGCCCTGGGCGCGCAGGGTCACCGTAACCGTCCGGCCCGCTCCACGGGGGTGCCGAGCAGCATCTTTCCCGAGGCCCCCGCCCGCGACGGCGGGCCCGGCGGAGGGCGTACCTTTCCCGGGGAGGTGGATCGATGACCGAGGAACGGAGCGGTACGCGCCGTGTGGGCCGGGAAGTCATGTCCGTACTCGGCCCAGTCGGCGAGGGAGTTCCCACACCGGACGGCTCTCGATCCGGCACCGGCCGTGCATGCGCCGCCGAGGGGACCGCGCATGACGCCGCTGGACGAGACTATGTCCCCGAACTCCGTTGGTACACAGCCGAGTTGGTCACGGGGGAGGCTTCACGGTCCGTCGAGGCACCCCGGCCGTGCGGGCACCCACAAGCCGGAGTCCCTCTCGTCCACTGCCACTTCGACGCCTCCCGAGAGGCGGTGGCGGCATGACCGTCCTGGTGCCCGGGACCATCAGGACCGCGCGGCTGGACCTGCTGCCGCTGCTCGTCGAGCACGCGGACGAGATGGCGACCGTGCTGTCCGACCCGGCCCTGCACACCTTCATCGGCGGCACACCCGACACCGCGCGGGGCCTCCGCGCGCGCTACGCACGGATGACCGCGGGTTCTCCCGATCCGGCCGTCTCCTGGCTGAACTGGGTCGTCCGGCTCCGCGACGAGGGGTGCCTGACCGGCACGGTCCAGGCGACGGTCAGCCCCGCCGAGCAGGGTCCGGTCGCCGAGCTGGCTTGGGTCGTGGGGTCGGCGTGGCAGGGACGGGGCATCGCCTCGGAAGCGGCCCGGGGACTCGTGGACTGGCTCGGCCGGCAGTCCGTACGGCGTGTCATCGCGCACGTGCACCCCGACCACCACGCGTCCGGCGCCGTCGCCGGGGCCGCCGGCCTGGCCCCGACCGACACCCTGCACGACGGCGAGCTGCGCTGGCGGCGGGACATGTGACGCGGTGGCGCGAACACGGGTGGTCTCGGTGGCTGAGGGCCACGCCGCGGTCTCCCGCCCCGAGCATCGCACTGAGCAATTGCCCCTCACGACGAACGGCAGAGACCGGCTCGTGCCGTCTCTGCCGTGTCGTGCTGTCGGGAAGCCCGGGGCGCCCGGGGCGGGTCAGGCCTTGAGGACGACCTTCTCGCAGTTCTCCTGCTTGTTCTTGAAGATGTCGTAGCCGTGCGGCGCGTCGCTCAGCGGCATGGTGTGCGTGATGACCCGGGTCGGGTCGATCTCGCCGCGCTCGATGCGTTCGAGCAGCGGCTTCATGTACCGCTGGGCGTGGCACTGACCGGTGCGCAGGGTCAGCGACCTGTTCATCCAGGCGCCCGCCGGGAACTTGTCGATGAAGCCGCCGTAGACGCCGATCACCGAGACCACGCCGCCGCTGCGGCACGAGGTGATCGCCTGGCGCAGGGCGTGCGGGCGGTCCGTCTCGGAGCGTACGGCCTGCTTGGCCTTGTCGTAGAGGTGCACGTGCCCGGCACCGTGGGTCGCCTCCAGGCCGACCGCGTCGATGCACTTGTCCGGGCCGCGTCCGCCGGTCAGGTCCAGCAGGGCCGAACGGACGTCGACCTCTTCGAAGTTGATGGTGGTGTAGCCCTCGGCGGCGGCCATGTCGAGCCGGTAGCCCTCCTTGTCGATCGCGATGACCTGCGCCGCGCCGAGCACCCGGGCACTGTCCATGGCGAACTGACCCACGGGGCCCGCGCCCCAGACGGCGACGACGTCCCCGTCCTGGATGTCGCACATCTCGGCCCCCATGTATCCGGTGGGGAGGATGTCGGAGAGGAACAGGACCTGCTCGTCGGTGAGGTCGGACTCGATCTTCAGGGGGTTGAAGTCGGCGAACGGTACGCGCGCGTACTCCGCCTGGCCGCCGGCGTAGCCGCCGGTGAGGTGGGAGTAGCCGAAGATCCCGGCCGTCGGATGACCGAAGAGCTTCTCCGCCATGCCGGCGTTGGGGTTGGTGTTCTCGCAGCAGGAGTACAGCTCCGCCTGACAGGCGGCGCACGCACCGCAGGCGATCGGGAAGGGCACCACGACCCGGTCCCCGACACGGAGCTTGTCCGCGTCGACGCCGGGGCCCACCTCGACGACCTCGCCCATGAACTCGTGGCCCATGATGTCCCCCTTCTCCATGGTGGGGACGTAGCCGTCGAGGAGGTGGAGGTCGGAGCCGCAGATCGCCGTCGAGGTGACCTTGATGATGGCGTCACGCCGGTTGAGGATCGACGGGTCGGGGACCTTCTTGACCTTGACCTTGTTCCTGCCCATCCAGCAGTTGGCCTTCACGACAGCACCTCCTTGAGCTCGCTCTTGGTCAGTGGCCGGGCGGGGTGCTGGGGGAACTCCGCGCGGGCCCGCTTGCCGCCGGGCGCCCCCTCGGACCGGACGACCTCCCCGGTCTCCACGACCTGCTTGAAGCGGCGCAGGTCGTCGTCGAGCTGCTGGGACGGTTCCTCGCCGAAGTAGCGGGCGACCGCCTTGCCGAGCGAGCCGGCGGGGAGGTCGTAGCGGAGGGTGACGTGCACCTCGGTACCCCGGTCCCCCGGGGCGGGCGCGAACCGCACTTCGCCGGAGTTGGCGATGTCGGCGCCGCCGAGGGACCGCCAGGCCAGGATCCGCCCGGGTACGTCCTCGACGGTCTCGGCGTCCCACTCCACCTTCTTGCCGAACGGCGCGGACGCCTTCCAGTGGCTGGTGCGTCCACCGGTGGACCGCACCTCGTCGAGGTGGGCCATGAAGGTCGGCAGCCTGTCGAGCTGCTGCCAGTGGGCGTACACCTCTTCGGGGGATCGCATCACGGTGGTGGTGCCGGTGAGTTCCATGGGCGTACTCCTGCTCGAACGGGTCACGGCCGCGTAGACGTCGGCGACCGCGATCGCCGCCACCGCCGCCGTGACGAGTGCCGTGCGGCGGATGCCGCGGCCGTCGTGGTTCCTCAGTGCCCTGGTCAGGAGCGCCAGGTCGAGGGCGTCTCCCCCCACGCGGGCCCACAGCCAGGCGGGGTGCGGCTTCGCGAGGAGGCCGGCCGCCGCCGTCAGCTCGCGCGCCCCCACCGCCACGGTGGCCAGCCGGTGGCGCGGCTCGTCCGCCACCCCCAGGCCGAGCGCGACCTGCCCGGGCTTGACCACCTGCGGTACCCCGAGAAGCGCGCTGGCCCAGCCGAGGCCGCGGACGAGCGGGTCGTGCCGCAGGGGCGAGCTCCGCTGTCGGCCCGAGGCGCCTGGTGTCCCGCCGGGCGGGCTCTCGGATCGCGTACGTGGTTCCAGTCCGGTCGTCATGGTTCACTCCTGAACGAGTCGGGCGTGAAGGCGGGCATGTCATCGCTTTCAGCGCTCTGCGGCCACTGTGACGAGCACCCGGATCCGGGCGGTCCAAACACGCACGGCCGGATCACCCGGCAGACCTGGTGGCGCCGGACCGGCGCGGAGTACGGCGGCCGGGGCGGCCGACGCTCCCGGTGGCGTCGACCGGGCACGTTTGCCGTACGCCCGCCCGGAAACCCGCCCGCATGAGAACAGCCCTGCACGACCGGGAGGTGCGACGATCATGCCCGATCCCCAGCAGCCCGAGCTGCGGCGCAGCGACAAGGGAGGGGCGACGCCGGAGGACAGCCAGTCCCTGAAGGCGTCGCAGCCCTCCAAGGGAGGCGGCCGCGCCAAGGGCACGGACCGCGGCGACAAGGGCGGCGGCGAGGGCGGCGGCACGCCGCCCGACCAGCAGCCGGACCACCCCGTCTGAGCGTCCGCTCGGCGGCCGGCCGGAACCCACGAGCCGGAAGACCCGACAGGCACAGGACGGCGAGCCGCCGGTCGCGGCTCGCCGTCCTGTGCCTGTCCTGCCTGTCCTGCCTGTCCTTGAGTGGGAAACAGTTGAAGTTTCCCCGGCACAGGTCTTGACGGCCCGTACCTACTGGTCAGTACGCTCACGCCACCCCTCGACGAACACCGGTGTTCTCCCCCGCCGCGCCCCACCGACGCGCCCGCGGCACGCCCCCACGTGCCCCGGGCCCTCGGCTCTCCCGTGACCCGGGAACCGTCCCCCCGCGACCCGGGATGTCCCGCTCCCCCGGCCGGGCGACCGCGCGGCGCCCCCTGCTCCGTCCGAAGCGCCGTCGCGCGCTGTTCGACCCCACCCTGGGAGATTCCCCGATGAAGAGATCCCTCGTGATCTCGGCCGTCGCCACGGCCACCGCTCTGTTCGCCGCGCAGGCGTCGGTCCCCGCCGAAGCGTCGAGCGCCTCCGCCTTCCGCTCCTCCAGCAACCCCGTCCTGTTCGTGCACGGCTACACCGGCGACGGCGCCAACTGGAACACCATGGCGGCCCGGTTCGCCAACGACGGCTGGCCGTCGACGCACCTGGACCAGTGGTCGTACGACTGGCGCCAGTCGAACGCCACCACCGCACAGCAACTGGCGGCGGAGGTCGACCGGTTGCTCGCCGCCACCGGTGCCACCAAGGTGGACATCGTCAGCCACTCGATGGGCGGCCTCTCCTCGCGCTACTTCCTGAAGAACCTCGGCGGGACGTCGCGGGTGGACGCCTGGGTGTCGCTGGGCGGCCCCAATCACGGCACCGACAGCGCCAACTCCTGCCTGGACACGTCCTGCACGGAGATGCGCGTCGGCTCCGCCTTCCTCGGTGCGCTCAACTCCGGCGACGAGAGCCCCGGTTCACCCCGCTACGCGACCTGGTGGTCACCCTGCGACACGGTGATCAACCCGGACAGTTCCGTCGCGGTGTCCGGCGCCGTCAACACCAGGACCGCCTGCCTGAGCCACACCGGCCTGCTCAACGACGCGACGGTGTACGCCCAGACCCGGGACATGATCAACAGCTAGGACGTGCCGTTCGGTACGGCGTACGTCCGCCCAGGACCGTACGCCGTACCGGACGTCGTACCGCACGCCGCACCGCCCGTCCGGTTCAGCCGATCCGGGCCTCCCCGTAGGGCACCAGCCGCACCGGCCCCATCAGCCCGTACGCCGCGCGCGCCAGACCTCCGTAGACCGCCGGGTCACTGACCCGCAGCCGGTTGGCGAGTGGTGTGGCGACCTCCACCTCGATGACGTTGCGGCCCTGCTTCAGCAGTCCGCCGAGGTCCACCACGGGGTGGATCTGGTCCACCGGATCCAGGCGCCGGCCGTTGACGGTCACCCGGCACGTGTCGGTGACCGTGCCGAGGTGGAGGTACGCGCCGTGGCCGCCGCTCCAGCCCTCGCCGAGGGTGACAGTGGTGCGGTAGCGGCCGACGCCCGACACGTCGGCGAGTTCGGTGATCTGCGACCAGGGGAGCAGGGCCTCCAGGTCCAGGTCGTGTTCGACGACGGTGGTGCGCGTGGCCGTGGAGCCGGGCCGCCAGTCCTCGACGTGCAGCCGCCACGCCGTCAGTTCGGTGGCCGCCGGGACGTCCCTCAGGGTCGTGCGGACGGTGCGTCCCTGGGACAGGACGGTGCGGTAGGTGCCCGGCTGCGAGGAACGGACGGTGAGGCCGTCCTCGGTGAAGCGCACCTGCTCCGCCTCGCTGTCGACGGCGTGCGGGCGGTTGCCGTGGCGGTCCCCGAACAGGCCGGGCCTGCCGATGGCCACGATCAGCATCTGCGCCGGCTGGAGGGTGACGCGCACGGTGACCGTGTCCCCGTCCTCGGTGTACCGGGCGAGCCGCTCGATCCGTCCGGACCACGGGTCGAGGAGGTACGGCACCCCGTCGCCGTCCGTGCGCGACAGGGTCACCTCGTGGTCGACGGCGGCCACGGCCGGCTTGACGGTCTCGGCGTGCTTGCCGTTGCAGAGGTAGTAGTAGTCCACCCCGTCGGCCACCCGGTGGAAGTTCAGCAGCGTGGAGGAGGTCGCGTACCGCACGTCGGGCCGCACCCCCAGCTCCGCGAGCGCGGCCGGCACCGCCGTCTTGTCGCCGACCCGCCTGACGAGCGGCTCGGCGAGCAGGCGCGCGACGACGGACCGCAGTTCGTCGGTCTCCCCGCTGTCCGGCACGCCGGGCGGCACGGCGGTGTCCCAGGCTCCGAGGAGCACGACGGGCAGGCCGGCCCGGGTGAGCCGGAGCAGGGTGCGCGCGTCGGACAGCGCCAGCGTGATGCCGGAGCCGTAGAAGAAGTCGCCCTCGACGAACAGCGCCTTGTACGCGGGGCCGTCGGGGGCGAGCCGGCCGCGGCGCACGGTGGCGGAGGGCAGGTCGAGCAGCGGGCCGCTGAGGAACTGGTGGGTCCAGCCGGAGGTGATGCCGCTCGCGGTGAACCAGGAGGCGCCGATGCCCGTCGCCGAGTAGCCGGTCTGCCGGAAGACCGCCACGTCCGCCCGGGGCCGGCCGGTCCGCAGCACCTGGTGGACCCGGCTGAGGCAGCCCGCGATGTCCGGGACGTGCTTCCACGTCGCGTGCCGGGGGCCCCAGGACTCGCCGTAACCCGCGGTCCCCTTGTACGGGGTGAAGGCCGCGTAGCCCGGCCAGTCGACGCCCGGCAGCTCGGCGTAGGAGAAGCCGTGGACGACCGTCTGGTTGACTCCGGCGGCGTAGGCGCCGCCCATGGTGCGCAGGAACTTCTGCCAGGTGGTGCTGTAGGCCCCGCCCGCGTAGGCGCCCGCTTCACACGAGAGCACGGTGTTTCCGGCCATGTCACGGCCGCCGGCCAGGCACCGGTAGTCGTCGAGGTTCTTGAAGCCCAGGGACTCGCCCTCGGGGATGTCCAGGATCGCGGCGGAGGCGATGGAGTCGGTCTGCAGGCCGTACGGCTGTGCGCGCAGCTCCAGGCCGAGGCCGTGGGCCCAGGCGCGCAGCGCCGTGACGTGGTGCTCGTTGTAGAGGGTGCTGACGGTCTCCCAGAAGTCGTGCCGGATCTGCCGGGTCACGGCGGCCTCGAAGGCGAAGACCTGGTTGCTGTTGCCGAGGACGACGGCCGGCAGGAGCGGCAGCAGGGAGCGTCCGGTGTGCTTCTCGAAGGCCTCCGGCAGCCCCGGCGTCCACTGGAGACCGTCGGTCTCCAACTCGATGGAGTCCTCGAACAGGGCCCCGCCGGAGACCTTCAGGAGCCGCCGGACGGCGGGCGTGAGGATGTGGGCTTCCCAGAAGTCGGTCACCGCGCGTGTGCCCGCCGCGCTGAAGTGGTCGACGACGTGGGCCGCGGGGACCGTGTGCGGGCCGGCCTCGGGGGTCTGGCCCGAACCGCGTACCCAGTAGGAGATGAGGACGTAGGTGCCGTCGTCCGGGGCGGTCCAGTGGAGGGTGCCGTCCTCGACGGCGGAGGTGAGGTCCCGCACCGAGTCCAGGGCGAGACCGGTCTCCTTGCGGGTGGAGTTGGCGGGGTCGACGCGAGCGGCCTGCACCAGCAGCAGTTCCTGCTTGGTGACGCCCGCCTCGGCCGCGTACACGGGGGCCGGCACCGGACCCGAGTGGCCGGCGCCGGGGGCCAGCGTGACCGTGCCGTAGGCGAGTTCCTTGACCGCCGCGTCGCTGTCCGGGGTGATGCCCGGTACCGCGGCGGGCCAGCTCGGTCCGATCGTGAGGTCCACGGTGATGCCGCGCCTGGCGGCCTGGCTCAGGGCGGCCTCCACACCGGCGACCCAGGCCGCGCCGCCCCAGCCGTGCCGCTCGGTGTCCAGCACCGAGGTGTCGCCGACGCTGTGGTGCACGGCGGCGATCTCCGCCCCGCCGAACCCGGCGTCGGCTATCTGGTCGATCTCCCGGCGGATCTCGTCCGGCTGGACCAGACCGTCGGGCCACCACCAGCGGAACTTCGGCGCCACGGCCCGCCCGGGCCGGGCGAAGACGTCGCCATTGAAACGTTCAATGACCGCACCGGCGGACGGGGCGGCCGACGCGACGGCGGGCGTCCCCCAGTCCAAGGCCCCTGCGGCAGCCGTCGCCACGGCTGCGCCGAGCAGCGTACGGCGGCGGAACCCTGGGTTCGGGTGAGTGGCGGAGTGGTCGTTCATGTTCTGGTTCACTTCCCGGAGGGCAGCACGAAGAGGCCCAAGGGGGCCACGTATTTGAATCGTTTAAATCGTGAATCGTCTCGAAGCTAGATCCGTTGCTCCGAGAGCGTCAAGGCTCGTGCACGCGCAAAGATTCGTCGCCTGTATCGCGGCACCCGCGCGCCGACCGGACGGGGGACGCGCCAGGATGTGGCCGTCCGGGGGCGACGAGGGGGTGGTCGGTGCGTGCGGGAGCCCGCCGCCGCGGCCGAAGTCCCGGCCGAGGGCGCCGTGTTGTCCGTGCGTGGCCCGACCATCCGGTCTCTACCCTTGATCGAGGCCGCGGAGCGGGGGGATCGGAACATGAGCATGTACTTCGACACCGATGACGAGACGTTGTGGAACCCGTCGAGCGGTTCCGGCCGCCTGTTCCTGCGGCAGCTCCAGGTGTTCGAGGCGGAGTTGGGGCTTCCCTCGGGGATCGGCCACGGCCGGCACTGGGGCGACCCGGACACCCTGAAGGTCGACCCCGTCGCGTACGGGGACTTCACACGCGCCCTCGTGGACTGGCACTGCCGCACGGGCAACTCCGTGATCCGCGCCCTCTCCGAGGGGTTCGTGGCGATCGCGCTGGCGCTCGCACGGCGCGCGGGCATCGAGGTGGAGGTGCCCGCGGCGGTGACCGTCACGGGCGACGGGAGTGACCGGTGCGGCCCAGCCGTCGGCGGTCCTCCGCCCGTGCCGCCCGTCGCCGAGGCGCTGGACGCGCGGGCGCGCGAGCCGGCCCGCTCGATCACCGCCTGAGCGCCGGCGCCGGGACGACCCTTCGCGCGCCTTCCGCGGCCGTCGGCTCAGCTGGGGATGTCGACCAACGAGCAGGGTCACGTCGCCGAACAGCAGCGGCCAGAAGGGGATGCGGGGGCCGGTCGTCGCGGGTGGCGTAGGCGGCGATGACCGCGTCCGTCGCCACCACGGCGGTGTCCAGGTCGGCGTTGTGGACAGCGCGACCTCGACGACGCGGTGGACACCTCCGGGTGCGTACGCGCGGATCGCCGCGGCGGGGTTCTCCTGGTCGAGGGCGACCGCATGGGCGACGACACCGGCGTCGACACGGTCGAGGTCCCCGGCCGCCCGCACCGTGCCGATCACGGTCGCTCCGCCCCAGCGCGCCAACTGGGCGGCCAGGCAGCCCACTCCACCGAGCACCCCGTGCACCCCGTGCATCACCACCGTGCCGTCCCGGCCGCCCCCGCCTCGCACACCACCCCGCACATCACCCCCGGTGACCGGCGTGACCGCTCCTCCAGGCCGCCGTTGACTGATCATGACTCCTCGACCTGCACGCACCGTCGCGCGTCGTGCCGTGCCGCTGATCCTCGCGACAGCCGCGGTCCTGTCCCCGGCGCTGATCCTCCCCCGCCCGGACACGGCGGCAGCCGCGGCCGTGAGTCCGGCACGGGTGAACGGGCCCGCGCCGGCCAAAGCACATGTCGCCGCGTGGACGGGCCCGGCAACCGACTCCCGCTCACCGGGGCTGCCGGCCCCCGCCTCTCAACCCGCGCCTCCGCCCGGGCCGTCCGCGCGACCACCGCTGCCGAAGGAGTTCCTCGGCGCGGAGGTCCGGCGGATTCCCACCACCCGCCGGGTGGTCGCCCTCACCTTCAACGCGGGATGGGACGACACCGGTGTCGACACGGCCCTGGCCGAGCTGCGCCGGCGCGGGGTTCCCGCCACCTTCTTCCTGACCGGGCGGTTCGCCGAACGGCACCCCGGCGCCGCACGGGCGATCGCGGCCGAACACGGCGTCGGCAACCACTCGTACAGTCACCCCCGGTTCGACGGCTTGACGAGTCGTCGGGTGACGGAGGAGGTCCTGCGGGCCGACCGGGCGATCCGGCGGGCGAGCGGTGCGGTGCCGCTGCCCTTCTTCCGGTTCCCGTACGGTGCCACCACATCCCGGGGCATCTCCGACGTCAACGCGCTGGGTTACGCCGACATCGAGTTCACCGTCGACACCAACGGCTACCTGGGCGCGGCGCGCGGGATGACGGTCCAGAAGGTCGTCGACCGGGTCCTGGACGCGCTGTCACCGGGGGAGATCGTGCAGCTGCACGTCGGCACGCCCGACGGCCGCACGGCACCCCTGGACGTACAGGCACTCCCCCGGATCATCGACGCCGTGCGGGCCCGCGGCTACAGGTTCACCGACCTGGGGAGGCCGGTGCACGCCTGACGCGGGCGAGGGACGTCAGGCCCTCGTGGCGTACAACTCCCGCAGGGGCTGGGCGGAGTCCGCTCCGGAGTGGCCGAAGGGGGCGTCGAAGCTCCACACCATGAACAGCAGCAGGACGACCAGGGCGCTGAAGGTGGTCGCCAGGAGCAGTTCCCGCGGTGAGTGGCGGATCTGGAGGGTGTAGAGCAGGCCGAGGGTGACGGCTCCCCCGGCGAGGAGGCCGAACCAGACCACGCCGGGCAGGGTGGTGCCGGCGCTGTCGAGGCGCTGGTGCCGGGCGTCGTCGGCGGCGGCCACCTGGTCCAGCAGGGGCTGGTACGCCTGCGCCTGGAGTTCGTCGGCGGGGGTGTGGCGGGCGATGTCGGCCCGGATGCGGCTCATCAGCCGGGCGCCCTCGGCTCCGGGCTCCTCGTCGTTCTGGATGGCCGGCCATTCCGCGGTGACGGCATGGCGGGCGTAGGTGTCGATGTGGTCGCCCACCCGGCTGCGGAAGGCGGCGGGGTAGACGTCCAGGCGCTGGTCGATCTCGTAGAGGGCCTGCGCCTCGCGCTGGACGGTGTCCTCGGCGGCGCTGCGGGCCTCCCAGACGCCGGCGATGGCCAGGCCCAGGACGATGGCGTAGACGACGCCCACCATCATCACCATGTATTCCAGGACGTCGGGTGTCTGCGTCGTGTCCTCGTCGGCGAGGCGGCGGTGGCGCATCACGGTGACCGTGACGACCAGGGCGCAGACCACGACGGACGCCAGGGTGTAGATCAACCATTCCGGCACGGGAGAACTCCAGGACTACGGGTGAGGGGTGGGTGCGGTCAGCCACGGCTGCGGCGCCGGGAACCGGGGCGCAGTGCGGCGGCGGCCAGGACGGCCGGGGTGGTGACGGCGGTCGTCGTCATGACCGTCGACATGCCGACGGGGACAGGACGCCGTGGTCCGCCGGTGTAGTGGCGACGCGGCACCCAGCGGAACGGGGCCGCTCCCGGTGGGGCCTGCCTGGCCGGCCGGACGCGCTGGACCGGCGGCGGGGCGGGGGTGGGTTCGGGTGCCTGCGGTGCCGCGGCGCGGGGCGCGACGGTCGGCAGCGGCGCACGGTGGCGTACCGGTGGATCCGGCGCGGTGGCTCGCGGAGGCTGCTCCTGGGGCGGCGCGGTGCGCGTCGGCGGCGGAGGCGGGGCGGGCTGTGGAGGCGCTGTCACGGGGTCGGCCGGTGGCCCGCCTCCGATCTCCACCCAGGTGTCCGGTGCGCAGACGACGATGTGGCCGTGCCCGGCGGTGTGGTCGACGTCGACGACGGCGGCCGTGCCGGTGACGCCCGGCAGCGGGCACAAGGCGGCGACTCCGAGACCCACAGTGACCCACCCGCTCACCTGGACGCCCCTCTGTTCCGTGCGGAAGACGCTCCGTAGGCCGGTAGCGCGCTACAAGAACGACGAGGTGGAGTGTGCGGTAACGGCGCCGACGATCTTCGCTGTCGAACGGTGCGGCTCGCGGGCGGCCCTTCTCCTCCACGCCCCCACCCGCGGTTTAACGCCTCGCCGGGATGCCGCGCCCGCACGTAGGGTCGTTCCGCGCCGGGTGCGGCGGGAGGGCGAGGGCTGGGCTGGTGCGGGAGGGCGGAAGCCGGTGAGCAGACGGCGCTATGTCGCGCGGGGTGTGCCGGGCGGTTACCGGATCTGGGACAACCACGGACGCCGGTGGTGGGGCGATCACTACGAACTGTGCCCGGACGACCTCCTGACGGAGCTCAACGGGCGGGCGGACAATGCGCGGATCACCGCGCTGCTGAAGCGGTACAGGGCGCAGAAGAGATAGACGCCTCCGCCGCTCCGTCTCCCCGTCCTCCCAGCCCGGCGGCCGGCGCGGACCACCTCTCGGGGCCTGCGAGGGGCGGGAGTTGAGCAAAAAACGCGGGCTCAAGTTGATGTTGCCATGCCACCATGACGTCGTTCCTGGTCCCGATCGGGGGAGAGCGACCACGACCAGCGTCGACGCCTACGACAGGCCGCGGCCCATGCTCCGCTCGGAGGCCGAGGCCGTCGCCGGACCGCTGACTCCGCGCTGACCAGATCCGCGCGGCGCCGCCCCGCGCACTCTCTCCCCGACCACGTCAGCGGCGCCCGGCTCGTGCGCGTACGCGCTCCTCCCGGTGCCCGGACAGGCTGAGGATCTCGACGGGCCGCCGGCCGGTGCTGCCGAACCAGTGCGGCATCCGGGTGTCGAAGTGCGCCGTCTCCCCCGCGCCGAGCACGAGGTCGTCGGAGCCCAGGACGAGACGCAGCCGCCCGGAGAGGACGTACAGCCAGACATACCCCGCGTGGACGCGCACGTCCGGCTCGTTCAGGGCGTGGGGGATGATCACCTTCCACGCCTCGGGGGCGCCGGGCCGCCGGGTCAGCGGGAGTGCGGTGCGGCGGTCGACCCGGCGCGGGTCGACCGCGATCAGCGGCTCGGCGGGCTCACGGATGCCGACCAGTTCGCCGAGCGGCACCCCGTGGGCCCGGGCGATGGGGAGCAGCAGTCGCAGGTCGGGGCGGCGTCGGCCGGTCTCCAGGCGCGACAGGGTGCTCCGGGAGACGCCGGTGTCCTCGGCCAGCCCGGCCAGCGTCATGGCCCGCCGGACACGCAGGCTTCTGAGCCGGGGTCCGAGCGCGGCCAGGAGGGCGTCGGCGGGCGGGTGTTCCACGTACGGATTGCACCGCGCGGTTCGCCGGAACGGCAAGCTCTTCCCGGAAACGGCAACAAATGTGGTCGGCGGCCCCGCCCGGATCGCAGCCTGGTGCCATGACAGCAACCGCATACGCCGTCGTCACCGCATACGCCGTCCTCACTGCGTGCGCCGCACTCGGAACGGCGCTTCCGGCGGCGGCAGGGCAGCCCCGCGCCCGTGCCGTACCCGGCTCACTCCTCCGCCGAGTCCGGCGGGCGCCGGACCCGATCCCGGGCGGGCGGACCGAACCCGGTGGGACGGCCCCCGCCGCCAACGACCCCGCCACGGACGACGTTCGGCGGAGCCCCGCCGGGCACCGGGCGGAACACCGCGCCTTCTCACCGGAGATGGAGCGGCAGGCTGCCGAAGCAGTCCTCGGCGACCGCCGGCACGGCCTGTGAACCCCCTTACCCCGTCCCCTTTCCCGCACCTCTCCCGCACCCAGTGAGGACCGACCCGACATGACCGAGTACTCCGCCACCCGTCCCGCCCGCGTCGGGCCTCCGCCCAGACACCACATGGCCCTGATGATCTGGCTGGCGGTCTTCCCCACGCTCACCGTGCTCCAACTGCTGCTGCGCGGCGTCCTCGACGGGGCGCCGATGATCCTGCGCACGCTGGTGCTGGCCACCATCGCCGTCCCCATCGTCATCTACGGCCTCATGCCGCCGCTGCAGAGGGCGCGCACGCGGCTCATCGGCAGGTGGAGCCGGGGGTGAGGGCGCCCGGCGCCGCGAGGAAACTGTCTTCCTGACACGGGGGCGGGCCCGCACGAGCGGCGGGCCCGGACCTCGTACCGAGAGCGGTGGAGGGCCCAAGTTTTGGCACGACGGGTTTCGGTCACGACTCTGTTGTGTGGCCGGATCCGGTGCGATGCTGGGCCGGCGGTGATCCTCGCACTCCGAGGCGGAAACCGCCCGGTCCTGTCCGTGCGCAGTCGTACGGACAGGCAGCGCCGTCCCTCCCGCGCCCTCCCCACGGGAGGGCCGACGCATGTCCGCGCCACGGCCGCGACACCCCTCCCCACGCGGGACAGGCGCAGTGCTCACCGGTCAGGCGTCGCCTCGCCCGTCTCCGCCGAGAGCCGGCGTCAGGCGCGCCCCTCGTCGGACAGAGCCAGCCGGGCCGTGACGCGCTTGCCCACCGGTTCCTGCTCGACCTCGAAGTGCAGGGCGACGGCCATGACGATCTCCAGGCCGTGCTGTCCGATCCGCGCCGGGTCGGTGTCCTTGGCGACGGGCAGAAGCGGGTCGCTGTCCCACACGGTCACCTCCACCGCGTCCCCGCTGACGCGCAGTTCGAGCAGCACGGGTCCCGGCGCGTACTTGCGGGCGTTGGTGACCAGCTCGCTGACCACCAGCTGCGTCAGGTCCATCGCCCGTGCCGACACCAGCAGGCCGTGCTCGGCCTGGACCCTGGTCAGGAAACCCGCCGCCAGATGCCGGGCCTCGGCGATGCAGGCACCGCCGCCCTCCAGCGCGACGACGGTCTTCATCGGATCGGAAGCCGGCACCCCGTCGCCGCCTTCCTCACCGCCGGAAACTGACTGCACCAATTCCACCTTTGTTCCCCCGTTCACGCGCGCGCCTACCCCGCGCTCGCCCACCCATGCGTCCCGAGCTTCCGGTCGCTCGTGCCGGGAGGCATTTCCGGGCAACGGCGGGGCAGCCTCTTTCCACCCGTCGTCACTCAAGGGGCCCACCAGCAAGCGCAATCGAGGGACCGGTGACAGACGCTCACGAAGGAGCGCGGCCCGGCCGGTTGTCGATCGGCATGACCGCCTTCGACGACGTCCGGGTCGTCGCCCTGCGCGGCGAGATCGACCACAGCATCCGTGACCACCTCCGCCGGGCCCTGCTCACCCACGACTCCGTCGCGCCCCCGCGCATCGTGGTCGACCTCAGCGGGGTGACGTTCATGGACTCGAGCGGCGTGAACGTACTGATCGCCGCCCATCGCGGGGCCGTGGAGGCCGGGGGCTGGATCCGGCTGGCCGCCCCGCAGGAACCGGTGCTGCGCGTCATACGCATCGTCGGCCTCGACTCCGTCATCCCCTGCTATCCCGCGCTCCGCCTCGCTGTCGACGAGTGACGGCGCAGCACGGCAACTACGGGCCCGGTGCGCTCCGGTCAGAAAAGGTGTTCCTGCTCGGCGGTCGCTGGCCGGCGCCGCGTACGGGGGCCGGAGCGCCGGGCCGGGGTCTCGTTGCCGAACAGCGGTTCGGTGCCGTACTCGTCGGGCTCGGCCGGGACGGCGGTGGGCCCCGTACCGACACACAGACGCAGCGGGGCGTCCCGGTCGAAGTCTCCCGGCGTCATAGCCGTCCAGTCGCGGTCCTGACGCTGTTCACTCACCGGCACTCCTCTGTTCCCGCCAACCCTGCGCGATCCGGGCGCCGTCCGGCCCCGCCGCGCTCCCAGCGCCGGCCCGCCCAGGGCCACCCTCCGAGAAACTCACCGCCCTCATCCTCCCCGGATACCCTCGCTCCGCGCCGCCCGCACCCAGCAATGATCAACGCTTCCACGCGGCCCGCGCCCGCCGCAACCACTCGACGCGGCCGGCCGGCGGAGCAAGGGCCGCCGACCGGGCCGGAACACGGTCAGCGCCGCTGCGTGACCACCGCCCGCGGGGTGTCGGCGGGTGCCGGTGCGGGGCGGCGGCCCGGAACGGCCAGCGCGGCCAGCGCCCCGGCGAGGGACAACGCGCCGCTGACGGCGATCGCCGCCGTGAACCCGTCGGTGAAGGCGTCCGTGTCCGCATAGCCGCCGGTCCTGCTGAACACCAGTGCCAGGACGGCCACTCCGAAGACCCCGCCCAGTTGACGGCCCGTGTTGAACACCCCGGAGGCCTTGCCGAGCTGCTCGGGCGGGACGGCGTTCAGCACGGCGGTCTGCGCGGCCGGCATCGCCATGCTCACGCCCGTCCCGGCGACGAGCATCGGAGCGATCAACTGCCCGTACGGCACGGACGGGGTGCAGACGAGCGCGAACCACCCCATCCCGGCCGCCTGGAGGGCCAGCCCGAGCGCGGCCGGCGGGCGCGCGCCGATCCGCTGCGTCAGCCTGCCGGCCAGCGGCGCCACGACCGTGACCGCCCCGGTCCACGCCAGCAGATGCAGTCCGGCGCCCAACGGCGTGTCCCCGCGGCCGGTCTGGAAGTACTGCGCCGTGAAGAACAGGGACCCGTACAGCGAGGCGTAGAGGAACACCCCGGCGGCGTTGCCCGCGGCGAAGCCGGGGAGCCGGAACAGCGCGAGGGGCACCATCGGGTGCCGGGCGGCCCGCTGCCAGGCCACGAAGGCGACCGTGCAGAGCCCACCCACGGCCAGCGCGCCCGTCACCTCGGCGCTCCCCCAGCCGGCGCCGTGCGAGCGGACGAGTCCCCACACCAGCCCGAGCGCGGCACCGGTGACCAGCACCAGACCGCCCGTGTCCACCGACGCCGCCCCGCCGCGGCTCTCCGGGACCCGCCGCAGCACGAGCGGGACGACGGCCAGGCCGATGGGCAGGTTGAGCCAGAAGATCCACTGCCAGGCGAGTCCCTGGGTCACCGCACCGCCCACGACCGGGCCCGCGACCACGGCGAGCCCGGTCAGCCCGGCGAAGAGGCCCAGTGCCCTCGGCCGCTCCGGCGGCGGGTAGACGGCGCTGAGCAGCGCCATCGCCAGCGGCATGACCAGGGCGGCGCCCGCCCCCTGCACCGCGCGTGCCGCGATGAGCCAGCCCACGCCCGGTGCGAGCGCGCAGGCGACCGAGGCCACCGTGAAGAGTGCCAGTCCGGTCGTGAAGACCAGCCGCCGCCCGAAGCGGTCGCCGAGCACGGCGCCGGTCATCAGCAGGACCGCGAAGCTCAGGCTGTAGGCGTTCACCGTCCATTCGAGTTGTTCGATCGACGTGCCGAGATCCAGCCGGATCCGGCTCAGTGCCGTGGTCACCACGGTGGCGTCGAGCGCCACCATCACCGAGGCCGCGGAAGTGAGCCCCAGAACCCATTGTCTGTTCATGCCCGTACCGACCCGCGGCGCCGCCGGGATCGGCCGGGCCCCAGCCGATGAATTCGGTCGGCCCCGGGTGTCTGTACAAGAAAGGGAGGAGTGCAGGGTGACGCCGACAGACCAGCCGCACGAGGAGTTCGTCCGTCTGACCGAGCCGTTCCGGCGGGAGCTGCTGACCCACTGCTACCGCATGCTCGGCTCGGCGCAGGACGCGGAGGACCTCGTGCAGGAGACATATCTGCGCGCCTGGAAGTCGTACGAGGACTTCCAGGGGCGCGCCTCGCTGCGTACCTGGCTCTACCGGATCGCCACCAACGCCTGCCTCAACGCGCTGCGGCACGGCAGCCGCCGGGTGCTGCCCGCCGGCCTCGGCGGCCCGGCCACCGACCCGACGGCGCTGGACCCGCGCAGACCGGAGATCCCGTGGCTGGAGCCCCTTCCCGACGAGCAGGCCGATCCGGCGGCCGTCGTGGCCGGGCGCACCGGACTGCGGCTGGCCCTGATCGCCGCCCTCCAGCACCTGCCCGTACGGCAGCGGACGGTGCTGATCCTGCGGGACGTGCTCTCCTGGTCCGCGGAGGAGACCGCCGAGGTGCTCGCGCTCACCCCGGCCGCGGTGCACAGCGCCCTCCAGCGTGCCCGGAGCCGCCTCGACCGGCTGGAGCCGGTCATCGACGAGATCACCGAGCCCGCCGAGCGGGACCGGCGCGAACTCCTCGACCGCTGGGTCGACGCCTTCGAGCGGGCCGACGTCGCGGCGCTGACCCGGCTGCTGACCGAGGACGCGGTCTGGCAGATGCCGCCGAACCCGTCCTGGTTCTCGGGCCGTGACAGCGTGGCCGCGCTGCTCACCGCCAAACTGCGCGGCAAGGACGCCCGGTTGGTGCCGGTGCGGGCCAACGGGCAGCCCGCATTCGCCGTCTACCACGCCGGCGACGCCTTCTCCGTCCAGGTGCTGACTCTGCGTGGCCCCGCGGTCGCCGCCGTCACCGCCTTCCACGACCCCGCGCACGTACGGCGGTTCGGGCTGCCGGCGCGCATCTGATCGACCGGCTCCGTCCCTTGAGGTGACCGGGCCCGAACCGTGCCGGTTTTTCCGCGGTGTTGTAGGTTTCGTGCGGGTCCGCCCATCCGGTGCGGGTGCCCGAGACGGCCGTAGCGCGGAGGAGAACAGCGTGGGAGTTTCCCTGTCCAAAGGTGGCAATGTCTCGCTCAGCAAGGAGGCGCCCGGTCTGACCGCGGTCCTCGTGGGCCTGGGCTGGGACGTGCGGACCACCACGGGAGCAGACTTTGACCTCGACGCCTCCGCGCTGCTGGTGGACGCCTCGGGCAAGGTCCTCTCCGACCAGCACTTCGTCTTCTACAACAACCTGAAGAGCCCGGACGGTTCGGTCGAGCACACCGGCGACAACCTCACCGGTGAGGGCGAGGGCGACGACGAGTCCGTCAAGGTGAACCTCGCCGCCGTACCCGCCGAGGTCGACAAGATCGTGTTCCCCGTCTCGATCCACGACGCGGACAGCCGCGGCCAGAGCTTCGGCCAGATCCGCAACGCGTTCATACGCGTCGTGAACCAGGCGGGCGGTCAGGAACTCGCGCGCTACGACCTGTCCGAGGACGCCTCCACCGAGACCGCGATGGTCTTCGGGGAGCTGTACCGGCACGGCTCCGACTGGAAGTTCCGCGCGGTCGGGCAGGGTTACGCCTCCGGTCTGTCCGGCATCGCCTCCGACTTCGGCGTCAACGTCTGACCGGGCTCCCGTTCCCCCGTCGCCGCCGCCCGTGCCGTCCCGTCCGAAGGGGGCCGGGCGGCGGTGTCGTTTCCCAGGTGATGAGGGGACTTGATGGTGGGGGCGGGAGTCGGTCCCGCCCCCACCAACTGCGGGGTCGTCAGCCGCCGACGTGGATTCCGGGGCGGCGGTCGGGTTCCCGTTCATTGCTGCGGATGATCTCGCGAGTGACGGGAGCGGTGTCGCCGCGGCCGAGCAGGAAGTACCGGAACATGTGCATCAGCGGGCTTCCCTCCGCCCACGCGAAGTAGCAGTGCGGCAGGACGCCGGTGGCGTTGCGCAGCGCCAGCAGGATCGCCGCGATGGCGTTGGGTGCCGCGGGGGCCTCGGCGCGCAGCACCCGGTAGCCGTCGACCTCCACACCGCGTACGGACAGGGTGTCGCTGAAGTCGGACGGGTCCACCACGTCGATCTCCAGGAACAGCACGTCGGCCGGGCCGGGCACCGGGTTGTTGCCCCGCTGCTCGCGTTCCTTGTAGGCGTACTCGGCGCTGTCGCCGGTCTCACGCCGGTTGGCGATGATGTTGATCGACTCGTCGTGGGCGAGCGTCTCGTCGATGAAGCGGCGCGCCTCGGCGTCGAACACGATCCGGTCGGCCCGCAGTTCGGTGGTTCGCGAGACCCGGGACACGAGGGACACGATGATGATGCCGGCGATGAACACGCCCGAGATGGCGATGCCGTCGGGCTTGTCGATGATGTTGGCGACCAGGGCGTAGAGCAGGACCGCGGTGAGCAGGCCGAAGCCGATGCCCGGCCCGCGCCGGCCGCCGCGGACGACCGAGACCGTGACGGCGAACGCGCCGGAGACCATCATGGCCAGGATGCCGGTGGCGTAGGCCCCGGCCTGCGCGTCGACGTCGGCGTCGAAGGCGATGGTGATGGCGACGCACAGGACCGTGTAGACGATGACGACCGGGCGTACCGCGCGTCCCCACTCCGGGGCCATCCCGTAGTCCGGGAGGTAGCGGGGCACGATGTTGATGAGTCCGGCCATCGCGGAGGCCCCGGCGAACCACAGGATCAGGATGGTACTGATGTCGTAGACGGTGCCGAAGGCCTCGCCCACCTTCTCGTGCGCGAGCCAGGCCAGGGCCCGGCCGTTGGCCTCGCCGCCGGACTCGAACTCCTTGTGGGGGATGAGGACGGTGGTCACGAAGCTCGCGGCCAGCAGGTACACGCTCATGATGAGCGCGGCCGTGGTCAGCAGGCGGCGCGTGTTGCGGATGCGGGACCGCAGCCGCTGCTCGGGGTCGTCGCCCTTCGCGGCGACCAGGGGCATCATGCTGACGCCGGTCTCGAATCCCGACAGGCCCAGTACCAGCAGCGGGAACGCGAGCAGGGCGGGCTCGGCCAGGTCGCCGAAGCCGCCTCCCGTCTCGCTGAGGGCGTCCGTCCAGGCCGAGAAGGCGCCGGGCGTGGTGAAGATGTCCAGCAGGCCGACGCCGACCACGACCGCGTTGAGCGCCAGGAAGACGGCGACCAGCGGGATGGCCACCTTGACCGCCTCGCTGAACCCGAGGAGGAACACCCCGCCCAGGAGCAGCAGCAGGGCGACGGTGAGGCCGACCTCGTGGCCGTGCAGGGCGTGGGGGAAGAACGGGTTCTCCACGACGTGCACGGAGGCGTCCGCCGTGGACAGGGTGATCGTGATGATCCACGAGGTGGCGACGAACCCGAGCAGGACGAGCACGAAGAGCTTGCCCCACCAGAACGGCAGCAGGTCCTCCAGCATCGCCACCGAGCCGGCTCCGTGCGGGCTCTCCTTGGCCACGCGCCGGTACATCGGCAGCATGCCGACCAGAGTCAGGGCGACGATGAGCAGGGTCGCCAGCGGGGACACCGCTCCCGCCGCGAGCGCGGCGATCGCCGGGACGTAGGCCAGGCTGGAGAAGTAGTCGACGCCGGTCAGGCACATCACCTTCCACCAGGACTGCGGCTCGGTGTGTCCCTCCCCCGCCGCGGGCCCCACGGGCTGCACGCGGTGGCGGAGCAGCCACCTCGCCAGTCCGCCGGTGGGCTGCTCCCGCAGGGCGGGGCTCTCCACCTCTTCCGGCATGGCCGGCTCGTTCGCTGCCTTCATGTCCCCGATCGATCCTTCCGATTGCTGCCGTCCGGCGCACCGTCGCGGTGGCCGGCACGGGCAGACGATCATCGAGTATGCGACCTGCCGATGTCGTCGCCCGCACCGGGGCGGCCCGCGCCCGGCGTGCCGGCCGCACTCCGTCTTCCCGCTCGCCCGGCGCTCACCCGGACGGTCCCGTGACGCCCGGCGGGGGCGGTCGGCCGTAGCGGGGCGGCGAGGGACGGCGGGCGAGTCGTCGGCCGGCGACGGCGTCAGGACGGGGCGACATGAGCGGGCGCGGGGCGGCGACGGTCTCCGGCGACTCGGCGTGCGGACCTCTGCCGGCCACCCGCCGCCCCTTCGCCCGCGAGCTGCCCCGCCGGGACGGCCGGGCCGGGCGCGGGAGGGTGCGGGCGGACGCGGCGGGTGGAACGCGCAGTCATGGCGTCGGGCCGGTCCCGCCCACGGGGAGCTCCGTCCAGACCGTCTTGTCCGTGTCCGTGTACCGCACGCCCCAGCTCTCCGTGACGGTCGCGCAGATGTGCAGTCCCCGCCCGCCCTCCTCGTTCGCCTTGGCGTGACGCAGGTACGGGGCGGTCAGCGCGGCGTCGCTCACCTCGCAGATCAGACTGTCCTCGCCCTTGAGCAGGCGCAGGGTGATCGGCGCCGCGCCGTAGCGGACGGCGTTGGTGACGAGTTCGCTGACGACCAGCTGCACGGAGAACGGGTCGACGTCCACACCCCACTCGGCCAGCCGGGCTTCGACGTCCCGGCGCGTCTGCCGCACCGCCGACGGCTCCGCCGGCACGTGCCATTCCGCGAGTTCGTCCTCGGGCAGCCGACGTGTCCGCGCGACCAGGACCACCGCGTCGTCCGCGACGATCTTCTGCATCTCGTCCGCCATCGACCGGGGGCTCTGACCGGGGTGCGCGAGAGCCTCGACCAGCCGCTCGGTGGACACGATCCCGCCCGGCGGAAGCGGCTGGGAGGCCACGCACAGGGTGCTGCCCCCGGGGAGGACCTCCGCCGCGCAGGGGAAAGGCGGTCCCTCGGCACCGAGGAGCGGTCCGGCCGGCACCGGTTCGGGATCCACCGAACCGTCCGGACGGACGACGCACAGCAGCGACATCCCCGCGCGTGCCATGTCGAGCCGCCCGGTCACCGGGTCGTGGACGACGAAGGTGCAGCTCGCGGTCGGCGCGTCGGCACCTGTGAGCCCGCCCTGCTCCTCGGCCAGCCGGAGGGTCGTGGCGTGCAGGCGGGCGAGCAGCTCGTGGGGTTCGAGGTCGAGGTCGGCGAGGCTGTGCACGGCGGTCCGGAGCTGGCTCATCGTCGCCACACCGCTGATGCCGGGCTGGAGGACCTGTCCGACGACCAGGGCGACCCGCGCGCCGGACAGCGGGATCACGTCGCACCAGGCCCCCGCTCCGCCGCCGTCGGCGCGGTGTCCCTGGGCGATCTCGACGGCGCGGTGGGTCGCCGCCTCCTCTCGCTGCGGCCGTCCCTGCAACGCCGTCATGACGATGTGCTCGCGGGTGAAGCGCAGCGCGTTCTCCAGGCAGGTCGCCGTGCGGGCGGCGATGCCGTCGGCGAGTGCCAGGTCGTCCGGCTCGAACGGCTCCCTGGCGGCTGCCCGGCGGAAGGCCACGACACCGAAGATCTGGCCGCGCGCCGTGAGCGGTACGACCAGCGACGCCTGTCCGGACAAGTCGTCGCCGCCCCCGTCCGGTGACGGCGACGTCACCAGGGCCGGCTCGGCGGACAGCTCGCCGCCGAACAGGCCGGGAAGCAGGATCGCGCCGGGCTCGGGCGCCTGCCAGTGGGCGCCCCCGCCCGCGACGGCCGCGCAGCGCAGCAGCGGGGGAACCTCCCTCGGCAGCGTGTCCGGCGCCTTGCCCCGCAGTACGGAGTCGGTGAGTGCCACCAGGATGCCGTCGGCGAACGCGGGCACGGTCACGTCGACCAGTTCCTGGGCGGTGTGCAGCACGTCCAGACTGCGGCCGATCGTCTCGTGGGCGGTGTGCAGCAGGCGCAGGCGTGCCTGGGCGCGCTCGCGCTCGGTGACGTCCACGGCGGTGGCCACCACGCCGAGCGGACGGCCCGTCCGGTCCTGGAGGCGGAAGGCCGAGGTCGATAAGACGTGCTCACGCCCCGGGTCCGCGCGCGGGTACAAGCGGACCAGCACGTCGCGGCTCGGGCGCCCCGTCTCCAGCACGTCCCGCACGATGCTCTCCACGACGCCGTCGCTCAGTCCCGCGTACGCCTCGGCCGCCGGCAGTCCCACGATGCTGTCCTCCGGCACTCCCCGCATGCCGACGGCCACCGTGTTGACCCGGACGACCCGCAGGTCGGTGTCGAGCACGTGCAGGCCCACCTCCGACTGCGTGAAGACCGCGTCGAGCACGGCTTCGTCCAGGCCGCTCGGTTCGGCCGTTCCGGCGGGCCACACCCCCCATTCCGGACCCGTGGAGTCTCCGGGTACGCGGCGGAGGTACCAGGCGTCGCCCGGCGCTCCGGAGGACGGCGCGGCGCCCCCGTCGGCTCCGGAGGACGGCGCAGCGTCCCCGGGCTCGGCGGACAGCACTTCCAGGGCGGGCGCGCCCACCACGTCCTCGGCCGGCCGACCGAGGAGATTGCGGGCCCACTCGCTCCAGCCCAGCACCTTCGCGTGCCCGTCCATGACGAACAGCGGCGCCTGTGGTCGCGGCATGGGGCACCTGCCTGTGCTCACGAGGTTGGCGGACGGTCGATTCGACTCTCGCACCTCTCCCGGTGGCCCGCCACCGCCGCGGAGGCCGCGGCGACCTCACGTGCCGCCGTCGTCACTGTCCGCCACACATGGGGGGCGCACATCATGCCGTAATCGGTGAGAGGAGAGTGACAGCTGCCGGGAATCGGTCGGTTCCACTCCGCGATGGTGTGATCATGGTGGGTATGACCACTGACAACGTGTTCTTCGACATCGAGATCGGCAACGAGCCGGCCGGCCGCATCGTCTTCAAGCTGTACGACGACGTCGTGCCCAAGACCGCGCGCAACTTCCGTGAGCTCGCCACCGGCGAGCACGGCTTCGGCTACGAGGGCTCGGGCTTCCACCGCGTCATCCCGCAGTTCATGCTCCAGGGCGGCGACTTCACCCGGGGTGACGGCACCGGCGGCAAGAGCATCTACGGCGAGAAGTTCGCCGACGAGAACTTCCAGCTCAAGCACACCAAGCCCGGCCTGCTCAGCATGGCCAACGCGGGCCGCAACACCAACGGCTCGCAGTTCTTCATCACCACCATCGTCACCGACTGGCTCGACGGCAAGCACGTCGTGTTCGGCGAGGTCGTCGAGGGCCTCGACCTCGTCAAAAAGATCGAGAGCCACGGCTCCTCCAGCGGCACCCCCGACACGACGATCAAGATCGTCAAGTCCGGGACCGTCTGAGTCTTCCTCCGGTCCCCTTCTTCCCAGAGGGGACCGACCGGGCTCCTCCAGGAGCTCGCGCAGTCCGCGCAAGCCGCCCCCTGCCCGTCGTCGCGACCGGCAGGGGGCGCGCTGCGTCACGGGTGTCCGCGGGCTGTCCGGGCCACGGCCGCACCATAGTTGACGATCAGTCAGCTCACGGCGTCCCTCCTGCCCGGCGGCACCGCGGAGGGCGTCCCGGCGGTACCCATAAGGTGACCCCCATGTCTGCCACGCTGAGTTCCACGAAATCGCGCGCCGCGCTGCGCACATCGGCACGGGTCTCCGTCGATCTGCTGCTGGTCCTCGTGCTGGCCGCGGTGGCCCTCTGGCTCCTGGGCCGCATGTGGCCGGTCGTCTGGCCCCTCATAGTGGGCCTCTTCATCACGACCCTCACCTGGCCATTGGCCCGCTTCCTGCGCGGGCGCGGCTGGCACCCCGCCCTGGCGGCGTCGGTCGTGACCGTACTGTTCCTGCTCGTCACCGCCGGGATCGTGGCACTCATCGCGGTGCCGGTGGCGTCCCAGTCCGGTGAACTCACCGACGGCGTCGTGGACGGCATCCAGAAGCTGCGCGAGTGGGCGGCCGGGCCGCCGCTGAACATCGGCGACGACCAGATCACCGGGGCATCCGACGCCGCCGTGGAGAAGATCAGGAACAGTGCGGGCAGCTGGGTCACCGCCGTCTTCACCGGAGTGAACACGGTGATCAACGGTGTCGTGACCGCCGTGCTGGCCGTCTTCCTCATGTTCTTCTTCCTCAAGGACGGCCCGCGGTTCCTGCCCTGGCTGACCCGCCAGCTGCCCGGCCGCCTCGCCACCGACATCCCCACCGTGGCCGAGCGCGGCTGGGACACGCTCGGCGCGTTCGTGCGCTCCCAGGCACTCGTCGGCCTGCTCGACGCCGTCTTCATCGGCATCGGCCTGTGGGTGCTGGGAGTACCGCTGGTGCTGCCGCTGGCCGTGCTGACCTTCGTGTCCGCGTTCGTGCCGATCGTCGGCGCGCTGTTCGCGGGCTTCGTGGCCGTGCTCATCGCCCTGGTGTCCAACGGCCTGACGGACGCCCTGATCGTGCTGGTGATCATCGTCGTGGTGCAGCAGCTCGAAGGGAACGTGTTCCAGCCGATCATCCAGAGCCGCGGACTCGGCCTGCACGCGGCGGTGGTCCTGCTCGCGGTCACGCTGGGCGGCAGCCTGGCCGGCGTCGTGGGCAGCCTGCTGGCGGTCCCGGCCGCCGCGCTGATCGCCGTCGTCTGGAACTACGTACGCGAACAGCTCAGCGACGCGCCGCAGGACCCGGAGCCGGACGACTCGCGCGACGGCGTCACGGTCCCGTCGTAGGACCCGGTCCGGCGGGCAGCGGTCGACGGCTCCGCGGGCGACGGCCTCGGATCCGCGGCCCGCTCCGGAGCACTCCCCCGACGGACACTCATCGGCCCGGCCGTCCGGCGTGTCAGGTCAGGCGGCCGGGCGCAGGCAGTGCACGAAGAGATGCGGTTCGGGGCCGGCGTCCGGGTGAGCGGGGGTGAACAGCACGCTCTCCTCCGTCAGCACCTCCAGGCCGGCCGCCTTCACCATCGCGGTGAAGTCCGCCGCCGCGTAGCTGGTCACCCGCACGGGTTGGCCCATGAAGACGGCATCGACGCCCTCCACGTCCACGGGCACGGTGGCGAGCACGACGTCCCCGCCGGGCCTCACCGCCCGCGCCAGCCGCGCCACGAGCGCCGACTGCTCCCGGCGGGACAGCTGGAGCAACGAGAAGTACACGCAGACCGCGTCGAACGAGGCTTCCTCCAGCGGGACTTCGCGGATGTCCGCGCAGCGGAAGGCGGCCCGGGGCACCTGGCGGGCGGCGAGTTCGACCATGACCGGCGAGACGTCGACACCGAGCACGTCGTGGCCGGCCGCGGCCAGCGTCCAGGCGGCGGGCCGGCCGGTGCCGCTCCCCACGTCGAGCACTCTGCTGCCGGGGCGCAGCCGGGCCAGCAGCCCCTCCAACGACCTCCCGTGCGGCTCCGATCCGGCGAACGCCTTCTCGTAGTCGGCCCCCAGCGCGTCGAACACCGCGGCCGCCTCCGGTTCCCGCTGCGCGTCGCTCACCCTTCGCCCCCCGATCGTCATGCGTGCCGGCGTCGTGCATCCTCGCACCCGCGGCGGCGGGCCCACAACGGATACCGGAGCGCCGGCCCGCCGCCACGGAGGTCACCCGGAGGACGGGGACGGGGCGCGCCCGGACACGTGGACGGGACGCGGGAACGGGGCTCGGGGACTCGGCGCGGGGACCGGGGTCGAGAAGGGCCGCCTCAGGGGAACACTTGAAGACGTCTTCATGTGTTCCGTTATGGTGGAGGCTTCCTCTCCTGTCCCCGCACGTTCGCACGCACGAGGTGTCCTTCCCATGGCTTCTGCGCTGGTCGACGACCGGCCGTCCCCGGTGCCCGGCCGTCCGGCACCCCCTCGGCCCCGCCGCACCCGCCTGTCGGCGCTGCCCGAGGTCCGCTGGGCGGCGGTGTCCCTGGCGGCCTTCCTGTCCGCGTTCCCGCTGGACCTCGCCGGTGCGCCGGCCTGGACCTGGGGCCCTCTCTACGCGCTCTGTTACGCGGCGGGCGGCTGGGAACCCGGCCTGGCCGGCGTCCGGGCGTTGCGCGAGCGCAGTCTCGACGTGGACCTGCTGATGGTGGTGGCCGCTGCGGGCGCCGCGGCCATCGGGCAGTTCCTCGACGGCGGACTGCTGATCGTGATCTTCGCGGTGTCCGGCGCCCTCGAGGCCCTGGCGACCCGGCGCACCGAGGACTCCGTACGCGGCCTGCTCGATCTGGCCCCCGCCACGGCGGTGCGGCTGACCGCGGGCGGCGAGGAGAGCGTCGAGGCGGCCGCCCTGCGGATCGGCGACACCGTGCTCGTACGGCCCGGTGAGCGGCTGCCCGCGGACGGCAGCGTGCTGGAGGGGACCGGTGACGTGGACCAGGCCACCATCACGGGTGAGCCCCTCCCGGTGTCCAGGACGGTAGGGGACCAGGTGTTCGCCGGGACGCTCAACGGCACCGGGGCACTGCGCGTGCGCGTCGACGAGGACCCCTCCCGGTCGGTCATCGCGCGGATCGTCGCCATGGTCGAGGAGGCGAGCGCCACCAAGGCGCCGACCCAGCTGTTCATCGAGAGGATCGAGCAGCGGTACTCGGTCGGCGTCGTGGTGGCCACGCTCGCCCTGTTCGCCGTCCCGACCGCCTTCGGCGCCGCCGTCACGGACACCCTGCTGCGGGCGATGACGTTCATGATCGTGGCCTCGCCCTGCGCGGTGGTGCTGGCCACCATGCCCCCGCTGCTGTCCGCGATCGCCAACGCCGGACGGCACGGCGTCCTCGTCAAGTCGGCCGTGGTGATGGAGCGGCTGGGGACGGTGACCCGGGTCGCGCTGGACAAGACGGGCACGCTCACCGAGGGCGCCCCCGAGGTCATCGAAGTGCGGACACTGCCCGGCGCGGGCATCGACGAGCGGCGGGCACTCGCCCTCGCCGCCGGCGCCGAACACCCCAGCGAGCACCCGCTCGCCCGCGCGGTGGTGGCCGCAGCCCACGAGCGCGGTGTGCGCCCGGCGCCCGCCGAGGACTTCTCGGCCCTGCCCGGCCGGGGCGTCCGGGCCGTGGTCGCGGGACACCAGGTGCGGGTCGGCAGCCCGGCCCACCTGCTCGGCGACGACGCCACGGCCCGGGCGGCCGTGGCCGAGGCCGAGTCCGAGGGGCGTACGGCCGTCGTCGTCCTCGTCGACGGCACCCCGGCCGCGGTCCTCGGCGTGAGCGACCGGCTGCGCCCGGGCGCCGCCGACGCCGTCGCCGCGCTCGGCCGTCTCACCGGCTCGGCTCCGGCGCTGCTCACCGGGGACAACGCCCGGGCCGCGAGCCGTCTGGCGCGGGACACCGGGATCACCGACGTACGGTCCGCGCTGCTGCCCCAGGACAAGGTGGCCGCCGTACGGGAATGGGAGCGGGCCGGCGAGCGGGTCCTGGTCGTCGGCGACGGGGTGAACGACGCTCCCGCGCTGGCCGCCGCGCACAGCGGTGTCGCCATGGGCCGGGCGGGGTCGGACCTGGCACTGGAGAGCGCGGACGCCGTCGTCGTGCGGGACGAACTCGCCACCGTGCCCGCCGTCGTCGCCCTCTCGCGCCGGGCCCGGCGGCTGGTCGTGCAGAACCTCGCCATCGCCTCCGTGTGCATCGGCGCCCTGGTGGTGTGGGACCTGGCCTGGCATCTCCCCCTGCCCCTGGGTGTCGCCGGTCACGAGGGTTCCACCGTGCTCGTGGGGCTCAACGGGCTGCGGCTGCTGCGCGAGTCCGCGTGGCGGTCGTCGGCGGCCGGCTGACCTGAGGGACCGGCCGGCCGGGGCGGCCACCGGAAATGCGGTGGCACCTCGTCCGGCGCGCTGCTGTGATGGCGCGATGGCGTACGAGGTGGCGGTCGTGGACCGGGGGCGGTACCAGGACGCGGTGACTCCCTGGGAGCGGGAAGCCTGGCGGCAGGGGGCCCTGGACTGGGTGCGGGACCGCCTGGACGCCCATGGCCTGCCGGTGGACGGGCAGTTGACGGTTCGGCTGCGGCCGTGGTCCGTTCTGGTCCGCCTCCCCGTCGGCGGGGACGGCGCCGTGTGGTTCAAGGCGAGTCCTCCGGCCGGTGCCTTCGAGGGCGCTCTGACGGTGTCGCTGGCCCGCTGGGTGCCGGGGCAGGTGCTGGAGCCGCTGGCGGTCGACGCCGAGCGGGGCTGGTCGCTGCTGCCCGACGGGGGCGAACCGTTCAGGGACGTACTCGACCGGGAGGCGGCCGGCCCGCGGGCGTGGGAGGAGTTCCTCGGTCAGTACGCGGCCATGCAGCGCACCCTGACCGGGCACACCCGGGAGATGGAGGCGCTGGGTGTCCCGAGCGCCCGCACCTCCGCCCTGCCCGACGTCTTCGACCGGCTCCTCGCCGCCGCCTCCCCGGCGGCGCCGGACGAGCGGGCGAGGCTCGAGAGGCTCCGCCCGCGTCTGGAGGAGTGGTGCGCGGAGCTCGCGGCCCTCGGGATCGCCGACTCCCTCGACCACTCGGACCTGCACGACGGCCAGTTGTTCCGTCCGCAGCCCGGGCGGTTCGTCTTCTTCGACTGGGGTGACGCGGCCGTCTCGCACCCCTTCTGCAGCCTGCCGGTCGCCGCCCGCAGCGCCGCCGAACGGTACGGGCCGCAGGTGCTGCCGCGGCTCCGGGACGCCTACCTCGAACCGTGGACGGGGCCGGGCCGGACCACGGCCGACCTCCGGCGCGCCGTGGAGCCGGCATGGCGGCTGAGCGCCCTCGGCCGGGCCGCGTCCTGGATCCGCCTGTTCCCCACCCCGGCCGGCGTGGCCGAGGGCGCCGCCGACACCGACGGCTCGGAGGAGAGCGCGTACTGGCTCACGCAGCTCCTCAGCGACCCTCCGCCGGAGGCGACCGCGGCGCCCGCCGGATGACGCGGCGGGGCCGTGTGAGCACCCCGGCTACGGGTAGCCGGGGGCTTACGGGTCCCGTCGGACCGCAGGCGGGCCGGTCGAGAAAGAGGTGCCGCATGTCCGCCTCCCTGGTGGAAGCCGTCGACATCGAAGCCCCGGTGGCCGTCACCTGGGCGCTGTGGAGCGATGTGACCAGGTGGCCGTCGTTCCTCAGCCACGTCCGCATCGTGGAACCGCTCGACGAACGGCGTTTCGCCTGGCAGCTGTCCCTTCCGGGCGCCGACAAGAACTTCGTCGCGGAACTGACCGAGGTGATCCCCGAGGAGCGGATCGCCTGGCGGACCACCGAGGGCGTCCACCACGCCGGTGTCGTCACCTTCCACCGGCTCAGCGAGACGTCGAGCAGGGTGACGCTGCAGATCGAGTTCGACCCGAAGGGTTTCGTGGAGCACGTCGGCGCGCTGACGAACCTGGACTCGGCGCTGGCGAACTACGACCTCGGGGAGTTCCAGAAGCTCGCCGAGACCGCGGCGGCGAGCTGACTGGTCGTCAGCCGTCAACGCCCCTTCAAACGCCGGGAGTTCGAGGACGCCGGCGTGCGGCGGCTCACCCATGCAGCCGAGGGTGCGGCCCTCGGTGTGCTCGTCGGTGAGCCGCCGGACCCGGGCGACGGACAGGGCGCCTTGTGTTGAAGCACGCAGGCGAGCCGGGGGCTCGTGCTGCTTCTCGTAACCGCCCTTGACGCCTCCCCGACGACGGCCAATCGGTTCTTGACGGATCTCCCGCGGAAGCCGGTGGGCATGGCGAGTCCCGGAACGGGCACCCGCAACGCCGAGGACGGACCAGTGGACGGGCTGAACCGGGAGGTCGTGTTGCTTTCCCACACCATCGAGCGCGGCGTTCTCTTGATCACGCCGGGCGCCGCGACGGACACCGAGGAGAAGGCGGCGCTCGCCGCGCACATCAGCGACCTCGTGCACACCTACCAGCCGTTCCCCGTGGTGATAGTGCTGGAGGGGCCGGCGGCCGCCGGTGCCACCGTCGACGCCGTCGTGGAGGCGCACCAGGCTTGTGCCCACCTCGGCGTCCTGGTGTCCGTCACCGCCGACAACGCGCCCGCCCGCCGCCGCCTGGAGGCCGGAGCCGACCCCGAGGGCGCCCGGCTGGTCGTCCACGCGCGCGTGGACACGGCCGTCGCGGCGGCGTACGCGGCGGCGGCCTGACCGAACGCCCGCGTCACTGGGGGGACTTGATGTCCGGCCCTGGGGCACTGCCGGGCCCCTCGGTCGGCCTGAGCGCGCTGGGGAACGGGCCTGGACGTCCGCCGGGCGGCGCGTCCGACGGCGTCTCGTGTGCGCCCTGATCCTCGGGCGCCACGCCCACATCGCGCTCTGGCCCTCGGGGCGGGCCATGCCCGCCCCGAGGGCCACCTTGTGTCAGTCCTTCAGCCACACCGCCGTGTCGGACGGAAGGCGCCCGTCGTGGAGAGGCCCGCTGGCCAGCAGGACGGTGCCGTGGTCCGGGAGCGCGGCCGGCTCCTCGGAGAAGTTGACGACGCAGCGGAAGCCGGGGGCGCGGCGGAAGTCCAGCAGCGTGCTGTCGGGCGCGCTCTCCCAGGACAGCGTGCCGTCGCCGAGGGCCGGCTCGGCGCGGCGGACGCGCAGCGCCTCGCGGTAGAGCTCCAGCATCGAGGACGGGTCCCCCTCCTCGGCCGCCACCGTCAGCGACTTCCACGCCTCCGGCTGCGGCAGCCACGTCCGCGCCCTGCTCCCTTCGGGGCCGAAGCCGAAAGGCGGGGTGTCCCCCTGCCACGGCAGCGGGACCCGGCAGCCGTCGCGCCCGCGGTCGGTGCGCCCGGAGCGGAGCCACGTCGGGTCCTGGAGCAGGTCCTCGGGCAGGTCCTCCACCTCCCACAGGCCCAGTTCCTCACCCTGGTACAGGTACGCGCTGCCGGGCAGGGCGAGGGTGAGCAGCGCGGCGGCACGGGCCCGCCTGGTGCCCAGGTCAAGGTCCGCCGGACCCCTGAGGTCGGACAGGGAGCGCAGCGGGCCGTCCGGCTGGGGGCGCGCGTAACGGGAGACGTGCCGGGCCACGTCGTGGTTGGAGAGCACCCAGGTGGCGGGGGCGGCGACCTGGCCCAGGGCGCCCAGGGACGAGTCGATCACCCGCCGCAGCCGGTCGGGGCGCCACGGTGTCATGAGGGAGTCGAAGTTGAAGGCGGTGTGGAGTTCGTCGGGGCGGACGTAGCGCGCCAGCCGCTCCGGGGCGCCCGTCCACGCCTCGGCGACGAAGACCCGGGGCTCGTCGTAGGTGTCGGCCACGGCCCGCCAGCCCTGGAAGATCTCGTGGACCTCCTCGCGGTCCCAGTGCGGGTGGTCCTCGCGGTGGGCGCCCTCCAGCAGCTTGCCGTCCAGCGAGCCGAGGTCGGGCAGCCCGGGCGCCTTGACCAGCCCGTGCGCGACGTCGATGCGGACCCCGTCCACACCGCGGTCGAACCAGAAGCGCAGGACCGACTCGAACTCGGCGCGCACCTCCGGGTCGTCCCAGTTCAGGTCGGGCTGCTCGGGGGCGAACAGATGCAGGTACCAGGGGCCGGGCGAGCCGTCGGGTTCCGTGATCCGCGTCCAGGCGGAGCCGCCGAACACACTGCGCCAGTCGTTCGGCGGCTCCGCGCCCCGGGGGCCGCGTCCCGGACGGAAGATGTAGCGCTCCCGGGCGGCGGACCCCGGCCCCTCGGCCAGTGCCCGGCGGAACCAGGCGTGGGCGGTCGAGGTGTGGTTGGGCACGATGTCGATGATCAGGCGCAGGCCGTGCCCGTGGACCTCGTCCAGCAGGGCCTGCGCCTCGTCGAGCGTGCCGAACACCGGGTCGATGTCCCGGTAGTCGGCCACGTCGTACCCGCCGTCGGCCATCGGCGACGGGTACCAGGGGGTGATCCACAGCGCGTCGACGCCCAGCCCGGCGAGGTGGGGCAGGCGCCGGCGCAGCCCGGCGATGTCACCTGTCCCGTCGCCGTTCCCGTCGGCGAAGCTGCGCAGGTACACCTGGTAGATGACGGCGTCACGCCACCAGGAGGTGCGGGTACGGGCTGAGTCCACCGGGTTCTCCTTGCGATGAGCTGAGCGTATGGGCCGGGTCGTGCCGTGCTCTCGGACCGACCGCGCGCCGGCCTGCCGGCCGCCGGGGTCCCCGATCACTTGAGGAGACTTTCCCGGCGGGCGCGGTGTCAGTCGGAAGCGACCCTTTCGGGGTCGTCGGCCGGAGTACCGACGCGCAGCCACCGGTACCCGTAGGCGGGCAGCTCGACACGGAGGAGCCCGTCGTCGGGCACGGTGAGGCCGGCGTGTTCCCCGTCGAGGAGGTCCGTCAGCCGTCCTCCGGGTCCGGCCTCGGGCAGCTCGAACCGTACGGTGACCGGGCGGCCCGCGAAGTTGTGCAGGGCCAGGACCCTGCCGTCGGTGGTGCAGCCGACGTGGGCCAGGACGGCGGGCTCCCCGGTCTCCACGAGGTGGTAGTCGCCCCAGGCCAGCTCGGGGGCCTCCCGGTAGCGTTCGGTGAACAGCCGGATGCGGCTCAGCAGGGAGCCGGGGTCGCGGCTCTGCTCGTAGACGTTGACCTTCCGCGGTCCGAACTCGCCCTCGGCCAGCGGGTTGGGGAAGTGCTCCGGTTCGGCGGTGGAGAAGCCGGCGCCGGCCTCCGGCGTCCACTGCATGGGTGTCCGTACGGCCTGGCGGCCCTCGACGGCCAGGTTCTCCCCCATGCCGATCTCCTCGCCGTAGAAGAGCACCGGGGTGCCCGGCAGGGTGAACAGCAGGCTGTAGGCGAGTTCGACGCGGCGCCGGTCGCCGTCGACCATCGGCGGCAGCCTGCGGCGCAGGCCCCGGTCGTACAGCTGCATGTCCTTGTCCGGGCCGAAGCACGCGAAGACCTCGGCGCGCTCGTCGTCGCTCAGCTTGTCGAGGGTGAGTTCGTCGTGGTTGCGCACGAACGTGGCCCAGTGGGCGTCGCGCGGGGCGGCCGGCCGGTCCCGCAGCGCGGCGGCCAGCGGACCGGCGTCCTGGCGGGCCATCGACAGGTACATCTGCTGCATGCCGACGAAGTCGAAGCACATGGTGAGCTCGTCGCCGCGGTCGGAGGCGGGGTCGCCGAAGAAGCGGGCGAGACCGTCGTAGGGCAGGTTGACCTCGCCGAGCAGCACCGACTCGCCGTTGCGGCGCCCCAGGAAGGCACGCAGGTCGGCGAGGTACTCGTGCGGGTCGGGCAGCTCACCGGCGTCGTCCTGCCCGTCCGTCTCCAGCAGGAACGGCACCGCGTCGACCCGGAACCCGGAGAGCCCCAGCTCCGTCCAGAACCCCATGACGCGGGCTATCTCGTCGCGCACCGCGGGGTTGGCGACGTTGAGGTCGGGCTGCTGCTTGTAGAAGCGGTGCAGGTAGTACTGGCCGCTGCCCTCGTCGTACTCCCACAGGCTGTCCTCCGCGTCGGGGAAGACCACGCCCTCGGGTCCGTCCTCGGGGGGCTCGTCCTGCCACACGTACCAGTCGCGGTGGGCCGCGTCCCGGCTGGAGCGGGCGTCCTTGAACCAGGGGTGGTCCTCGGAGGTGTGGTTGACGACGAGGTCCGCGATCACGCGGATGCCGCGGTCCTTGGCGGTGCGGACGAACTCCGTGAAGTCACCGAGGGTGCCGAGCCGGGGGTCGACGCCGTAGAAGTCGGTGATGTCGTACCCGTCGTCGCGTTCCCGCGTCGGGTAGAAGGGCATCAGCCAGACGCACGTCACGCCGAGCCGCACGAGGTGGTCGATGCGCTGGGTGAGTCCCGCGAAGTCGCCGATCCCGTCGCCGTTGCCGTCCTGGTAGGTCTCGACGTCCAGGCAGTACACGACCGCGTTCTTCCACCACAGGTCGGAGGTGCGGGTCAGACGCATCGGTACTCCTTGGCGGTGGCGGGCAGCGGACGGGTGACGTCGAGCCGCGGCAGCACCTCGGCGGCGAACGCGTCGATGAACCGGGCCTGTTCGCGGCCCACGTGGTGCAGCATCACCGCGTCGAAGCCGAGTTCGGCGTACTCCTGGAGCCAGGCGGTGTGCCGGCCGAGGTCCGAGGACACGTTGACGGTGCCGGCGACCTGCTCGGGCGTGACGTGCTCGCTGACGATGTCGAAGAGTTCCGGGGAGTCGAGGTCCCAACTGGCCGGAGGCGCGTGGACGTTGGTGCGCCACTGGTCGTGTGCCAGCGCGAGGGCCTCCTCCTCGTCGGGGGCCCAGCTCAGGTGCACCTGGAGATGCAGGGGTCCGCGGCCTCCGGCGTCCCGGTAGGCGCCGGCGATCTCGCGCAGCCGCTCGGGCGGGGCGTTGACCGTGATGAGGCCGTCGGCCCACTCGGCGCACCAGGCGGCGGTGGCCGTGCTGCACGCGGCCCCGATCAGCGGCGGCACGGCGGGCGGCAGGGTCCACAGCCGGGCCCTGTCCACGGTCACCAGTCCGTCGTGGCTCACCTCCTCGCCGTGCAGCATCGCCCGGATGACGTCGACGCACTCGCGCAGCCGGGCGTTGCGGACGTCCTTGCGGGGCCAACCCGCGCCGGTGATGTGCTCGTTGGACGCCTCACCGCTGCCGAGCGCCACCCAGAACCGGCCCGGGTACATGGACGCGAGACTGCCGACGGCCTGGGCGATGATCGCCGGGTGGTAGCGCTGGCCGGGTGCGTTGACCACGCCGAAGGGGATCTGGCCGGTGGCCTGGAGGGCGGCTCCGAGCCAGGACCAGGCGAAGCCGGACTCCCCCTGGCGGACGCTCCACGGCGAGAAGTGGTCGGAGCACATGGCGGCGGTGAAGCCGGCGCGCTCCGCGTGGACCACGGCGTCGAGCAGATCCGCGGGCGGTATCTGTTCGTGCGAGGCGTGCAATCCGTAAACAGTCATGCCGAGCGGTTACCCCCGGGATCGTCCCTCACCGGCGGGCCGGGGGCGGTCCGGTGCAACCGCGCGTCACGGCGGGGGCGTTGAGGGCCCGTTCGCCCGTCCTGTGAGGTGGGTGTTCTCCGCGGGACGGGTGGGCGCCCCGGTTCCGGTCACGTGATGCGGAACTCCAGCTCGGGCCGGTCCCAGGCGACGGCGGGCGGGTTCGCGGACGCGGTCCCGGTGTGCAGCGCGCCCACGGTGCGGTAGAACCCCTCGGCCGGGGGGTGTGACACCACATGCACGCGGTCGAGTCCGGCGGCGCGCGCCTCGGCCTTCATGTGCTCGACGAGCAACCTGCCGATGCCGCGCCCCTGCGTGCCGTCCGCGACGAACAGCAGGTCCAGCTCCGGCGGGACGAGGACGAGCGAGTAGAACCCGAGGACGGGACCGGCGGGGTCGTCGGTGGCGACGGCCACGAAGACGCGGTGCGCCTCGATGTAGTCGGGTCCGACGCGGTAGTCCGCGACCATCGCCGCGTACTGCCCCTGGTAGGCGCGCGACCCGCGTACGAGTTTGGTGAGCCGCTTGGCGTCCCGGGCGACGGCCCGCCGGATCGCGGTCGCGCCGTTCCTGGACGTCGTGCTGGGCTTCATACGTCGAGTATCGCCCACCTGCGGGTTCGGACGCGCCGCAGGCCGGGGCGTGGGCGGGGTGCGAGGCGGGCCTCTGCGCCCGTGGACGCACCGTCGGTGCGGGGGTGCGCCTTGGTGGGCGGGCTTCGTGGCCGGACAGCCCTTCTTCCGTGATCAGGTGTGGCAGAGTCGGGCGCGTGGATGAGCTGCGACCGCAGGACCCCGCACGCATAGGCGCCTGGCGGATACTCGCCCGGCTCGGGGCGGGCGGCATGGGGCAGGTGTATCTGGGGCGGTCGCCCGGCGGGCGTCTGGTGGCCGTCAAGGTGATTCGCGACGAGATCAGCGATCACCCCGAGACACTCGCCCGGTTCCGCCGGGAGGCGGCGACCGTGGAGACGGTGCGCAGCGCTTACACGGCCCAGCTGATCGAGGCGTCCCTCGACGAGCCCCCGTACTGGCTGGCCACCGAGTACGTGCCGGGGCCCACGCTGCGCGACGCCGTGCGCGCGGGCGGCCCGTTCCCGGCGGAGAGCGCCTCGCGCCTGCTCGCCGCCCTCGCGGAGGGGCTGGCAGCGGTCCACGTCCACGGCGTCACCCACCGGGACCTGAAGCCGCAGAACGTCATCCTGGCGCCGCAGGGTCCGCAGCTGATCGACTTCGGTATCGCCCGCGGGTTCGAACAGACGGTGCTCACCCGCGACGGGATGGCGCCGGGGACACCGGGTTACGCGGCGCCCGAGGTCCTGCTCCGCAACGAGGTCGGGCCGGCGGCGGACGTGTTCGCGCTCGGGGCGACGATCGCCTTCACGGCCACCGGCCGGCCCCCGTACGGCGCGGGCGACGCGGCGGCGGTGAGCTACCGGACGGTGCACGAGGACATCGATGTGACCGGGGTCCGGCCCGGCCTGGCCGCTCTGATCCGGCGGTGCGTGGCCAAGGACCCGAGGGACCGGCCGGACCTGCCCACCGTCATCGCCGCATGCGACGTGGACTCCCCGCTGGCCGCGGACGCCCACTACCGCGCGGTGGCCCGCGACGACACCTCCCTGCCCGGGCACGTGCTCCCACCGCCGCAGCGGTCCGGCGAGCGGACGACGTCACCGTCCACCCGGCCGGAGCCACGGACCGGCGGACACGTCTCGTCCCCGAGGCGGCCGGCGCCCCGGCCGGAATCCGCGGCACCGGACTCACCGCGCACGACGGCCGGCATGGTCTCCGGACACCATGACGCACCGCGTGCGAAGGCCGACCGGGTGCCGGGCGGACCGACGTCACCAGCGCCTGCGGACATGACGGACGCGTCGGCAGCCGGTCCCACGGTGCGGGACGCCACCGGACCGACGTCGGCGAGCGGACGTTCGGAGCCGTCCGGCACGGAACCCCACGGCGACCCCGGTCCCGAACGTCATCACGCGCGCAGGGCACGCCGTACCAGGCGTACGCCCTGGCTGGCGGTGTGCGCGGTGGCGCTGGCGGTCCCGGTGACGACGTGGCTGCTGCTCCCCGACCGGGGCGACCGGGACGACCGCGACGGGGCCTCGGCGACACCTGCGCGCGACGTCACCGCCTCCACGCCGACGACGTCCGGCAGCCCGGCGGCGGCTCGACCACCGGACCACATCCTCAACGACCGTGTCTCGCGGGACCGTTGGGCTCTCTCGGACGATCCTGCCCAGGCCGCTCAGGGCATCGGGAGCTGCGACCTCGGCCGACTCGCCGACTCCTCGCCGCCGATGGACCTGCGGTCCTCCGTGTCCCATACGACGGGCTCCGACACCGCCTCGGTGTCACTGCGCCCCACGTCCGCCGGAAAGGGAAAGCGGCCGGCGCCGTACTACGTGTCGGTGGGCGTGCGGCCCCCGCACGAGACGGACCGGGTCACCGGCCGGCCCCTGCGGTCGGATGCCGAGGGCATCGGGTTCACCAGCAAGCCCGTCGACATCTACTCGCGCTGGTCCTCGGGCGGCACCATCGAACTCGACTATCCCGGGGACTTTCAGGCCCACTTCGGCAAGCGCACCCTGGACGCCATCCCGGTCGGGGACGACAGGGGCGACTGGACCGTGGTGCTGTACCACGTCGAAGGCGGGCCCACGAAGTACACCTCGGTACTGTGCAACGGCTTCCACGCCTAGACACGCGAGGCGCGGCGGCCCCGAGGTCGGACTCCGAACTGCTCACGCGTCGACCGGAGTTCATCGGCCGCGCGGTCAGTGACCGTCCGCCGCGAGAACTCCCCCGGCACCGAAGGCCAGGGCGGCGAAGCGCTCACCCATGCGGCGATGGGTGGCGGCGTCGGGGTGGAGCTCGTCGGGCAGCGGCAGCTCGGCGAAGTCCTCCGCTCCGTAGAGTTCGCGGCCGTCCAGGTAGTGCAGGTGCGGGTCCTCGGCCGACCGCTGCTCGACGATGCGCGCCAGTTCGTCCCGGATGACGGTGAGGGTCAGCTTCCCGGCCGCCCGTTCCGCCGGGTCGCCCAGGGCCCGGAACCGCAGTCGGCCCTGGTCGAGGTCGGTGAAGTCGGGGCCGCTGGGTCCGGGGGTGTCCTCGTGGATCGGGCACAGGACGGGCGAGACGACGAGCAGCGGAGTGGTGGGGTGCCCCTCGCGGACGGTGTCGAGGAATCCGTGCACGGCCGGGGTGAAGGCCCGCAGCCGCATCACATCGGTGTTCACGAGGTTGATGCCGATCTTGACGCTGATGACGTCCGCCGGGGTGTCCCGCAGCGCACGGGCCGTGAACGGATCGAGCAGGGCACTGCCACCGAGGCCGAGGTTGATCAGCTCCACGCCACCGAGTGAGGCGGCGAGCGCGGGCCAGGTCGAGGTCGGGCCGGCCGCGTCGGAGCCGTGGCTGATGGAGCTGCCGTGGTGCAGCCACACGGGGCGCCCGTTCCCCGGCACCGCCTCGACCGGAGCGTCGGTGCGCAGGGCGACCAGCTCAGTGATCTCGTTGTACGGCAGCCAGATCTCCACGTCCTTCATCCGGTCGGGCAGACCGGAGAACCGGACGGTACCCACCGGACCGGGCCGGGTCTCGACTGTCCCGGTGGCCATGTCCACCAGCCGGACGTTGCCGCCCGTCACACTGGCCTGCCCCGCGAACCGGCCGTCCACGAGCAGGTCGTACAGGCCGTCCGGGCGCGGCGGGGCACCCCGGTAGGCCATCTTGGTGCGCAGGGTGTCCAGTTCCACGACGGTGGCGCGGGTGCGGAACACCAGCCGCACACCGGACGGCTGGGCCTCCGCGAGGGCCAACTGCCCGTCGGCGCACTGGGCGCGGGCCCGGGCGGGCAACCGGTGCGGCAGGGCGCCGTGTTCGGTGCGCTCCAGGTCGAGGGCGCCGCGCAGCAGGTCCTCGGTGACAGCTGTGGTGACGGTCGTGGTGGTCCGGTCGTGCTCGGAGCTCATGGCTTCAACCTGGTGCTGAGGGCGGTGCGCCGGTCCGGTCCGGCAGGGCGGTGGCGCGTTGGGGTGCGGCCGGCGCGCAAGGGCGAGCCGGCAAGGGCGAGTCAGGGGGCGGTCCAGTTCCGTAGCAGGGTGTCGAGGGAGTCGAGGATGCGCGACCACGACTCCTGCGAGTCCGGAGCGCTGTGGCTGAACCCGCCGCCCGCCTCCAGCGTGACGAACCCGTGGAAGACACTGCCGAGCAGCCGGACGGCGTGGGTCTGGTCGGCTTCCGTGAGGTCGTAACCGCGCAGGATCGCCCGCATCATCTGGGCGTGCCTGACTCCGGCGCTCGCGGCGGCCGTCTCGGGGTCGAGCCTCAGCTGCGCCGCCGCGTAGCGGCCGGGGTGCTCACGGGCGTAGTCGCGGTAGACGTTGGCGAAGGCGCTCAGGGCGTCCCTGCCCGCACGGCCGGCCAGCGCGGCGGCGCCCCTGTCGGCGAGTTCCTCCAGGGCCAGCAGGGCGATCCTGGTCTTGAGGTCCTGAGAGTTCCTCACATGCGAGTACAGACTCGCGACCTTCACGTCGAACCGCCTGGCGAGTTCGGAGACGGTCACCTGGTCGAAGCCGACCTCGTCGGCCAGTTCGGCCCCGGCCCGGGTCAGGCGTTCGGTCGTCACCCCTGCGCGCACCATGCGGTCCCCTTACGTGTCGAAGACGATTATGCATTTGCCTAACACCTTTAGGCAAATGCTCACCGCATGTAGGCCCGCCGACGGAGGATGCGGGTCCGCCGCCGTCTCCGCTCTCGGCCCGTGGTGGCACCTGCCGGTGTCGCTGCGACGTGCGGCGGGAGGAAGGCGGATGCGGTCAACGCGGCTGCCGCCGACAGCGGGTTGGGCGTTACCGGTTTGCCGAGGGAAGGGCCGGATAACCGAGCGGTATGGCTGGAACAAGCAACAAGACGACGAACGGACAGTCGCCGACGGCGAACGCGCGAGCGGCGAAGAAGGCCGTGACCGACAACGCCTCGGCACCGGCGAAGGAGGCACAGCAGTCCGCCACCGAAGCGGCGAAGAGTGCCGGCGAGGCAGCCGGCGCCGCGGGCCGCGGCAGCAAGGAAGTCCTGGCGGGCATCGGCGGTGCGGCTTCGGAGAAGGCCCGGGTGGCGGCCAAGACGGTGCAGGGCACCGTCACGTCGGCCGCTCAGCAGACGGTCGGCAAGGCCGGGCTGGCCCTGACCCTCCTGAAGGCCAGGAAGGTCGTGGCGGCCGCCGCGGGCGCGGGTACCGCGACCGTGGTCCTCTGCTCCTACACCCTCGGCCGCCGCGCCGGACTGCGGCAGCGCGGACCGCTCTCGCGTCTCAGTGGCGGCCGGCTCTGACCGACAGGACTCCACTCAGGTAGTGCTGTTGCCGGGCCCGCCGGAGCTTTTTCGCTCCGGC
>NZ_JBSGZN010000020.1:0-146058 GCF_053611025.1 Streptomyces sp. NPDC054842
CCCTCGTCTCATGCCGTTCGCGTCACGTCATTCCGTGCGCGTCACGGTGAAGTGAGCCCCGTCGGGGTCCGTGAGGACCGCTTCCGTGGAGCCCATGCCGCCCTGGAGCGCGGTGCCGCCGTGGGCGCGGGCGGCGCGGGCGCAGGCCTCCACGTCCTTCACCGCGAAGTGGATCTGCCAGTGGGGCCGCAGGGTGGGATCGGGTGCGGCCCCGAAGGCGCCCGAGTGGATCCGCGCCACGATGTCGCCCCGGCTGCGGAGCACGACCTCGTTCTCCTCGTAGTCGACGTCGCAGCAGCCGACGTGCTCGGACGCCCAGTCCAGCACCTCGCCGTAGAAGATCGCCGCGTCGAAGGCGTCCCGGGTGTGCAGCCGTACGAAGGCCGGTGCCGCGCGGCGCCAGTCCTCCCAGCCCGTGACGAGCTTGCCCTCCCAGATCCCGAAGACCGCCCCGTCCCGGTCGGCGAGCAGGGCCGCCCGCCCCGGCGGGAAGGCGATCGGCCCCACCGCCGTCGTACCGCCGCGCTCCTGGCTGCGGGCCACGGCCTCGTCGGCACTCGGAACGGCGAAGTACGGGGTCCAGGCCGCGGCGATCTGCCACACGGACGCCACCGCGGCCACCCCGGCGACCGGGACCCCGTTCACGTGCGCGACCTTGAACTGGTCGCCCAGCTTGACCGAGCGCCACTCCCAGCCCAGGACGGCCGCGTAGAAGTCCTGGGTGGCCCGCAGATCGCGCGCGGTCAGGCTGACCCAGCACGGGGCCCCGAAGACCGCCTGGCTGGAATAGACCTTGCTGGGGAGCGTTCTGTCGCTGTTCATGGTTCGTCGCACTGCCGTTCTGGTCTTGTCGTCGGCCCCTGGGGGTCAGAGCCGGGTTGCGAAGCGCTCCCACACACGATGCTTGCCCAGCAGCCCGGTGACCTGTTCCAACACGCCCGGGCCGCTGTCCGCGGTCACCACGCCGGGAGCGTCGAGGGGGATGCCCGCGGCGGTCAGCACGGCGTCCGCGCCGGCCCAGCCGCCGATGGCCTTGCCGTGCCGGAACGCCTCCGCCAGCATCAGCGTCACCCGCGGGTCCGCGGGCGCGTCCACGGCGCCGTCGCCCGCCTTGGCGTCGCGGGCTCCGAAGGCGTCCTTGGCGGGACCCGGGACGCCCGCCAGGAGCAGCGCGTCGCACTCCACGGACCGGGCCGTGGCGAAGCTGCGCTGCACCGTGACCGGTTCGCCCTCCGGGTCGAGCTTCCCGCCGGTGGGGGCGATGACGAGCGGCACCATGCCGGCGTCCAGGACGGCGCGCTGGACGGCGCGGACTCCGTCGAGGTCGCCCTGCCCGTCCGTCACGATGCCGATGACGCGTCCGTCCGCCGGCCATACCTTGCCCAGCTGGGAGAGGGCCGGGCTCGGCTCGGGCGTCAGCAGGGGCTCCGTGGCCTCCGGGGCCGGCAGCCCGAGTCCCGCGGCGACCTGCTCGCACAGCTCGGGGTCGATGTTGGCGAGCACCCGCAGTGCCCGCTCCTTGATCGCCTGCTCGTAGCACTTGCCCAGCTCGAAGGTGTACGCGCCGACGATGTGCTCGCGCTCGGTCGGGGACATGCTGAGCCAGAACAGGCGCGGCTGGGAGAAGTGGTCGGCATACGACGCGGGCGCCTCACGGACCTTGCGGGCGGCGGGCACCTCGACCGGGGTCTCGACGTACGCGCCCGTGTCGGCGCCGGCCGTGAACGGGCAGCCGCCGTCGAGGGAGTTCGGCCGGTAGGGGGCCACTCCGGTGTGCACCGCCGTCTGGTGCATGCCGTCGCGCAGCATGTCGTTGACGGGCGCGTGGGGGCGGTTGATCGGGAGCTGGCCGAAGTTCGGGCCGCCGAGCCGGCTGATCTGCGTGTCCAGGTAGGAGAAGAGCCGTCCGGCCAGCAGCGGGTCGTCGGTGACGTCGATGCCGGGGACCAGGTGGCCCGGGTGGAACGCGACCTGCTCGGTCTCCGCGAAGTAGTTGGTCGGGTTGGCGTTGAGCGTGAGCAGGCCGATCGGCTGCACCGGCGCCAGTTCCTCGGGCACGATCTTGGTCGGGTCGAGCAGGTCGATGCCCTCGAACGTCTGGTCGGGGGTGTCCGGGAACACCTGGATGCCCAGCTCCCACTGCGGGTACGCGCCGGCCTCGATCGCGTCGGCCAGGTCCCGCCGGTGGAAGTCCGGGTCCATGCCGTTGACGATCTGTGCCTCTTCCCACACCAGCGAGTGGACACCGAGCTTCGGCTTCCAGTGGAACTTCACCAGCGTGGTCGCGCCCTCGGCGTTCACCAGCCGGAAGGTGTGGACGCCGAAGCCCTCCATCGTGCGGTACGAGCGGGGGATGCCCCGGTCGGACATGTTCCACAGGGTGTGGTGGGTGGCCTCGGTGTGCAGGGTGACGAAGTCCCAGAACGTGTCGTGGGCACTCTGCGCCTGCGGGATCTCACGGTCGGGGTGCGGCTTCCCGGCGTGGATGATGTCGGGGAACTTCACCGCGTCCTGGATGAAGAAGACCGGGATGTTGTTGCCCACCAGGTCGAAGGTGCCCTCGCTGGTGTAGAACTTCGTCGCGAAGCCCCGGGTGTCACGGACGGTGTCCGAGGAGCCGCGCGAGCCGAGAACCGTGGAGAACCGCACGAACACCGGTGTCTCGACGTCCTTGCCGAGGAAGGCGGCCTTCGTGACGCCGGCGGCGGTGCCGTAGCCCTGGAAGATGCCGTGGGCGGCCGCGCCGCGCGCGTGCACCACGCGCTCCGGGATGCGCTCGTGGTCGAAGTGGGTGATCTTCTCCCGCAGGTGGTGGTCCTGGAGGAGGACGGGCCCGCGCGCTCCGGCCTTCAGCGAGTGGTCCGTGTCGTACAGGCGGGCCCCCTGCGCCGTCGTCAGGTACGCGCCTCCCTGCGCCCGGTCGGTCGCCGCGGCGCCGGTCGGAAGGCCGGTCGGGCCGACCGTCTCGGGGGCGCCCTGGTCGGGTTTCGGCGGCAGCGGCTCGCGCGGTTCGGTGGGCTCGGCGACCGTCGGCGGCTGCACGGCCGGCTTGCCCGGCACGGAACTCGACGGGTCGGTCTCACGGATCGCGTCGACGACCTTCTCGGCCGTGGCCTTCAGGGGGTTCTTCTCGCTCATCACACTTCCAAGGGGTCGGGAACCCGGCCTGGGTACCCGGGCCCCGCGGGTCGAATCGCACGTCACCCGCGAAGTCCTCGACCGGCGGAGGGCCGCCGGCGGGTGACGGACGGACCGCACCGGGCGGGCCGGTACTCACCGCCCGGCACCCGGCGGGGTGCGCGGTACGAGGCGCCGACGGCCACGACTGCGCCGGTCCTGGCGGCCGAGTACCCCTCGCACCCGGGCCAAACGGGTCACGGCGCCCGAGGCGGCCTCACCGTTCGCCCCGGCGCAGCGGGCCCCAGGCGCCCTCCTGGCGGGAGACCTCCGCGCGGGCCTCGTCGATCACGCCCTCGTCGATCCAGGCGACCGGCTCGATGTCGCGGACCAGGGGTTCGTTGTCCGGGCCGCGCCCCGCCACCCGGCCGGCCAGCACCCAGGGCCGTACCCCGGGACCCTTCTCCCGCGGCAGGTGGGAGTAGTCGTACAGGCGCCGTGCCACCCAGAGCTCGGTGGGACGGTCCTCCCACCAGGGCTCGACGTCCAGCGGATTGGCGGACAGACCCGGCAGCGTCAGCCCGGTGAGGTCGTCCCTGCTCGCCGCCGCGGCGAGGTCGGTCCCCGGGCCGCGCGACCACCGTACGAACAGGTCCGAGTGCCGTTCCAGGAGAGCCGCCACCTCCCGCAGGGAGCGGAGGACGACCAGATCGTCCGCACTTCTCATCCGGTGATCCCTCCTCACGGCCGGGGTGTCCGCCGCCGTGGACGGCGCTCCGGGCCGCCCGGGCCTCCTGTGTTCCCCGGCGCGCACCGCCGACACATGCCACCCGCAGGACACGGGAGGGCCGTCTCGTCCGCCCCGCACCACAGCACCCGGGCGGCCCGCCGAGGGACGGGCGGGTTTCCCGGCGGCGACGAGGGGGACCCGGGACGGACACCAGGACAGCGCGGACACAGAGCCGGTCCCGAGCGGAACCGGGCAGAAGGAAGATGAAGAGCCGTGACCACGGACGTCAGAAGAGAGAACGCCACCCGCCGCCCCGAGACGGGGTGGGCGGAAGCCCGTCGCAGGCGGGAGCGCCCCATACGGACCTGTGTCCCGGCGACGGCCGACGGCGACATCCGCCAGGCCCAGGCGGGCCCCGACTGGAACATCGTCAGAGGCGAGGACTGACCGGCGGTTCCGCGCCGGGAACGACCCGCGAGGGAAGGCAGGGGAAGGAAACCGGGGGCCGGAGAGACAGTCGTCTCTCCGGCCCCCGGCGCGCGTGCGGCGCGGCGGCCCGCCCGTGACACGGCTCTGAGGTGCCATGTCTGAACCGCCGGTCGCGGGGGACTCTCCGGGCATGCGTGATGTTCGACGGCGCTCGCCGGGACGCGCGAGCGGGAAGACGGCCGGTGTCACGACCACCGGCGGACACGGTACGGACGCAGGGCCCGGGCACCGCGCCGGGCCGACGGGACCGGGTATCGACGGACGGCCCGCCTCCACACCGGGACGGCCGCCATGCGGCTGAGGACGAGCGACATCAACGGTCCCGGGATCGGGAGGATCCGCTGCGGAAGCGGATTCCGCTACACGGACACCTCGGGACGCCCCCTCACCGACCCGCTGGAGAAGGAACGCCTGCGCCGGCTCGTCATCCCGCCCGCCTGGCGTGACGTGTGGATCTGCCCCTGGCCCAACGGCCACATCCAGGCCGTCGGCACCGACGCGGCGGGCCGCCGCCAGTACCTGTACCACCCCAAGTTCCGTGAGCAGCAGGAGGCGAGCAAGCACGACCACGTCCTGAAGGTCGCCTCGGTGCTCCCCGAACTGCGCGCCGAGGTCGCCGACAGCCTGGCCACCCGCGGCCTCACCCGGGAACGCGTCCTGTCGTGCGCGGTGCGCCTGCTCGACCTCGGTTTCTTCCGCATCGGCAACGAGACCTACCGGCGCGACAACGGGACGTACGGGCTGACGACGCTGCTGAAGGAGCACGCCACCTGCGGGAAGGGCGAGGTGTGCTTCACGTATCCGGCGAAGTACTCCAAGACGCAGACGCGTGCCCTGGTCGACGAACCCGCCTGCCGGGCACTGCGCTCACTGCTGCGCCGCCGCGACGGCGGCCCCCGCCTGTTCGCCTACCGGGACGCGGGAGGCTGGCACGACGTGCGCGCCGAGGACCTCAACGCCTACCTGCGCGACCACACGGGCGCGGACATCACCGCCAAGGACTTCCGCACCTGGCACGCCACCGTGCTGGCGTCCGTCGCCCTCGCCGTGTCCTGGCGGGTCGCGGGCGACTCCAAGGCCGCCCGCAAGCGCGCGATCACCCGTGCCGTCAAGGAGGTCAGCGGCTACCTGGGCAACACCCCGGCGGTGTGCCGGGCGTCCTACATCAACCCGCGCGTCGTCGAACTCTTCGAGGAGGGCCGGACCATCGCGCCCGACCTCGACCGGCTCGGCGACGGCGCCGCCTTCGGCCAGCCCGCCACCCAGGGACCCATCGAGGCGGCGGTGCTGCGCCTCCTCGCGTAGCCCGGCGGTTCGTGTGGGGCGGTGGCACATGGGAACCCGGACAGCCCTTTCCGACGGAGCCCGCCCCGCCGGCGCTCCGGTACGGGAGCACCGCCGCCGGGGCGCAGCGCTCCGGACCCGCACGAGAGGACCCACGACGTGACGGACTCACCCGGCAAGAAGATCGTCGTCACCGGAGCCACCGGCAACGTCGGCACCAGCGTGGTGCGCCTGCTCAGCGAGGACCCCGCCGTCGGCTCCGTGGTGGGCCTGGCGCGCCGGGTCCCGGACTGGGCCCCGCCGCGCACGACGTGGCACGCGGTGGACCTGGAGGAGGACACCGTCCCGGTCGAGCTGTTCCGCGGGGCGGACGCCGTCGTCCACCTCGCGTGGAAGTTCCAGCCCGCCCGGGACCCGGCCGTCACCTGGCGCACCAACGTCCTGGGCAGCGTCCGCGTCTTCGAGGCCGTCGCGGAAGCGGGCGTCCCGACGCTGGTCCACGCCTCGTCCGTCGGGGCGTACTCGCCCGGCCCCAAGGACCGTGCCGTCGACGAGTCCTGGCCCACCCACGGCTGGCCCGGGGCCGCCTACACCCGCGAGAAGGCGTACCTGGAGCGTGTCCTCGACACCTTCGAACGGGACCACCCCGAGACGCGTGTCGTGCGGATGAGGCCCGCGTTCCTGTTCAAGCGGGAGTCCGCCAGCGAACAGCGCCGCATCTTCGGCGGCCGCTTCCTGCCCGGCCCCCTGATGAAGCCCGAGGCGCTGCCCGTGGTGCCGGACATCCCCGGGCTGCGCTTCCAGGCGCTGCACACGGACGACGCGGCGGAGGCGTACCGTCTCGCGGCGCTCGGCGACGCACGCGGTGCGTTCAACATCGCCGCCGACCCGCCGCTCGACGCCAAGGTCCTCGGCGAACTCTTCGACGCCAGGACCGTGCGCCTGCCGAGCCCGGTGGCGCGCACCGGACTGGCGGCGGCCTGGGCGCTGCACCTCCTGCCGGCCTCGCCGCAGCTCTTCGACGCCGTGCTGCGCGTGCCGCTGCTGGACTGCACACGCGCCCGCACCGTGCTCGGCTGGCAGCCCCGGCACACCGCGGTCGAGGCGCTGGAGGAACTCCTGGAGGGCATGCGAGGCGGCGCCGGCGCGGACACCGCCCCGCTCCAGGGCCACGCCGTCGGCTGACGTGTGGACCACCGCCTGCTGGGCACCCACGACCAGGCGCACGCGCCGCGCTTCCCCCAGAGCGAGAAAGGCAGCACCCCATGAGCGACCACGGGCAGCAGAACCCCGTCGACAAGCACCCGCAGCCCGACTTCCCGCAGCAGGAGCAGCAGCACCCGGGCTGGACCGGCCCGATGGACCCGCCGCCGGACCACGGCGAGGAGTCCTACAAGGGCAGCGGCCTGCTGGCGGACCGCAAGGCGCTGGTGACCGGCGGGGACTCCGGCATCGGGCGTGCGGTGGCGCTCGCCTACGCCCGCGAGGGCGCCGACGTGCTGTTCACGCACCTGCCCGACGAGGCCGAGGACGCCCGCGAGACCGCCCGCCTGGTGGAGGACGCCGGGCGCAAGGCGGTCGCGGTGCCCTGCGACATCCGGGACGAGGACCAGTGCCGGCGGCTGGTCGAACGCGCGGTCGCGGAGTTCGGCCGCATCGACGTCCTGGTGAACAACGCCGCGTACCAGATGTCCCAGCCGGACGGGATCTCCGCCATCTCGACGGAGCAGTTCGACCGGGTGGTGCGCACGAACCTGTACGGCATGTTCTGGCTCTGCAAGATGGCCCTGCCGCACATTCCCGAGGGCGGCTCGATCATCAACTCGACGTCCGTGCAGGCCTACAAGCCGAGCCCGCACCTCCTCGACTACGCCATGACCAAGGGCGCGATCGTGACGTTCACCCAGGGACTCGCGCAGATGGTCGCCGGTGACGGCATCCGCGTCAACGCGGTGGCCCCGGGACCGGTGTGGACACCGCTCATCCCCGCGACCATGCCCGACACGGCCGAGTTCGGGAAGCAGGCCCCGCTGGGCCGGCCCGCCCAGCCCGCCGAGATGGCCCCCGCGTACGTCTTCCTCGCCTCGCAGCAGGCCAGCTTCATCACCGCCGAGATCATGAACGCCACCGGCGGGACGCCCCTGCCCTGACCGGGCCGGGAACGGGCGACGACGGACGAAGGACGACGACAGGAGGACGGTGCGACAGCGGGCGACGGAACGGAAGTCCGGGAAGGAACGCCGTGTCGTTCTGCACACCCTGAGCTGGGAAGCGGCGGAGGTCGGACGCTCCGTGCGCCGCGCCTTCACGGTGGCGGGCTCGGAGCGCAACACCGCGGTGCAGTCCCTGAAGGCGGCGGCCGCGGCCCTGCTGGCCTGGGTGGTGGCCGGCTGGTGGTGGGAGGCGCCGATGGCGCTGATGGCTCCCTGGACGGCGCTGTTCCTCATGCACAACACCGTCTACCGCTCCCTGCTGTCCGCCCTCCAGCAGTTCGTCGTGGTGCTGACAGGCACCCTGCTGGCCGCCGGGGCGGGGGTGCTGACGCACAACGAGCTGGCCGCCATGGCACTGGCCCTCCCGGTCACCGTCCTCCTCGGCAACTACGCCCGCTTCGGCAGCAACGGCCTCTACGCGCCGACCGCCGCGCTGTTCGTCCTCGTCTACGGCACCTACACCGGCGCCGACATCCTGCACCGCCTCCTGGAGACCCTCCTCGGCGCGGTCATCGGCGTCGGGGTCAACGCGCTCGTCTTCCCGCCCGTCCACACGCGGCGCGTGACACAGCTGCGCGAGCAACTCCCGCGCTCCTGCGGTGACTTGCTGCACCACGTCGCCGACGAACTGGCGACGGACCACGACCAGGAGCAGGCCCGGCGCTGGTACGAGTCCGCCCAGCGCCTCACCGACGTGGTGACCGAACTGCGGGAGGCCCGCCGCTGGTCGGCCGAGAGCTACCGGATCAACCCGGCCCGAAGGCTGCGCCGCGTCCCGCCCGAGCCCCCGGCCGCCTGGGACTTCGTCTGGGACCAGGTCACCGAGCACACCGCGCGGACCATGCGCACGCTGACCGAGGCCGCCGTACGGCCGCCGCTCCCGTCCGAGGCGCGGGACGCCCTCGCGGCCCTGCTGCGGGCGGCGGGAGACGCGTGCCTGCTCGACGACCACCTCCGCGAGGACGGACGGCGGGACGACGCGGGGACCGACGAGGCCCGGCGGGCGCTCGCCCGGGCCTCCGCGGCCCACCGCCGCCTGACCACGGCCGCCCGGGCCGGCCGCGGGTTCACGTCCACCACGGGAGGCGTACTGGCCGACACGCGGCGTCTCCTGTCGGCCCTGCTGCGCGTCGCGGACCCCGACGCGGCCTTCGACCCGGAGGCCCCCGCCCACCCCGGCGCGCGGCAGCCGGCGGACCGCTGAGCCGTCCGCCCCGCCGTGCTTCGGTCGCGACGGCCTGGGAACCCGGGGCGCATGAACACGTACGCGGACGAGCAGAAGTCCTACTGGATCGAGACGGCGCCCTCCGGAGACCTTCAGCCGTCCCTGGACGCGGACATCACGGTGGACGTCGCCGTGATCGGCGCGGGGATCGCGGGCCTGAGCACGGCGTGGGAACTGGCGCGCCGGGGGCGCAAGGTGGCGGTGCTGGAGGCCGACCGGATCGCCGCGAGCGTCACCGGTCACACCACGGCCAAGGTGAGCGCCCTGCATACCCTGGTCTACGCACACCTGCGGCAGACCCGGGGAGCCGAGGGGGCCAGGCTGTACGCCAGCTCGCAGACGGAGGCCATCCGGCACGCGGCCGGGATCGTGGACGAGCTGGGCATCGACTGCGAATGGGAGGACACGGCGTCCTACACCTTCGCGCAGGACCCCTCCGGCGTGGACGAGCTGAAGGCGGAGGCGGAGGCCGCCCGGGAGGCGGGACTGCCCGCCGAGTACGTCACCGAGACGGGCCTGCCGTTCCCCGTCGCGGGCGCGGTACGGGTCACGGAGCAGGCCCAGTTCCATCCGCGCAAGTACCTCCTCGCCCTCGCCGACGACATGCGCCGGCACGGCGCGGTGATCCACGAGAAGACCCGGGTCGTCGGACTCAAGGAGGGGGAGCCCTGCCGCCTCACGACGGAGAACGGGTCCACGGTGACGGCGACGGACGTCGTGGTCGCCACGCACTACCCGATCTTCGACCGGGCAATGCTCTTCACCCGCCTCTCCCCGCGCCGCGAACTCGTCCTGGCCGCTCCGGTCCCGGCCGAGCTCGATCCCCACGGCATGTACATCACCCAGGAGCAGGGCACCCGCTCGGTGCGCACCGCCCCCTACCGGGACGGGCAGCGGCTGCTGATCCTCACCGGTGAGCACTTCACCCCCGGTACCGCCGACGTCGAGGAGCGGTTCGGGCGGCTCGCGGGCTGGGCAACGAAGCACTTCGGCACGCTCGACTTCACCCACCGGTGGGCCACCCAGGACAACGACCCCACCGACACCGTGCCGCTCGTCGGGCCGCTGCACCCGGGCAGCCGGCACACCTACGTGGCCACCGGGTTCGGCGGCTGGGGCATGAGCAGCGGCGTCATGGCGGGCCGGCTCCTGTCGACCCTGATCAGCGGGGAGAAGTCGCCGTGGAGCGACCTGTACGACCCGCGGCGCCTGCTCCCTGCGGTGCGTGAGGCACCGACCTTCCTCAAGACCCAGGCGAAGGTCGCGGGCCACTTCGTCGGCGACCGGCTGTCGACGGGTCCGGCGCACTCGGTGGACGACATCGCGCCCGGGGACGGAGCGGTGGTGCGGGTCGAGGGCAAACGCTGCGCGGTCTACCGCGACGACAGCGGACAGGTGCACGCCGTCTCCGCGCGCTGCACGCATCTGGGCTGCCTGGTCGCCTTCAACCGCGCGGAGCGCGCCTGGGAGTGCCCCTGCCACGGCTCCCGGTTCGGCACCGACGGCGAGATCATCCAGGGCCCCGCCACCCGGCCGCTCGAACAGCGCGACCTCTAGTCCGGCGCCCCCCGCACCGGGTGTCCGCGTCCCGTCGGACGGGGGCGTACCCCCGGTGCGGGCGGTGGCGTCCGCCGGTGAAGAGGCGGAGGTCAGCGGGGGTCCGCGGAGGAGGCGGAGGTGGATTACTTGTCCGTTGCGGGGTACCCGGCAGCCATGAAAGCGACGGGATACCAACTGGCTGTTTTCAAGGACGCGGCATTCGGCGTCATGGGCGCCTTCCTGGGCGGTCTGATCATCGCCGGCGCGCTCATCTGGGCCGTACGCCTCGGCATCAAGACGCGGCGCCGCGAGCCGGCGCCGCCGAAGCCCGAGGAGCAGCCGGAGCTTCCCTCGACCGGTCCCGTCCACGAGGTGCGGGAGACCCGCGAGCCGAACGAGGTGCCGCGGGCCGGGAGCGAGGGCGAGCGGCTGCGGCCCCAGCAGGTCCGCCAGTCCGGCAGCACGAGCGCCGACGAGGAGCAGCCGCGTCCCCGGTGGGACTCCGGCTCCAGCGGCTCCTTCGGCAGTGGCGGCACCGGCAGCACCTGACGGCTCGTCCGCACGGGATGCGTCAGAAGGGCATCGACGAACGGACGGGGTTCGGAAAGGCAGCCCCGTTGGGCTCTCCACGTCGCGAGACGCGGAGGGCTCAAGTCGTTTCCGGGGTCCGGCCGCCCCGGGGCGCGGTCCGGTCGCCGCGGGGAACGGGCTCCGACGCCCTTGAGGGCGCGGCGCGGCGCGTTCGGCGAACGGGCACCGGGGTCGGCGGCGCGGTCGGCGAACAGGCCGAGCTACGCGAAAAAACACGTGAACTGCCATTCGCTCTTTTGTATACGCGAATGTCTGGCCGTATGCTGAGCGCATGGGCGGAGTACCTGAGACACACACCGGCTGGACCTTCCTCACCAACCACGCCCGCGTGCTGGCCGCGATCGCCGAGGACCACACCACCCGGATTCGCGACATCGCCGCCCGTTGCCGGCTGACCGAGCGCGCGGTCCAGAAGATCATTTCCGATCTGGAGCAGGACGGCTACCTCACCCACACCCGGCAGGGGCGCTCCAACGAGTACCGCATCCGGACGGGCACGCTGCTCAGGCACCCCGCGGACTCCAACCTCACGGTGGCGGACCTGCTCTCGCTGCTGGCCCAGCACGACCACGACCACGAGCGCGGCGATCAGGCCCCGCAGCGGCAGACCGCCCCGACACACGCCGGCGGTCCGGCCGCCGACGGCTGAGCAGACGCCCACGGACGGCCGGAACGGATTCCGCGGGCACAATGAAAGTGACGGACCCGACGCACTCCCCGGACCCCGGAGGCGACGTTGACAACCGACACACACACGAGGCGGCGGATACCGCCGCGCCCCGAGGCCGACGCGAACCAGGTGCTCCGGCTGGAGAACGAGAACCGGCAGCTCCGCGAGGCGGTGCGCTCCCACGCCGTCGTCGACCAGGCCATCGGCGTGGTCGCGGCCGTCGGGCGGCTGACCCCCGACGAGGGCTGGAACGTGCTGCGGAACATCTCCCAGACGACCAACATCAAGATGCGGCACGTGGCCGAGCTGATCGTCGACTGGGCCCGCACCGGCCGGCTGCCCGACGACATCAGGAACCGGCTGGAGAGCGAACTCGACCTCGGTAACCGGCAGGCCGGCTGACCCCGAGTCCCGCCCCGGGCGCCGGCCGGACCGGCGCCCCGCAGGCGCGCATCCGGGCGCACCGGCCTCCACGTGTCCGGACTCGGGGTGTTGACGTGCCCCCGATGCCGGCGGCGGCCCGCCCGGAGCGTCACCCCTCGCCGTCCTCGCCGCTCTCCGCGCCCCCTCGGACCGGGGTGTCAGGACCTCAGGCGCTCCATGAGCAGACGCATCGCCCGGTGCACCGCCTCCCGTGACCCGTCCGTCGGATCGAGCGTCTCGAACATGTGGCGGCCGTGCGGTACGTCGACCACCTCGACGTCCGCCCCGCACGCCCCGGCCGCTGCCAGGAACTCCTCGACGGTGGCGGCGATCTCGGGCTGCTCGCGTCCCACCCGGGTGAGCACCAGAGGCAGCGAGCCCGCCTTCGCCACCGCGTCCACCGGACGGAAGCGGCCGTCGGCGAGCCCCCAGCCGGGCAGCGGTGCCAGGACCGGGTAGGTGGCCGCGAGGCAGCGCAACCACGCCGGGGGTTCCGACAGCCAGTCCGCCGTGAGCAGGCCGCCGCCCGAGAAGAACCACAGCGCGATCCGGTTCCCGTCCACCCGGGGATCGGCCCGGACGAGCTCGACGGCGGCGGCCACGTCCGCGGCGGCGCGCCCGTAGTCGTCCAGGCCGTGCAGGCGGTGGTCGACCGTCGCGGCCACCACTCCCCGCCCGGCCGCGTACCGCGCGTACCCCGTCAGGGTCGGCCAGTCCCGGGGCGTCGGCCGGGCCCCGGCGGGCAGCGGACCGCCGTGCACGAAGACGACCGCCGGTCGCGGGCCCTCGGTCTCGGGGACGTACAGATCGACGTTCCCGGTCCGTTCGCGGGGCAGTTGGGGCACCTCCAGGAGGAACGGCCGCAGGTGCGGGGGTGGTTCGGCGTCACCGGCCGGCCTGAGCCGGTGCCCCTCACCCGCGGCGGCCCGCAGCAGGACCCCGGCCAGTTCGGCGGGGCAGGACAGCATCGGCCAGTGCCCGGTGGGCAGTTCGAAGAAGGTGACCCGCTCGTCCGTGAGCGCCCGCAGCGCGGGGTCGCCGAAGTCCACCTGCATCTGGACCAGCTCGATGCTCGCGCCGTTCTCCGTGCACAGCACACCCGTACTGGGCACCCCGTCCACGGCGCCGGTCAGCCGCAGCGGCTGGAGCAGGGTGCCCAGCGGCTGGGGGAACGCGAGGGCGGTGAGCCGGTCCAGCGCCGCGTCGGACAGGCCCGCGGTGCTTCCCCAGCGCCCCCACTCCTCGCGGGCCGGGGGACGCAGCTCCCCGTCCGGCCCTTCGGCCCCGTCCGCCACCGCACCGGCCCCCTCCGCCAGGCGCCGCCGCAGGGCCTGGTCGGGCACCGCGGCCAGGGCGGGCACACCGTCCTGCGGCATCCCCGCGTCCAGGTGGACCACGCGCGCGACCCGTTCGGCCCGGCGGTCGGCGGCGCCCCGCACCGGATGGATGCCGTAGTCGTGGCCGACCAGCACCAGATCACGGGCGGCCGGCGACCCCGCCGCGTCCATCACCGCCACGACGTCCTCGATGTGCGCCTCCAGGCCGACGGGTTCACCACCCGTGGCACGCGTGCCCCCCAGCCCGGTGAGGGCCACCGTGCGCACTTCGGCCCCGGCCGCCGCCAGCCGCTCCGCCGTCTCCTCCCACACCTGCGCGCCGGTGAACACTCCCGGCACCAGGATGAATACGGTCATGGTCCTCTCCTCGGTCGGTCGTTCCGTACGTCGTCGGCGGACCGTCCCGATCACCCGGCCGCGCCCGCCGGTACCGTAGGAACTCCCCCTGAGGGAGGTTCAAGTGTTCCTGTCGCACGACGGGCTGTGCAGCATCGGAGAGCTCGCGGAACAGGCGGGTCTCACCGTCAAGACGGTGCGCTTCTACTCCGACCGCGGCCTGCTGCCCGAGGCGTCCCGCAGTGCCGGCGGGCACCGCCGCTACGGCCCCGAAGCCCTCGGCCGGCTGCGGCTGATCCGCTCCCTGCGCGCCCTGGACCTGCCGCTTCCGGAGGTGCGTCGCGTCCTGGACGAGGAGGACGGGGCGGCCGGAACCGGCGGCGCCCTGGAGGACGCCGTCGCCGGGCAGCTGCGCGAGCTCGGCTCCCGTCTCAGGGACCTGCGCTGGCGGGAGGCGGCCCTGCGGCTGGTGCAGGAGTCCCCGCCCGGCGAGCGGGCCGACCGGTTGCTGCTGGTCGGCGCCGTCACCGTGCCGCCGAGCACCGCCCCGCTGGCCCGGTTCTGGCGTGCCTGGCTGCCGCCGCGGATGCCGGCCCGGTCGACCGCCGCGTTCCTGGAGGCGACGGTCCCGCAGCCGCCCGACGACCCGGCACCGGCCCAGGTCCTCGCCTTCGCCCGGCTGAACGCCCTCACCGTCGGTTCCTGCCCGGGCACCGGACGCCCCCAGCCGGAGGCGCACCGGACGGCGGGCGCGCGAGGGGCGGCGGTCCTGTACGCGGGCCTCGCCGAGGCCTACGAACTGGCGGGCGCCCGGATGCGCCGAGGGCGGGCTCCCCGGCCCGGTGAGGCGCTGGACTGCTTCGTCGCCGCGTACGTGAGCGCGTACGGCACCCGGGACACCCCGGACTTCCGCCGCTCGCTGGCCCGGCAGCTCGCCGCCGACCCCCGCATCGACCGCTACTGGGAACTGGTGGCCGAGGTGATCACCCCGCCGGGCGGCCCGACGGAACCGACTCCGGGCTCCGCACACGACTGGCTGCTCGCGGCCCTGGACGCGCAGACGGCCGCCACCGCGGCCTGAGTCACCGGCCCGACGAAGGCCACGGTGTCAGCGGGCGTGCGGGACGACCGGAGCGGACTCGGAAGCCAGGGCGCCGAGCAGGGTGCGATTCCGGGTGGTCCGCAGTGCCCGTCGCCGGGTCGAGGTGAGTTCCCGCCGGCGGGCCGGTCACCCCGCGGCCGGGATCTCGTCGCGCACCGCACCCCCGCCGCACCGGGTGCCCCGTCTGTTGCCGTCCGGTGACGAACGGGACGGACCCGTAGCGATCGGACAGGGCAACGGTCGGGGACCGTCGCGGGTCGTACATGGCGTGAAGGGTGGCCGGAGGCATCATCCGGTGTGACCCACAAGCATCCTGACGAACCGTCAACAGGGGGAACCATGAACTTCCGTACTCGGGGCACGCAGCTCGTCCTGGCCGCCGTCGCGGTCGGCGCGGCGGTGACGGCGACCGCCGTCCCCGCGGCTGCCGCGTCCGACTCGCCGGCCTTCCTGGAGCCGGGCGAACTGCCGCCGCACCCGTCGTCGGCCTGGTTCGCAGGTGACGTGACCGCGGGTCAGCCGGACCCGCTGCCGATCTGCGTCGGGCAGGCGCTGCCGTCGATCTCCAGCCACCGCACGTTCTCGACCGACTACGACACCAACGCCCTCCAGGTCACGGTGGAGGAGCGCAGTGTGAAGCGGGCCAAGGACTTCGCGGCGCTGCTGCGCGCGGACCTCGCGAACTGCGCGGCCGAGCTGATGGAGCAGGACCCGGAGGTGACGGCGACCCAGAAGTACTACGGCAAGCTGAACGTCGAGGAGGGCGCCCACGTCTACGGCATCCACACCGAGACCTCCTGGGGCGCCTCCGACATCAGCCTGTTCTCGGTCGGCCGGGACGGCACGGCCGTGACGATCGTGAAGTGGGCCCAGCTGGGCTCGTTCGAGAACGCCCAGGTCAGCGACTTCAAGGCGACGACCGTGACCGCCGTCGACAAGCTGTACTGAGCGGGACGCCGACCCGAGGGGCGGAGACCCGGCCCGGTCGCGAACGGTGCGTCACGCGCCGGCCGGCCGGGACCGGTTCCGCGGACGGGCAGGAATGCCCCGGCTGTCTCCGGGTACGCGACGGGAGTTGCGCCCCGGGGTGATCTTGTCCCGGGTGGCCCGTCCGTACTACCTGGGAATCAGCCATGGAGAAGCCCTCGAACGACCACACCGCCGCCGCGGAGCACATCGCCCCGGTGCCCGTGCCCGCGACCCCGGCGCAGGAGGCGCTGGACACCCTCGCCCGCGATACCCAGGACGTGGTGGCGCTGGACACGCTGGCCGGGAGCGACGTCCTCGTTCCCGTGCCCGACGACGCCGCCGAGGAGGACGTGGTCGACCCGTCCGCCGTGGCGCTGCCCGTGCTGGAGCAGCCGGGCGGTCAGCAGGTCGTGCCGGTGTTCACCTCCGAGATGGAGATGGCGGGGCTGCTGCCCTCCGTCTCGCGCTACCGGCTCGTGCCGCTCGGGGCACTCGCCTCGCAGTGGCCGGCCAGTGATCTGTCGCTCACGATCGACGCCAGTTCCCCGCACGGCCTGACCCTCACCTCCGAAGGCGTCCGCACCCTGCTGGCCCGGCCGCGGGCGTAACCGCCGCGAGCCGCACGGGCCCGGCCGTCGCCGAGGAGGGGAGCGGCCGGGCCCGCAACTTTCCCGCGCTCGAAGCGGACGTGTCCGCAATGCACGGGCACGGTGGAGGCGGCCCTCGGTCTGCCGGCGTCAGCCGTTCAGCATGCGGTCCAGGGCGTCCCGCTGAAGCGGAAGCACCCGGGTGTGCAGCTCGCGGCCCTTGGGCGTGAGGGCGACCCACACCCCGCGCCGGTCCTCCTGGCAGACGGTGCGCTCGACCAGCCCCTCCTTCTCCAGCCGGCCGATGAGACGCGACAGCGCGCTCTGGCTCAGGTGGATCCGGCCCGCGATGTTCTGCACGCGGCACTGCTCGCCCGCGTCGGCAGCGGTGCTCGTGGCGAGGATGTCCAGCACCTCGAAGTCACTGGCGCCGAGGCCGTGGGGATGCAGTGCACGGTCGATCTCGCACATCGTGCGCGCGTGCACCGACAGGATGTCCCGCCATTGCTCTTCGAGGCGGGCGCCGGTCGTCTTGGCTGCCATATATGCACGGTAACAGACATCCGGCCATTCATTGAGCATGCAACTAGTGTGGACGCATGCAACCCCGGTTCGCGGGCCGGGCGCCTTGCCCGGGGAGTCCACGCCGTCGCACCCAGGGCCCCGGACGCACCCGTTCCGACCCCCGGACGCGACCGTTCCGGACGGCTCCGGCCCCGCTACCGGCTCCCGGGCCCGGGCGGTTCGGCGCCTGACGCTACGAACCGGCGGGCTCCTGGATCAGACCGATCAGGTTGCCGTCCGCGTCCTTCACCGAGGCGATCAGCTTGCCGCCGCCGACGTCGTGCACGTCCTGGAGCGTCTCCGCTCCGGCACCGAGCAGGGCGGCCCGCGTGGCCTCGATGTCCTCGACGGTCCAGTAGGGGACCGGGCCCGTCATGCCCTTGGCGTGACCGTTGGGGTCCAGGCCGATCTCCTGCCCGGCGGTGCGGAAGCCCACGTAGTAGGGCTCGTCCGCGTACGGCTCGACTCCCAGGAGGGCGGTGAAGAGGGGCTTCGTCAGGGAGAGGTCCTTGACGGGGTAGACGATGGTCTCGGGGCCGGTGGTCATGGCGTACTCCTCCGTGCTGCGTGGGAGCCGGCGGTTCCCTCGCCGGCTCCTCCCACGCTAGGGCGGGGGAGGGGCGGATTGCTTCTCCGATCCTGACCGGTCGCCGCCCGGGTGCTCAGGTGGAGCGGCGGCGCACCAGTTCCGTGGGCAGGATGACCGCGGCCGGGTCCTCGCCGCCGATCTGGGCGAGCAGGACCCGTACCATCTCGGCGCTGATCCGGTCCCAGGGCTGGCGGATGGTGGTGAGCGCCGGGGACGCCGAGGTGGCGGCGGGGGAGTCGTCGAAGCCGCCGACCGCCACGTCCTCGGGGACCCGCCGCCCGGCCCGCTGCAGGGCGGCGAGCACCCCCTGCGCCATCAGGTCGGAGGCGACGAAGACCGCGTCCATGTCCGGCGCCTCCGCCAGCAGCCGCTCGGCCCCCGCCTCGCCGCTCGCCCTGCTGTAGTCGCCCGGCACGACGAGGCGCTCGTCGGCCTCGACGCCCGCCTCGGTGAGCACCTCGCGGTAGCCCGCGAGCCGTTCCACGCCGCCGGGGGTGTCCAGCGGACCGGTCACCACGCCGATCCGGCGCCGGCCCAGGGACAGCAGGTGGCGCACCATGTCGCGGGCGCCGTCCCGGTCGTCCGCGGCGACGTAACTCACCTTGGAACCCAGCCCGATGGGCTTGCCGCAGGCGACGAGCGGCACCCCCGCCGCGCGCAGCTCCTCGGCGACGGGGTCGCCGGAGTGGCTGGAGACCAGCAGCACCCCGTCGACGTGGCCGGCGGTGATGTACCGCGTGATGCGCCGCCGTTCGTCCTCGGTGCCCGCGAGCATCAGCAGCAGCGGGATGTCGTGCGCGGCCAGGGCCTGCGTGCAGCCCCGCAGCAGCACGTTGAAGTTGGGGTCCTCGAAGAACCGCTCCTGGGGTTCGGTCAGCAGGAAGCCGACCGAGTCGGAGCGTCCGGTGATCAGCGAGCGGGCGTGCCGGTTCACGACGTAACCGGTCCTGCGGATGGCGGCGTTGACGGCTTCCTGCGCGGCGGGACTGACGTAGTGGCCGCCGTTGAGGACGCGCGAGACCGTTCCCCGGGAGACGCCGGCCTCGCGGGCCACGTCGTGGATCGTCGGCGGCCTGCGTCTGCCCCCCGTGTTGTTCATGGTCACGACTTTACGGCTCCGGACAGCAGATCGAGACTCCAGAAGCGCTGGACGACCAGGAACAGGGCGATCAGCGGGACGACCGCCAGCAGGGCTCCGGTGACGACCAGCGTGTAGAGCGCCGGGGTGTTGGAGCCCTGTTCGAGCAGGGTGAACAGGCCGAGCGTGATCGGGAACCGCTCGTCGTCGCTGAGCATGACGTACGGCAGCAGGAAGTTGTTCCACACCGCGACGAACTGGAACAGGAACACCGTCACCAGTCCGGGCACCATCATCGGCAGCGCGATCCGGGTGAAGATCCGCCACTCGCCGGCCCCGTCCATCCGCCCGGCCTCGACCACGTCACCGGGCACGGCCGCGGCGGCGTAGATCCGCGCGAGATACACGCCGTAGGGGGACAGGACGAGAGGGAGCAGCACGGAGGCGTACGAATCCGTGAGGTCGGCCTTCGCCAGCAGCAGGTACTGCGGGATCGCGAGGATCACCGGCGGCATCAGCACACCCGCGAGCAGCACGTTGAACGCGGCCTCGCGGCCCCGGAAGCGGTAGACGGCGAGCGCGTAGCCGCTCACGGCCGAGACGGCCGTCGACAGGAGGGCGCCGAGTCCCGCGTACAGGGCGGAGTTGCCCATCCACCGCCAGTAGATGCCGTCGCGGTAGGCGTCGAGGTCCCTGACGTTCTCGGTGAAGCCGGTGCCGGGCAGGAACGTGAAGGTGGAGAACAGCTCGCTGCCCGACTTGGTGGCCGCGATCACCACCCAGGCCACGGGCAGCAGGCAGTACACCGCGCCGAGCACCAGCGTGAGCGTCGGCACCAGGGCGATCCGGCGGCGCGGCGGCGGCCCCTGGGCGGTCCCGGGCGTCGTGCCGGCGACCGGGACGGACTTGCGTACGGCGAGGGAACTCATCGGGCTTCCTCCTGCTTCTCGCGGGAGTTCGCGGCGCGCAGGAAGCCGAACGACAGCAGGAGCGTGGCCACGGCGATGATCACCGCGGTCGCCGCCGCCGAGTGGATGTCGCCCTTGCCGAAGGCGTCCTGGTAGACCTTCATCAGCGGACTCCAGGTGGTGGAGACGGAGTTGGTGAGCGGTTTGAGGGTGGTCGGCTCGCTGAACACCTGGAGCGTCGCGATGATCGAGAAGAAGAAGGTGAGCACCAGCGAGGGCGCCACCATCGGGATCTTGATCCGCAGGGCGGTCTGCAGGGGCGTGGCGCCGTCCAGCCTGGCCGCCTCGTACACCTCCGCCGGGATCGCCCTGAGCGAGGTGTAGATGACGATCATGTTGAAGCCGGTGCCGCCCCAGACCGCGATGTTGGACAGGGCGAGATACAGCGGGCCGCCGTCCAGCAGGTCGGGCTGGGGCAGGCCCAGCCGGTCGAGCACGAAGTAGAAGGGGCTGACGTCGGGCAGGTAGAGGAAGCCCCACAGCAGCGCGGCGACGACACCGGGGACGGCGTACGGAAGGAAGATCGCCAGCCGGGTCACCGGTGCGAGGCGGACCCGCTCGGTGTCGAGCATCAGCGCGAAGAGCAGGGCGAGGCCGAGCATGACCGGGACGACGATGGCGCCGTAGCCGAGGACGCGCAGCGCGCCGTGGAGCAGTTCGGAGTCGGTGAACGCGTCGGCGTAGTTCCCGAGCCCGGCCCAGACCTCCTCGCGGGCGCCGGCGCCGAGTCCCAGGCCCTTGACCTGGACCTTGTGCAGGCTCAGCCAGATCGCGTAGCCGATGGGCAGCGCGAAGAAGAGCGCGAACAGGGCGGTAGCGGGCAACAGGAAGAGATACGGCGCGCTTCGGGTGCGCTTCACGGGCGCGGCGGTGGAGGCGGGGCCGTACGGGGCCGCCTGGGCCCCGTACGGCCTGCGGCGTGCCGTCCTCACCGGGCGACCTCGAAGCCCTGCTTCTCCAGGTCGGCGACGGTGTCGTCCTGCATCGTCCTGAGGGCGGCGCCGAAGTCCGACCTGTTCTTCGCGGCGGCCCCGAAGGCGTCCTTGAAGGAGGTGTACGCGACGTTCACGTTCGGTCCCCAGGCGGAGGGGGCGGTCGTCCCGGCGATCTCGGCGGCCCGCGAGTAGAAGTCCGGCTGGTTGGTGAAGAAGGCCGGCGGCTTCAGGAACGCCTCGCTGGTCTGCGCGGTGGTGGCGGCGGGGTAGATGCCACCCTCCTTCGCCAGGGCGGTCAGCGCCGCGCGGTCCGTGTTGAGCCAGGCGGCGAACTTCGCGGCGGCCTCACGGTGCCCGGAGTCCGTGGTGACGGCGGTGGACGAGCCGCCCCAGCTGCCCGTCACGTCCTCGGAGGCGGACCACTGCGGCAGCGGGGCCATGGCCCACTTGCCCTTGGTGTCGGGAGCGGCGGTGGTGAGCGTGCCGGGCGCCCACACCGCGCTCACCCAGGCGATCTGCTCGCCCGTGTTCAGCGCCTTGTTCCAGGCCGGGGTGTACATGGGCTGGTTGTCGATCGCGCCCTCCTTCACGAGGCCGCCCCAGAAGTCGGCGACCTTCCGCGTCGCCGCGTCGTCGATGCCGACCTTCCACTTGTCCCCCGAAGTGGTCCACCACTTGGCGCCGGCCTGCTGGGCGAGACCCGCGAAGAGCCCGGAGTCGTTGGCCGAGAAGGTGGTGAGGTCCTTGTCGGGGGCCTTCTTCTTGAGCGCGCGGGCGGTCTCGGCGAACTCGTCCCAGGTCGTCGGGACGGTCAGGCCGTACTTCTTGAACAGGTCCTCGCGGTAGTAGAACATCATCGGCCCCGAGTCCTGCGGGATCGCGTAGACCGCGTCCGAGCCGAGGGTGGTCTGCTGCCAGACGCCGTCGGCGAACTTTTCCTTCACCCCGTCCACGTCGGCGGATATGTCGGCGAGGGCGTCGTTGCTGACCAGCGTCGGAAGCGCCTGGTACTCGGCCTGCACCAGGTCCGGGCCCTTCTTCGCCTTGTGCGCGGTGAGGATCTTGGTGACGAGCGTGTCGCCGGACGCCTGCTTCTTGACCGTGACCCGGATCCGCTGCTTCTTGCCGGGCCCCTCGTTCCACAGGTCGACGACCTTGTCCATGCCCGGTGTCCAGGTCCAGTACGTCAGCGAGACCGGCCCCGACTCGGCCGCGCCGTCCTCGTCCGACGAGCCGCAGGCGGTGAGCGCGGTGGCCCCGAGAGCGACGGCGACGGCCGTGGCCGCGAGACGGTGGAGCTTCTTGTTCGGCATGGAATGTTCTCCCCTGACCTGGGCCTCCGCCTGCTGCGGACGACCTGCCATGCTTCTGTGAGCGTTCACAGTAGAGAAACATCCCGGACACTTGTCAATGGTTGTTGCTGTGCGGTTATGTTGGGCTCTCGCCACCGGGGATGTGTGTGCACGTTCCCAATTGATCGACTCAAACGGGAGAGATCCATGCCGGAGACCACCCCGAAGGGCCTCACCCGGCTCGCCTTCGGTGGGGACTACAACCCCGAGCAGTGGCCGGAGTCCGTCTGGCCGGAGGACGTCCGGCTGATGCGCGAAGCCGGCGTCACGATGGTGAGCGTCGGGATCTTCTCCTGGGCGCTCCTCGAACCCGAGCCGGGCGTCCACGAGTTCGGCTGGCTCGACCGCCTCCTGGACCTGCTGCACGAGAACGGCATCCGCGCCGACCTGGGCACGCCGACCGTGGCACCCCCCGCCTGGTTCTACCGCGCCCACCCCGACGCGCTGCCCGTCACCGCCGACGGCACCCGCTACGCCTTCGGATCACGCGGCGCCATCTGCCACAGCAACGCCGACTACCGCCGGGCCGCCGCCGCCGTCACCACCCGGCTCGCCACGCGCTACGCCGGCCACCCCGCGCTCGCCCTGTGGCACGTCCACAACGAGTACGGCGTCCCCGTCTCCGCCTGCTACTGCGAGAGCTGCGCACAGCACTTCCGCCGCTGGCTCACCCGGACGTACGGGACGGTGGAGGCGGTCAACGAGGCCTGGGGGACGGCCTTCTGGGGCCAGCGCTACGCCGCGTTCGAGGAGATCGACCCGCCGCGCGTCACGCCCACGGTCGGCAACCCCGCCCAGGCGCTGGACTACCGGCGGTTCGCGGACGCCACACTGCGCGAGAACTTCGTGGCCGAACGGGACATCCTGCACCGCCTCGCGCCCGGCGTCCCCGTCACCACCAACTTCATGACCGCCCTGAGCCAGTGCGACTCCATCGACTACTGGGCCTGGGGCCGCGAGGTCGACCTCGTCACCAACGACCACTACCTGATCACCGACGGCCGCCGCACCCACGTGAACCTCGCGATGGCCGCCGACCTCACCCGCTCGGTGGGCGGCGGCGCGCCCTGGCTGCTGCTCGAACACTCCACCTCGGGCGTCAACTGGCAGCCGCGCAACCCCGCGAAGGCCCCCGGCCAGATGGCCCGCAACTCCCTCGCCCACGTGGCCCGAGGGTCCGAGGGCGCGATGTTCTTCCAGTGGCGGCAGTCCCGGCGCGGCGCCGAGAAGTTCCACTCGGCGATGCTGCCGCACGCGGGCACGGACTCACGGGTGTGGCGCGAGGTCGTCGAACTCGGCGCCTCGGTCGAGTCGTTGGCCGAGGTGAAGGGCACCCGCACGGTCGCCGACGCCGCGATGCTGTGGGACTGGCACTCCTGGTGGGCGCAGGGACTCCAGTGGCGGCCCAGCGAGGACCACGACGCGCGCGAGCGCGCCGACGCCTTCTACGAGGCGCTGTACGACCGTCACCTCACCGTCGACTTCGCCCACCCGGAAGCGGACCTGTCGGCCTACCCCCTCGTCGTCGTGCCCGCCCTGTACCTGATGACGGACGCCGCGGGCAGGAACGTCCGCGCGTACGTCGAGAACGGCGGCACCCTCGTCGTCTCGTACTTCTCCGGCATCGTCGACGAGCACGACGCCGTGCACGAGGGCGCCTGTCCGGGAGCCCTGCGGGACGTACTCGGCCTGACCGTCGAGGAGTTCTCGCCGCTGCTCGCCGGGGACCGGGTGCGGATCACCGGGCCCGAGGGCGCCGAACTGACCGGCGACGTGTGGAGCGAGTTCGTCGTCCCGCGCGGCGCCGAGACGGTCTGGACGTACGCCGACGGCCTCACCGCGGGCCGTCCGGCCGTCACCCGGCACCGCCTCGGCGAGGGCACCGCCTGGTACCTCTCCACCCGGCTGGCCGCCCAGGGGCTGGACACCGTGCTCGGCCGCGCGGCCGACGACGCCCGGATCGCGCCCCGCACCGATCTGCCGCGCGACGTCGAGGTGGTGCGCCGCAGCGGGCCGTCGGGCACCTATCTCTTCGCCCTCAACCACACCGCGACGGACGCCAAGGTGCCGCTCGACGCCGCCGGCACCGAACTGCTCACCGGCGAGCGCGCGGCCGGCCGCCTCGCGGTGCCCGCGGGCGCCGTCCGGGTCCTGCGACTCGACGGCTGACCCGGCCGGGGACGGCGCGTCCCACCGGCGCGCCGCGCCCCGGCGCCCCGCCCCACCCGAAGGCGACCTGCCGACCGACGAGCCGACAAGTCGACGGTGCGGGCCGCGCGCCGCCCTCTGCGGCGAACCCCCAAGACACCGGCCGGATTCCGGGGGGACATCCGGCCGGCCCGCGGTGCCGTGCCCGCTCCCTCGGCACGGCACCGCTCTCCCCCTGTCCCCCCGCCTTTGTCGAAGGGACGACGATGTTCCACGCGAGACGCGCCCTACGGACCCTGCTGATACCGCTGTTCGCGGGACTGGCACTCACCACGCTCCCCGCCGGCCAGGCCCACGCCGCGGCCACCCTCACCAACGGCGGATTCGAGTCCGACGGCACCGGGACGGCCACGCCGACCGGCTGGTCGACCTACTCGGCGGCCGGCCAGAACGCCGCCTCCTTCACCGAGTCCGGTGGCCACAGCGGCGGTTACCGCCTCACCCACTGGTCGTCCTCCGCCTACAAGGTCGAGACGTACCAGTACCTGTCCGGCCTCACCAACGGGACGTACACCCTTACCGCCCGGGTCCGCTCGGGCGGCGGACAGAACGCGGCCCGGCTGGCCCTGAAGAACTGCGGCGGCGCCGAGCAGCGCACCGACCTGCCGGTCTCCACGAGCGGCTGGATCCGGATCGTCACCTCCGTCGCCGTGACGAACAACCAGTGCACGATCAGCGTCGAGTCCGATGCCAACGCGGGCAACTGGATCAACGTGGACGACCTGACCTTCACCCGCGGTTCCACCGGGGTCCTCGTGAAGGGCGCCGACATCTCCTCCCTCGCCAAGAGCGAGGCGTACGGCGGTGTCTACCGGACCGCCTCGGGCACCAAGAGCGACGCCCTCGCCGTCCTCAGGTCGGCCGGCATGAACTACGCCCGCCTCAAGGTCTGGGTAAACCCGGCCGACGGCTACAACGACAAGGCGCACGTCCTCGCGACCGCCAAGCGCGTCAAGGCCCAGGGCATGAAGCTCCTGGTCGACTTCCACTACTCGGACACCTGGGCCGATCCCGGCGCCCAGGCCAAACCGGCCGCCTGGTCCGGCCATTCGTACAGCCGGCTCAAGACCGACGTCTACCAGCACACGTACGACGTCCTCAACGCGCTGAAGGCGCAGGGCACCACCGCCGACATGGTGCAGATCGGCAACGAGATCAACGGCGGCATGCTCTGGTCCGAGGGCTCCACGGACAACTGGCCCCAGCTCGCCGGGCTGCTCGACTCCGGGTACAGCGCGGCCAAGGCGGTCTCCTCGTCCACCGTCGTGGCGCTGCACCTCGCCAAGGGCGGCGACCTCGCGGGCACCCGCTGGTGGTTCGACAACGCCGTCGCGAACGGCGTGCGCTTCGACGCCGTCGGCCTGTCCTACTACGGCTACTGGCACGGCTCGTTCGCCGACTTCCAGACGACCCTGGACGACACGGCGGCCCGCTACGCCAAGCCCGTCTTCGTCGCCGAGACGGCGTACCCGTTCCGGCTGGGCAGCGAGGACTCGCTCACCGACATCATCGACACGACCGGTGAGCTGGTCCCGGGCTACCCGGCCTCGCCCGCCGGGCAGTCCGCGTGGATGCGGGACGTGACGAGCGTCGTCGAGGCCGTCCCGAACGGCCGCGGGCTCGGTGTCTTCTACTGGGAGGCCACCTGGACCGCGGTCGCCGGCAACGGCTGGGACCCCGCGGACCCGGCGTCCGGCAACGGCTGGGAGAATCAGGCGCTGTTCGGCTACGACGACAGGGCGCTTCCGGCCGTCTCGTGGTTCGGACACCGCTGAGCGTGTGAGGGCCCGGCTGCCCGGGCAGCCGGGCCCTTGAGGTCCCACGGGTCCGCCGGGGCGATCTGTTGGCCACTTCTGCCCGTCCGGCCCTCGCCAAAGGACCGAAGGGCCCTGCGCGTCACCTCCGGACGCGGGACAGTGGCTCAAGACGCCGCGACGGAGGGGGACGAGATGCTGAAGGTACGCGCCGGTGAAGACCGCCTGGACATCCTGGAGTGGATGAGGAAGTCCGCCGGGGCCTCCCCGGCGTACCCGGCCGCCGACCGGGAAGCGCCCGGCGTCAGCCCGGGGTCCGTGGCCGCCGCACTGGGGATGAGCGTCCCCGTGGCTGGCGCGCACCTCGAACTCCTCGCCCGCTGCGGCCTGTTGCGGGCCGAGCGGACCGGGGGACGCACTGTGTACCGCCGCGACGAGTACCGCATCGCCGAGGTCAAGCACCTCTTCGAGAAGGGCTGGTAGCCGGGCACCCGCCCGACCTGCCCGGCCCGCCCGACGTGAAGCGGGCCCCAGGCGGCCCACCCCGCACGCCCGGGCCGCACCCGCCGGACAGTCACGGGCAGCACCCGCCTCCCGATCGCACCGACAACACCCACGCCCGGATGGCACGAGCAACGCTCACACCCGGACAGGCACGGGCCGCACCGGGCGACCGGCCACCACGACGAACGGAACAGGCGTATGACCCAGTCGCAGGACACCCCCCGCCCCGCCGCGTTCACGCCCCGGCGGTACGTCGGGATCGGAGGCCGGGGTCCGGAGGACGTGGTCGCCGACGCCCGGGGCCGGGTGCTGACCGGCGACGAGGAGGGTCGCATCCTGCGGCTGGACGGCCTGGCCGGCCCCGGCGCGGCACGCGTCGAGGTGCTCGCACGGACCGGTGGCCGGCCATTGGGCCTCGAACTGCTGCCGGACGGCGACCTGTTGGTGTGCGACGCCCGCAGGGGCCTGCTGCGCGTGCGCCTGGCCGACGGGACCGTACAGGTCCTCGCCGACTCGGTGGACGGCGAGGCGCTCCGCTTCTGCAGCAACGTGACCGCACTCTCCGACGGCACCGTCTACTTCACCGTCTCCAGCCGCAGCCACCCTCTGGAGCAGTGGATCGGCGACTTCGTCGAGCACACCGGAACCGGACGTCTGCTGCGCCTCGCGCCGGGCGACAAGGAGCCCGAAGTCCTGCTCGACGGGCTCCAGTTCGCCAACGGACTCGCGTCGGCCGCCGACGAGTCGTTCCTGGTCCTCGCGGAGACCGGCGCGAGCCGCCTCACCCGCTACGGGCTCACCGGACCGGACGCCGGCCGGAGCGGGACGTTCGCCGCCGGCCTCCCCGGGCAGCCGGACAACATCTGGCGCGGCCCCGGCGGCCTGATCTGGGTGGCGCTGGCCGGCCCGCGCATCCCCGCCCTGGAACTCCTGCACCGGCGCGGCCCCGCCGTACGGCGCGCGGCGGCCCGGGCGGCGGTGCGCGCCCCCTTCCGTCCGACCGGGTTCGCGGGCGTCCTCGCCGTCGACGACGAGGGCCGCGTCGTGCACCACCTGGAACGCCGCCACTCCGGTTTCCGCATGGTCACCAGCGTGTGCGAGGCCGACGGCATGCTGGTCCTCGGCAGCCTGTGGGAGAAGGGCGTCGCGGTCTGCGAACCGCCCGCCGCCGCGGGCTGACCCGCATGCGCCGCCCGCGCCCCCGGCGTTACGCTGTTCACCGTCCGTGATCTTTACCCGGTGTGCGGCGGCGGCGCGCGGCGGCCCCCGTGCGGCGCGGGTACCGCCGACGGGCTCCGCCCGGCCGGTGCGCACGCGTCCGGAGCGCGCGGCCAAGGACCTGCCGGGTCCCGGCGAGGAGGAGCCCCATGACAGTGCCGCACCCCGACCGGGTGGACGCACCCCCGGGTCCGGGCCTCCCCGGCTCCACCGGTCCGGACGCCACCCGGCCCGTGCCCGCACGCCGGCCCTCGCCGTGGCGCGGCCAGGCCCCGGTCGTGGCCGCGGTCGCCCTCGGCGGCGGCGTCGGCGCGACCGCCCGGTACGCGGTGTCGCTGCTGTGGCCCACCCGCACCGGTGGCTTCCCCTGGGCGACCTTCGGGGTGAACGTGGCCGGCTGCGCCGTGATCGGCGTCTTCATGGTGCTGATCACCGACGTGTGGGCGGCCCACCGGCTGGTGCGCCCCTTCTTCGGCACCGGCGTCCTCGGCGGCTTCACCACCTTCTCGACGTACGCCGTCGACATCCAGCGACTCGTCGACACCGGCCACGCCCGGACCGGGTTCGCCTACCTCACCGCGACCCTCTGTGCGGCGCTCGCGGCGGTGGGGCTCGCCGCGGCGGCGACGCGCCGTGTCCTGGAACGGAGGCGGGCATGACGAGGCTGACGGGCCGCGCGCTGCGGGTGACGATCCTCATCGGCGAGAACGACACCTGGCACCGCAGGCCGCTCTACTCGGAGATCGTGCACCGCGCCCGCGCCGCCGGGCTGGCGGGCGCGAGCGTCTTCCGGGGCATCGAGGGCTACGGCGCCTCTTCGCTGATCCACACCTCCCGGCTGCTCTCCCTCAGCGAGGACCTGCCCGTCGCGATCGTGATCGTGGACAGCGAGGACCGCGTCCGCGGCTTCCTGCCGCAGCTCGACGAACTCGTCGGTGAGGGTCTCGTGATCCTCGACGACTGCGAGGTCGTCCGGTACGCGGGCCGCGCGGGCGGAGCGGGTGAAACAGGCGAAACGGGCGGGGAAAGGTAAGAGGTCGTTGTGAACTGGGTGCTCGTCATCGCCGGCGCCGTCGTCGGTGCCCCGCTGCGTTATCTGACCGACCGGGCGGTGCAGTCGCGGCACGACAGCGTCTTCCCCTGGGGCACCTTCACGGTCAACGTCGTCGGGTGCCTCGTCCTCGGCCTGCTGACCGGCGCCGCCGCCGCGGGCGCCGCGACGTCGCACCTCCAACTGCTCCTCGGCACCGGTCTGTGCGGCGCGCTGACCACGTACTCGACCTTCTCGTACGAGACCCTGCGGCTGGCCGAGGGCGGGGCGCGCGGGTACGCGGCCGTCAACGTCGTCGCGAGCGTGGTGACCGGGCTGGGTGCCGCGTTCGCCGGTGTCGCCCTCGCCGAAGCGTGGTGGGCGTAGCCGCCGGCTCCGGTTCAGGGCCGAGGACGCTCACCTGCGTGTAGTAAGACTGGGGCCGCCGCACTCCGCCCCTGAGCAGAACTGGATCCCATGAGCGTCATCAGCGTCGGTCAGGCCGTCGTCCTCGGAGCCGTCGAGGGGGTGACCGAGTTCCTGCCCGTCTCCTCGACCGGCCACCTGAAGATCACCGAGGGGCTGATGGGCATTCCGGTCGACGACGACGCCGTCGTCGGGTTCTCGGCCGTCATCCAGGTCGGCGCGATCGCCGCCGTGCTCGTGTACTTCTTCAAGGACATCGTCCGGATCGTCTCCGCCTGGGGCCGGGGACTGCGCGACCCCGAACAGCGCCACTCGCACGACTACAAGTTCGCCTGGTGGGTCATCTGCGCGACCGTTCCCATCGTCGTCGTGGGCCTGGCCGCCAAGCCGCTCATCGAGGGGCCGCTCGCCTCGCTGTGGGTGGTCGCGGCCTCCCTGATCGCGGGCAGCGGCGTCATGTGGGTGGCGGACCGGAGGGGGCGGCACAAGCGCGGGGAGGACGACACCTCCTTCAAGGACGCGATGCTGGTCGGCAGCTCGCAGATCCTCGCCCTGCTCTTCCCCGGGTTCTCCCGCTCCGGCGCCACCATGTCGACCGCGCTCCTCCTCGACCTGGACCGGGTCGCGGCCACCCGGCTCTCCTTCTTCCTCGGCATCCCGGCGCTGACCGGCGCCGGCCTGTACGAGCTCAAGGACGCCCTGGGCACGGGGGTCGGGGCCGCCCCGCTCGTGGCCGGGACGGTCGTCTCCTTCGTGGTGGCGTACGGCTCCATCGCCTGGCTCCTGAAGTACGTCGCCAAGCACTCCTTCAACGCCTTCGTGATCTACCGGATCGCCGTGGGTCTGCTGCTGTTCGGCCTGCTGGGCGCGGGGGTGCTCTGAGTCCGGGACGGCGGCCCCGGAACCCCGCGAGGAGCCGGAGGGCGGCCGTACGCGTCTGTCGGGGCGAGCCGTAGAGCGCCGGTGCGGGGCTCAGGGGCTGCGCGGGGCTCAAACTCCGCGGGTCTACGGGTCTGCGGGTCTGCGGGTCTGCGCGCACGAGGGACGAGCCGGGAGGCCGGGCGCGCGGCACAATGGCGATCATGTCCGTGCCCTCGTCCTCCTTCACCTTCCTGCCGGTTCTGGAACGCATCGCCTCCGAGATCGCGCAGCGGCCCGGCCGGGGGCGGCCCGCCGACTACATCCCGGCGCTCGCCGCCTGCGATCCGCGCAGCTTCGGCATGGCCGTCGCGGAGCTGGACGGCACGGTGTACGGGGTGGGGGACTGGCGGCAGCCGTTCTCGACGCAGTCCATCACCAAGGTCTTCACGCTGGCGCTCGACCTGGCCCGCGAGGGCGACGAACTGTGGGAACACGTCGGCCGCGAGCCCTCCGGCAACCCCTTCAACTCCCTGGTGCAGCTGGAGTACGAGAACGGCATCCCGCGCAATCCGTTCATCAACGCGGGCGCGCTCGTCGTCACCGACCGGCTGCAGACCCGGACCGGTGACGCGGCGGGCGTGCTGCTGGAGTTCCTGCGCGCCGAGAGCGGCAACCGGGACGTCGGTTTCGACGCGGAGGTCGCCGCCTCCGAGGCAGCGAACGGGGACCGCAACGCGGCGCTCGGTCACTTCATGGCGTCCTACGGCAACATCGGCAACCCCGTGCCCGTGCTCCTGGAGCAGTACTTCCGGCAGTGCTCGGTCGAGGCGTCCTGCGCCGACCTCGCGCTGGCCACGGGTTTCCTCGCCAGGCACGGCGTCCGCGCCGACGGCTCCCGGCTGCTGAGCCGCAGCCAGGCCAAGCAGGTCAACGCGGTCATGCTGACCTGCGGCACGTACGACGCGGCGGGGGACTTCGCCTACCGTGTCGGGCTGCCCGGCAAGAGCGGTGTCGGCGGCGGCATCATCGCCGTCGTGCCCGGCCGCTGCACGCTGTGCGTGTGGAGCCCGGGACTGGACGAGCGGGGCAACTCGGTGGCCGGCGTCGCGGCCCTGGACCGGTTCACGACCCTGACGGGCCTGTCGGTCTTCTGACGGGTGCGAGCATCTTGACGCCGTCGCCGCCGAACTCGATGGCCGCCCACGCGAAACGCTCGGCTGGGAAGGCCCAGCCGAGCGCCTGCACGAACTGCTCGCGGCCTGATCGACACGACCACGTGTTGCGACGCCCCCTGGAACCGCCGTGGCAGCGGGCCTTACGCCCGTGGCGGGACGGCAGACGAGCTCAGAGCTGGGTCTCGCCGCCATCCACGGCCAGCTCGATGCCGGTGGTGTACGTGGCGTCGAAGGCGAGGAATGCGGCCGCCTTGGCGAATTCATCGACGGTGCCGTAGCGCTTCACGGGGTTGCTTGCGGTCCGCTCCGCCCTGAACTGGTCAGCGGCCTCTTTGGACAAGTTCATCGTTTCCAGAATCCCCGAGTCGATGGGACCCGGGCTGATCGCATTGACACGGATTCCCCGCGGAAGCAGCTCGCGGGAGAAGGTGCGGGCCATCGAGCGCAGCGCCGCCTTGCCAGCTGCGTAAACGCTGGTGTCCACCATGCCGATGACGTTCGCGATCGAGGTGGTGAGGACGACGCCGGCGTTCGCGCTCAGTAGCGGGGCGAGCTTCTGCACAGTGAAGAAGGCGCCCTTGACGTTGATCGCGAACAGCTCGTCGTACACGTCCTCGGTCGTCGACTCGAGGGGCGTGAGGGGGGAGATGCCGGCGTTGACGAACAGAGCCTCGATCGAGCCGAGCTCGCTCTGTACGCGGCCGACGAGCATATCCAGGTCGGACGGTGAGGCCACATCCGCCCGGACGGCCACGGCATTCTCGCCGAGCCGCTCGCGTGCCGCGTCCAACTTGGCCTGGGAACGGCCGGTGATCACCACGCGGGCTCCACCTTGCACCAGCAGCTCCGCCAGCGCGAGCCCCATGCCGCTGCTGCCACCCGTGATCACTACATTTTTGTCGCTGTACCTACCCATACCGAGCTTGCTCCGTTCCACGATTAAAGACATGTCGATGTATCTGGATGTCGCTGTTCATGCAGCGAATCAGCCGAGGGTTTCGATCTTCATGTCGCCCGTGGTGACCGTGCGGATGTGATCGCTGGCGAGCAGGCCGTGCGGATTGCCGAGGTCCATGGCGCTGACCTCATTGAGGCGGGCCAGCTGGGAAGAAGTGAGGTCGACCCGCAGGGCACCCAGGTTGTCCTCCAGCTGCGCGATGGTGCGGGCGCCCATGACGGGTGCCGTCACGCCCGGGGCGTTCAGGGTCCAGGCCAGTGCGACCTGGGCGGGTGTGCGGCCCAGCTCCGAGGCCACCTCCTTCACCGCATCGGCAATGGCGAGGTTGCGGTCGGTGACCCATCCCAGGGCGACGTTGAGGCTCTTGTGGTTGCCGGCGGTTTCGCCGGCAACGGAGCCCGCCTGGTTCTGGTCCTCCCGGCTGTACTTGCCGGTGAGCACCCCGCCGCCCAGCGGGGAGAAGGGGACCACGCCGAGTCCCATCTCGCGTGCCATCGGGATCAGGTCACGCTCCGCGGTGCGCTCGATCAGGCTGTACTCGGTCTCCAGTGCGACCAGTGGCGACCAGCCGCGCAGGTCGGCGATCGCCTGCATGCGCGACACCTGCCAGGCCGGGGCGCTGGAGATCGCCACGTACAGCACCTTGCCCTGCCTCACCAGGTCGTCCAGGCCCCGCAGGATCTCCTCCACCGGCGTCCTGAAATCCCACACGTTCACGTAGAGCAGATCGATGTAGTCGGTGTTCAGCTGCCGCAGGCTGGCTTCCACCGACGCCAGCATGCTCTTGCGGTGGGTACCACCGGAATTCGGGTCACCGGGCTGACGCAGCGTCGAGTACTTCGTCGCCAGCACCATCTTGTCGCGGTTGGTGCGGGCGAATTCGCCGAGCAGTCGCTCGGAACTGCCGTTGGTGTAGGTGCTGGCGGTGTCGAAGAAGTTGCCGCCGAGCTCGGTGTAGCGGTCGAAGAGCTTGCGCGCCTCGTCGCGCTCGGCGCCCCAGCCCCACTCGGTGCCGAAGGTCGCCGTGCCCAGCGCCAGCGGTGAGACCCGGAGTCCGGAACGGCCGAGCAGCCGATAAGTGTCGAGAGTGAGTGCCATCGTGTTCTCCTGTGAGGTGCGGTTCGTGGCGTTCGAGAGGTGCGGATCGGTGGTCGACCCGCCCGGGTTTCAGGCGCCGAACCCGTAGCCGCCCGCCACGGTGATGTCCTGGCCTGTGATGTAGCCGGCGGCGTCCGAGGCGAGGAAGGCGACTGCCTCCGCGACCTCCTGGCCGGATCCGAAGCGCTCGAAGGGGCTCTTCGAGCGCATGGCGTCCCGGCCGCTCCGGGCGCCCCAGCTTGTTGAGCAGAGGGGTGTCGGTGGCCCCGGGGCTCACGGCGTTGACGCGAATCCTGCGCGGGGCCAGTTCGAGCCCGAGCGAGGGCGGCATGGCCTCCAGCGCGCCGCGTGTGGCCGCCCCCACCGTGGCGCCAGGGTGCCGCGACGGGATCCCACGCCGACGGCCAGCACGATCGAGCCCCCGTCGTTCATGACGGGAAGGGCCTTTTGGAGGGCTCGGCCGTCGCTCTGCTGATCCCGGTCGTCCCCCCGGTGACGAGGGCTGTAGGCAAGGCGAACCTTCCGTCGCTGAAGCGATGGGTGAGACCACCCGTAACCGGGGAACTCCCCGTTTGCCTCACCGTACACTGAACCGGGGACATCCCCGAATCGTTTCCGAGCCTCGTCCGACACTCAAGATCGCGAAGGTCATGACACCTCCACGCAGCACCCTGCGCGCCGACGCGCAGCGCAACCGCGAGCAGCTGATCGCCACGGCCACCGAAGCCTTCGCATCCGGACGTGCGATGTCGCTGGACGCGATCGCCAAGCGCGCGGGAGTGGGGAATGCCACCCTGTACCGGCACTTCCCCACCCGAGAGGACCTGGTCGAAGAGGTCTACCGGGACCAGATCCGGCCCTTGCGTGAAGACGCGCGCACCCTGCTGGCCACCAAGCCGCCCGCGCAGGCCCTCCACGCGTGGATGCTCCGATTCGCCGACTGGGCCGGTGAACGACGCGGCATCTGCGAGGCCCTGGTTGCCATGAGCGCTTCCGGCCGCTTCGGCAGCGGACCGGTCTGCGACGAGGTCCAGCAGGTCCTGGCGATGGTGCTCGAGGCCGGCGCCACAGCAGGAGAACTGCGCGGCGACATCGACCCGGTCGAGGTGGGCGGCATCCTCGCCGGTGTGCTCTCCGTGGCCGGCGCACCCGAGCAGCGCCCCCAGCTGAACCGCATGCTGGACATCGTCGTCGACGGACTCAGGCCCCGCTGAGCGATACGCCGGCGGTTCGGCGAGGCGTCGGCCCGTGCCGGACGGCATGGCTGCGGGCGCGGCGGTCGTGGCGCCCCGGACCTTGGTGGACGGTGTCGGCGTCCATCTCGTCCGCCCGCGCCGCCGCTGGCTCGGCCGGCACCTCGGGCGGGACTGGGCCGTCGATCGCGATGAGGGGGAAGACGGGAGGCTTCGCGCCCCGGCGGGCGGGTCCGGTCGGCGCCGGTTCGCCGGCGAGCATCCATCCCCATGTCGTCAGCGGGATCCGGTAGATCCGTGCGGAGGATCGCCGGCACCGCCGATCGCTGTGCCATCGACCCTCGCGACCGCTCCGGTCCCGAGCCTCACTCTGCGCTGCATGTCCGTTCGCCGTGGCCATACGAGAACAGGGCCGGGTCAGCGGCGCGGGACGTGGGGTCTGCGGCGCAGGGTCAGGGCCATCGCCCCGGCGCCCACTACCGCCGCGCCGACGATCGCCGCCGTGTCCCACCAGCCGCCGTCGTCCGCCCCGCCGGGCGCCGGGGACGCCGCGGCGGGGCCGGCCTGCGCCGTCGCCGGGGCGGGCGGCGACGTGTCGCCGGTGGCCGGCGGTGACGAGGCGGCCGGGGTGGCGCGGGACGGCACGAGGGAGCCGACCGGGGTGACGCGGCCGGCCGCGGCGAAGCCCCAGTCGAGCAGGGAGCGGGTCTCCTCGTACACGGCGTGGGCGCCGCCCGCCCTCGGATTCATCACGGTGACGACGAGGGTGCGCCCGCCCCGGTGCGCCGCGGCCACGAGCGTGTTGCCCGCGTTGGTGGTGTAGCCGTTCTTCACCCCGATCAGTCCCGGGTACGGGGCGACCCCGTCCGCGCCCGTGAGCAGCCGGTTGGTGTTCTGGATGTCGTAGGACCAGTCCCCGGCGGGGAACTTCGCCCGCACGGTGGCGCAGTAGCGCGCGAAGTCCGGGTTGCGCAGCCCGGCCCGGCCGAACACCGCGAGGTCGTACGCCGACGAGACCTGGCCGGGCGCGTCGTAGCCGTCGGGGGAGACGACCCGGGTGTCGTGGGCGCCGAGGGCGCGGGCTCTGGCCTGCATCTGGGCCGCGGTCGACTGCCAGCCGCCGTTCATCGAGGCCAGCACGTGGACGGCGTCGTTGCCCGAGTTCAGGAAGACCCCGCGCCACAGGTCGGCGACGCGGTAGGTGTGTCCTTCGGTGACCCCGACCCGGCTGCTGCCGTCGCCGATCCCGGCCAGCTCCGCCCCCTTGACGGTGTGCTGGACACCGCCGGGCAGGACGGGCAGCACGGTGAGGGCGAAGAGCGTCTTGAGGGTGCTGGCGGGCGGCAGGGGCCGGTGCGCGTCGTGCCCGGCGAGCACCTCACCGGTGCGGGCGTCCGCGACCAGCCACGAGAGCGCGGAGACCTCGGGCAGGGCGGGCGCCCCGGCGCGGGGCAGGACCTGGGTCCCGGGGCGGTCCAGCGACGCCGGCTGCGAGGCCGCGGGTCTCGCCGCCCCCGGGTCCGTCCCGACGCGGGCGGCGGCGGAACCCGGCGCGAGGGCCGGCAGTCCGACCGCACAGACGACGGAGCACGCGATGGCGACGCGGGATGAGAATCCGATGGTCATATGATCAACGTAGGAATGTCGGCGCCGTCCGACGGGTCACCGGGCCGCGCCGGGCGGATGCAGCACCCGGATGCCGCACGCGGGCGGGCCTCAGGCGGAGGGCAGCGTCGGCTGGATCCGGCGCAGGAAGGCGGCGTTGTCGGGCGTGGCCCGCAGTCGCTCCAGGAGGGTTTCGAGGTTCGCCTGGCCGTCCCGGGTCCGCAGGGCGCGGCGCAGCCCTCGTACGGCTGCCAACTCGGGCCCGGAGAGCAGGAGTTCCTCACGCCGGGTACCGGACGGGACGATGTCCACCGCCGGGAACACGCGCCGGGAGGCGAGCGCGCTGTCGAGGCGCAGCTCCATGTTGCCGGTGCCCTTGAGCTCCTCGAAGAAGAAGTCGTCCGCCCGGGACCCGGTCTCGACCAGGGCCGTGGCGAGGATGGTGAGGGAGCCGCCCTCCTCGGCCAGGCGCGCGGCCCCGAAGAGCTGCTTGGGGCCCTGGAGCGCGGAGGCGTCGACGCCTCCGCTGAGGGTGCGGCCACCGGCGGCGGCCGCGTTGTTGTGCGCGCGGCACAGGCGGGTCAGGGAGTCCAGGAGTATGACGACGTCCTGGCCGGACTCGACGAGCCGCTTGGCCCGCTCGATGACGAGTTCCGCGAGCGCGATGTGCTCCCTCGGCGTCCGGTCGAAGGTCGAGGCGAAGACCTCGCCGCGTACCGAGCGCCGCATGTCGGTCACCTCCTCGGGCCGCTCGTCGAGCAGCACCACCATGAGGTGGCATTCGGGGTGGTTGCCCGCGACGGCCGCGGCGATCTGCTGGAGCAGCACTGTCTTGCCGGTCTTGGGCGGCGCGACGATCAGGCCGCGCTGCCCCTTGCCGACGGGCGCCACGAGGTCGACGACCCGTCCCGCGAGGGCGCTCGCCGGGTGTTCGAGGCGCAGCCGCTCGCGGGGGTGCAGCGGCGTGAGGTCGCGGAAGTGCGGTCGCCGGGACGCCTCTTGGGGCGTACGGCCGTTGATCAGCCGTACCTCGGTGAGGGCGCGGGATCCGCCGCGTACGCCCTCGACGGTGTCGCCCCTGCGCAGGCCGTGCCGGCGGATCAGCGCGGCGGGGACCTGGACGTCGGACGGTGTGGGCTCGCAGCTCGCCCGGCGCAGGTACCCCTGCCCGTTGTGCGCGATGTCGAGGACACCGGTGGCCTGGGCCGGGAGCTGCTTGTTCACCGGGGGGTGTTCGAGTGTGATGGTCATGCGGGGTCCTTTCCAGGACGGTGTCATGAGGTCATGAGGAAGGGGAGGGGGAGGGCCGGAGAGGCGGATTCGTGCACGCCTCGTGCGGCGGAAAGGCATCACCACGGGTGCGACGGACGGCCGGAGCGACGAAGGCGTCGGGGGCCGAACTCATGAGGTGGTGCCGGGAAGCCGGGGATCGCCGGTCCGTGGAGGACGGGTGCCGCGGCTGAATGAGAGGGAGTTCGCACCGGCGCCCCGAGCGGGGCGTACACAAGTGCTGATGGCAACGTACCACAGAAGGGGGTCGGAACGAAGAAGGGGCAGGAGGCGGGGCCAGGTGACGGCAAGTCCTTTCCGTCGTCCCTCTTGAGGCTTCCGCAGGTCAGGGTGGGTGTGGGGCTCGGCTCGAAGCCCGCCTCGCGCGATGTCACCGGTCCGGGAACGGGGCGCGGCACGGCCTCGCCGGGAGAGGTGGGCTGCGCGATGAAGGTTCGCGTGGTCGGGGTGGTGGGCGTGGTTCGCGTAATCATGTCGCCTGACCGCCTGACCGCCTGACCGCCTGACCCGCACAGCCCGTGCCAGGCCGTCGACGCCGTCGACGCCGTCGGGCGAGCGGGATTCGCGGAGAGGTTCCGGCCGGAGTCGGCCCCCGCGTGTTCTTCCTCCGCCGACCCGCTGCGCGTCGCGCGGCGAGGGGGCAGAATCGGCCCTCGCACGGTCCGACTCCGCGCGTCAGTCAGGAGATCTGGGTGGAGACCACGTCCGGCGTGCCGCACACCATGAACGCGGCCGGTGGCTGCCCGCACCCGGTCAACGCGCGCCTGCTGGCGCGGGGCGCCGTCGCGCCGGTCGTCCTGCCCGGCGGGGTCGAGGGGATGGCCGTGCTCGGGCACGAGGCGCTCAGGGATTTCCTGGCGCATCCCGATGTGGCCAAGAACGCCCGGCACTTCACGGCCCTGCGCGAAGGGCGGATAGCCGACGGCTGGCCGTTGATGACCTTCGCCACGGTCCCCGGCATGACGACCGCCGACGGTGAGGACCACCGACGGCTCCGGTCACTCGTCAGCGGGGCTTTCACTCCCCGCAGGGTCGAGGAACTGCGCCCGCGCATCGAGGAGTTGACCGAGCGGCTGCTGGACGACCTGGGACGGGCGGCCGCCGCGGAGGGCGGAGTCGCCGATCTGCGACGGCACTTCGCGCTGCCGCTGCCGATGGGGGTGATCGGTGAACTCCTGGGCGTCGACGCCGAGTTCCGGGACAGGCTGCACCACCTGTCCAGCCAGGTGGTGGCCACCGACATCGAACCGGAGGAGGCCGTCGCCGCGAACCGGGAACTGGTGGAGGTGCTGAGCGCCGTGGTGGCCGCGCGGGCCGAGCGCCCGGGGGACGACCTCACCAGCGCGCTGATCGCGGCCCGCGACGAGGACGGCGGCCGGCTGAGCGGGCAGGAACTCATCGGCACGCTCGTCCTGATGATCATCGCTGGGCACGAGACCACCCTGAACCTCGTCACCAACGCGGTGCGCGCGCTGTGCGGCCACCCGGACCAGCTGGAGACCGTCAGGCGGGGGGACGCGAGCTGGGCGGACGTCGTCGACGAGACCCTCCGCTGGGACGCGCCGGTCAGCTTCTTCCCGTTCCGCTATCCGGTGCGGGACCTGACCGTCGACGGCACGCTGATTCCCGCAGGCACCCCGGTCCTCGCCGGGTACTCGGCCGCCGGACGCGACCCCGCCGCGTTCGGGGAGGACGCGGACCGGTTCGACGTGACCCGCCCCCGCAGGCCCGGCTCCGTACGGAACCTCTCCCTGGGGCACGGGGCCCACTACTGCCTGGGCGCCCCGCTGGCCCGGATGGAGGCGACCATCGCCCTGGAGCGGCTGTTCACCCGCTTCCCGGATCTCGCCCTCGCCGTGCCGGAGGAGGAACTCGCGCGGCCCGCCAGCTTCGTCGGGAACAGCGTGCGCGCGCTGCCGGTGCGGATCTGAGCCTCACGCGCCCCTTCTGAGAATTGGTGCGAGAGAGGTGTCGATCCGGCGTCGGCCCGTTCGTCGGTGGGGTGTCAGGACCCGTGAACACCTGGAGGAACCATGAAGTACATGCTGCTGGTCTGCGGCGACGACACCGCCGACGCCTCCGGCATGGCACCCGTCGAGCCGTGGGTCGAGGAGCACGGAGCCCACCGCGGCGTCCGGCTCCACGGCCACCGGCTGCAGGCGCCCGCCGACGCGGTCACCGTACGGGTGCGGGACGGCGAAGTGCTGCGCACCGACGGGCCGTTCGCGGAGACCAAGGAGTACGTCGCCGGGTACGACATCCTCGACTGCGACAGCATGGAGGAGGCGGTGCGCGTGGCCGCCGGGCACCCCGTCGCGACCGTTGGCGCCCTGGAGGTGCGGGCGTTCTGGGAGGACGAGGACGCCGAGGGGGAGATCCGCCGGATCGACGCGGAACTCACCCACGCGGCCCGCGAACGGGACCTCGGCCGGGCGATGGCGTGCTACGCGCCCGACGTCGAGGTGTTCCACCCCATGAGCGGGCTGGAGGAGCGCGGTGTCGACGCCCTGCGCAAGGCCGAGGAGTGGTGGTTCTCGACGGTCGCCGGGCCCGTGGACCGGGAGGTCCTCGAATTCCGGGTCCGGGTCGACGAGAGCGTCGCGTTCAGCCACGCGCTGGTGCGCGTGCGGGCCGCGCGGACCACGGGCGAACCGCTGGACAGCGTGCTGCGGGTGACCACCGGCTACCGCGCCGCCGGGGACCGCTGGCAGATCGTCCACCAGCACTCCTCCGTGCCCTTCGAGGCAGGCGCCCGGCCGTGAGGTACGTACTGTTCGTCTGCGCCCCCGGCGACGGCGGGGAACCCGCTCCGCGGGAGAGCGCCGACGACCCGCGCCTCGCCTCGTACGTCGAGGACGGGCGCGGCCGTCAGGTGCTCAGGGGCGGTGCGCGGCTGAGGCCGCCCGCCGACGCCACCACGGTGCGCGTCAGGGACGGCGAGGTGCTGCTCTCCGACGGGCCGTTCGCCGAGTCCGCGCAGCACATCGCGGGCTTCGAGCTGATCGAGGCCGCCGACCTCGACGAGGCCGTCTCGCTCGCCGCGCGCCATCCCGTCGCCGCGCGCGGCGGCTCGGTGGAGGTGCGGCCGGTCTGGGAGTGAACGACGTCGAGGAGGCGGTCGCGACCGCCTTCCGCGAGGAATGGGGGCAGGTCGTCGCCACCCTGATCAGGGTGACCGGCGACTGGGACCTCGCCGAGGAGTGCGCGCAGGACGCCTTCGCGCAGGCGCTGGACCGGTGGCGGCGCGACGGGGTTCCGCGCCGCCCGGGCGCCTGGCTGACCACGACCGCCCGCCACCGTGCCCTGGACGTGCTGCGCCGGGAGGCGGTCGGGACACGGAAGCTGCGGGAGGTGGCGATGACCGTCCGGGACGAGGGACCCCGCGACCCCGACGAGGACGGCGGCGTGGAGGACGACCGGCTGCGGCTGATCTTCACCTGCTGCCATCCCGCGCTGCCCGTCGACGCCCGGGTGGCGCTGACGCTCCGTACGCTCGCCGGCCTGACCACGGCCGAGATCGCCCGCGCGTTCCTGGTCCCCGAGGCGACGATGGCCCAGCGCCTCGTCCGCGCCAAACGCAAGATCCGCAACGCCGGCATCCCGTACCGCGTACCGCCCGCGCACCTGCTGCCGGAACGCACCACGGGCGTCCTGGCGGTGGTCTACCTGCTCTTCAACGAGGGGTACGCCGCCACGTCCGGAACCGACCTGGTCCGCACCGACCTGTGCGCCGAGGCACTGCGCCTCGCCCGCGTCCTCGCCCGGCTGATGCCCGACGAACCCGAGGCCCTCGGCCTGCTGGCGCTGCTGCTCCTGCACGACTCACGGCGCGGTACCCGGGTCGACGCGACGGGCGCCCTGGTGACGCTGGAGGACCAGGACCGGGGGGCCTGGGACCGGGCGGCGATCGAGGAGGGGGCGGCGCTCGTCGAGACGGCGCTGCGCCGCGGGCGGCCGGGGCCCTACCAGATCCAGGCCGCCATCGCCGCCTGCCACACCACCGCGGCCACGGCGGGGGAGACGGACTGGGCCGACATCGCGGCCCTGTACGCGGAGCTGGCACGCCATGTCCCCTCCGCCGTGGTGCGGCTGAACCGGGCGGTGGCCGTGGGCATGGCCGACGGCCCCGGACAGGGCCTCGCCCTGGTGGCCGAACTGGAGGCGACGGGCGAACTCGACGGCTACCACCTGCTGCCCGCCACCCGCGCCGACCTGCTGCGCCGCATGGGGCGTACGGCGGAGGCGGCCCGGGCGTACGCCGAGGCCCTGGAACTGGTGGAGAACGCGGCCGAGCGGCGTTTCCTGGAGCGGCGGCTCGGGGAGTGCCGGCCCGTCGAGTGAGAGTCCGGCGGTGCGGCGGACCGACATCTCCACGACACGGAGAGGCGGAAAAGGGCTACAGGGGACGTGAGCTGCGGCAGGCGGGGAAGCCGACACGGCGACGTGACTGCTGGAGGCGGGGAAGGCGGGACGAGTAGGCGACGACACGGGCGAGGCGGGGAAGGCGTACGCCGAATTCCCGTCCGCGGTGTGGGCGGAGCGCGCGGGTCGTAAGCTGCACGCGATGTTCACTCCCGACGGTCCGACGCTGCGCGAACTGGCCGTTCAGGCCCTGTCCTCGGTCGAGCACGGCTACGACCTGCTCGCGCCGAAGTTCGACCGCACCCCGTTCCGCACGCCCGACGCGATCCTGGACTCCGTGGCGCGCGCCCTCGCCCCGCTCGGCCCCTTCGGCAGTGGACTCGACCTCTGCTGCGGCACCGGCGCCGGGGTAGGGGTACTGCGCGGACTGTGCCGACAGGGCGTGACCGGCGTCGACATCAGCGCGGGTATGCTGGCGGTCGCCCGGGAGCGGCACGCCGGCTCGTCGCGGACGACCTGGGTGCGGGGTGACGCGCGGGCGCTCCCGTTCGGACCGGTCTTCGATCTGGTCGTCAGTTTCGGGGCGTTCGGGCACTTCCTGCCCAGGGAGCTGCCGGGTCTCTTCGCGGGGGTCCACTCCGTGCTGCGGCCGGGCGGACGGTTCGCGTTCCCCGTCGCCGCCCCCGCCCCGCCGAGCTCGCCCTGGTACTGGGCGCTGCTCGGGTTCGACGCGGTGATGCGGGTGCGCAACGCCGTCCGGCGCCCGGCGTTCGTCATGTACTACCGGACCTTCCGGCTGGGCGAGGTGAGGCGGGAGCTGGAGCGGGCGGGCTTCGCGGTGGAGCTCCACGCCCTGCCCGAGTTCGGCCGCAGGCGGGACGGGAGCCCCCGCTGCCGGATGGTCGTGGCCACCAGGGCGCCCGTAACGACATCCGGTTGAGCCGCTTCTCCCCTGTGAACGCCGAGTTGGGCCGCAGGCGGGACGGCGGCAGCCCCCGCTGCCGGGTGGTCGTGGCCACCCGGGCGTCCGTGACGACGTCCGGTTGAGCCGCTTCCCCACCGTGAGCGCCGAGTCGGGCCGAGGCGGGACGTCGGCGGCCCCCGCTGCCGGTTGCTCGTAGCCACGCAGACCTCCGTGACGACGTCCTGCTGAGCGACTTCTCCACCACGAACGCCGTAGCTCAACTGTCACCTCAACTCCTCTCCCGAACAAGCGACTTCGCCGTCCGGGTCATCGACGTGCGCCCGGCCGGCCAAGTCAGTCCGTTTTCCGGACCCACTCGGGCTATAGTGAGTTCGCTTTTCAAACCCACTGACCCATCGCCCTGGGAAGGGCCGACCGTGCGAGGAAACGCGATGAGGGCTCCGACAGCCACTGCACCGCCTGGCAGCACGCCCGCCACGAAGGACACCGTGGCCCGGATCGACCCCCTGTGGTGGTCCTGGGACGGGTCGCACGGCGGACACACCGCGGCCGTGGCCCTCACCGCCGTACGCGAACACCTCACCGGAGGCGCGGATCCGGTCCGCTCGCTGACCGTTCACTTCCTGGCCCCCGTCGACGCCCGGCCGCTGCGACTCGACGTGACCGCCGCCAAGTCCGGCCGCCGCGCGGCGACCTGCGTGTTCACCGGCCACCAGGACGGCACCCCTGCGCTCGTCGGCTCCGCGGTCTTCGGCCCGGCGCGCCCGGGACCCGCGTACGAGGGACTCCCCTTCCCCGGCGTACCGCGCCCCGAGGACTGCCGGCTCCTCGACCTGCCGGTCGGGCTGGCGCCGTTCGCGCGGCAACTGGAGATACGCCCGGCGACCGCCGACCTGCCCCTCGCGGGCGGCGACCGCGCCGAACTCGTCGCGTGGGTGCGGTGCGCCGACCGACGGCCCCTGGACGAGGCGACCGTCGTGACGCTCACCGACGTCCTGCCGCCCGCGCTGTACGCCTGCTGGCGCGCCCCGCGGCCGGTCCCCACGGCGGAGTTGACGGTGCACTTCACCGACGCGCTCACCGGCGCCACGCCCGAGGGCTGGGCGCTGGTGCGGATGCGCACCGAACAGGCGGGCGGCGGCTGGGCGGTCGACGACAGCGCCGTCTGGTCGGCCGACGGCCGCCTCCTCGCCGTGGCCCGGCAGGCCCGCGTCGTACTGGACCCGGTGCCGGGAACGGACCCCGGCACCCCGAACCCCGCCGACTCCACCCCCGTACGGGAGACCTCGTGAACACCCCCACCGCCCTGCGCGACGCGGCCCGTTCGTCCGGGCGCACGCGCGGAGAACGCCCGCTGCCGGTGCTCGTCGCCGCCTGCCTCGGCCTGTTCACGGTCTTCCTGCAGACCACGCAGACCATCGGCACGCTCAGCGCCGTCCAGGACGACCTGGGCGTCGCCGCGGCCGACCTGGTCTGGGTGCCCAGCATGTACACCCTGGTGGTCGCCTCCTGCGTCCTCGGTTCGGGCGCCCTCGCCGACCGCTGGGGCCGGCGCGCCGTGTTCCTCGCCGGAGCCGCGACGATGGCCGCGGGCGGGCTGGTGCTGGTCCTCGCCGGGAGCCTGTCCGCCGTGCTGGCCGGTCAGGCCATCGCCGGTGTGGGCGGCGCGCTGATCACGCCCAGCTCGCTGGCCCTCGTCACCCACGCGGTCCCCGACCCCAAGAGACGGGCGGGCGCGATCGCCGCCTGGGCCGCGGCCTCGGGACTCGGCCTCGCCATCGGCCCCCTCACCGCGGGTCTGGCCCTGCGCTGGGGGACCTGGCACACGGCCTTCTGGCTCAACACGGTGGTGGCCGTCCTCGCCGCGGCCGTCGCCCTGCGGTACGTCCGCGAATCCCGCGGCGGCTCCGGACGCCTCGACTGGGCAGGCCAGTTCAGCGCCATCGGCGGCCTCGCCCTGATGGTCTACTGGCTGATCGACGGCGGCCACCACGGATACGGATCCGGGCGGGCCCTCGCGGCCGGCGCCGGCGCCCTGGTCCTGCTCGCCGCGTTCGTCGTGGCCGAACTGCGCCAGAGGACGCCCATGGTGGACCTGCGCCTGCTGCGCGACCCGTCCTACGGTGCCTCGCTGCTGCTCGCCGCGGCCGTCCTGTTCGGCTTCGTCGGCCTGTCCCTGCTCGAAGTGCTGTGGCTCCAACGGGTGCGGGGACTGACGGCACTGGAGGTGGGCGTCCAACTCCTCGCCCAGTTCGGCACGTTCATCGCCGCCTCGGTCCTCGCGGGAGTGCTCGTGCGGCGCCTGGGACCGCGCGCGCTGATCGCGGCCGGACTGCTGCTCGCGGCGACGGGGGCGGCGCTTTTCACCCGGGTGGAGCCCGGCACGGGATTCGGCGGGTACGTCGCCGCCCTCGTCGTCTTCGGACTCGGCTGCGGTCTCGCCAACGCCCCGTCCACGGCGCTCGCCGTCGGTCACGTCCCGCACGGCCGGGAGGGCGAGGCGGGCGGCACGGTCAATGCGGCCCGGCAGATCGGCGCGGTGCTCGGCACCAGCGTCCTCGGCACGCTCATGACGTCACGCTTCGAGGACCGCGTCCTGGTGGTGCGCGATCCGCGGACCGCGTTCACGGACGCCGTGAGCGGCGCGGTGTGGGTCGTGGTCGCGGTCATGCTGGCCGGTACGGCGGTGGCGCTCGGCCTGTCCGTGTGGTCCCGGACCCGCGGTGCGGCGGCGGCCGTACCGGCGTCCGGAGCGGAACCCCGGGGGACCGGCGGCCCGTCCGGGACCGCGGACCCGGCCTAGCGTTCCGGGCGGACCCGGCGACGGCCGTGCCCGGTCGCCCTCCTCGGAGGGCGACCGGGCCGGGGCGTCAGCTCTTGAGGAAGTCGAGCAGATCGGCGTTGAACGCCTTCTCGTACTCGCCCACCAGGCCGTGCGGGGCGCCCGGGTAGACCTTCAGGGTGGCGTCCTTGACGAGCTCGGCCGTCTTGAGCGCGGCGGCGCCGATCGGCACGATCTGGTCGTCGTCGCCGTGCGCGATGAGCGTCGGTACGTCGATGCGCGCCAGGTCCTCGGTGAAGTCGGTCTCCGAGAACTGCTTGATGCAGTCGTAGGCGCCCTTCAGACCGACCTGCATGCTCCACAGCCAGAACGAGCGGCGCATGCCCTCGGAGACGGCGGCGCCGGGCCGGTTGAAGCCGAAGAACGCCTCGCTCAGGTCCCAGTAGAACTGCGAGCGGTCCGCCTCGACACCCGCGCGGATCCCGTCGAAGGCGTCGATGGGCGTGCCCTCGGGGTTCGCGTCCGTCTTGAGCATCAGCGGGGGCACCGCGCCCAGCAGCACCGCCTTGGCGACCCGGGACGTGCCGTGACGGCCGATGTAGCGGGCGACCTCGCCGCCGCCGGTCGAGTGGCCGACCAGGACGACGTCGCGCAGGTCGAGCTTCTCGATGAGTTCGGCCAGGTCGTCGGCGTACTGGTCCATGTGGTTGCCCTGGAAGGGCTGGCCGGAGCGGCCGTGCCCGCGCCGGTCGTGGGCGATGGCGCGGAAGCCGTTCTCGGCGACCAGGCGCAGCTGGCCGTCCCAGGTGTCCGCGTTGAGCGGCCAGCCGTGGCTGAAGACGACCGGCTGCCCGCTGCCCCAGTCCTTGTAGAAGATCTCGGTGCCGTCGGAGGTGGTGAAGGTGGTCATGTGGCGTGCCTTTCGGAGGGAGGACGGGGTGCGTCCGTTCGGGTGAGGCGGTGTCCGTGCGCCGGCCGGGCGACGCGGCGCGGGGAGCGCCGGGAAGCCGGTACGGGCGCGGAGGGGCCGGTGGGGGAGGCGGCGCGCGGAGCCGGTGCGCTGTCCGCGGTCTCCCGCCGGCCGTGGTCGGGGGTCAGCATGGGGCCGCCGGGGTCGCCGGTGTCCGTCTCGGCCCGGGTCCACGCGTGAGGACGGGCGCCGGCCGGGTGGCGCGCCGGTACGGGCACGGCGCGGGCTTCGTACGGACCGCCTCGCCGCGGAGGCCCGCAACGGCCCGCGCGGGGCGCGCGGGCCCGGGAAGCGGCAGTCCACCGGGCGGGGTGGCGTCGGCGGCGGACGGGCCGGTGAGAATCCGGGCGGGCGGTCCGCCGAAGGGGTGACCGGGTACGGCCGGCCCCTTCGCCAATGACGCGGCCGGCAGCGCCGAACCCTTCCGGTCCCGGCCGGCCGTCGGAGCGGCGACCGCTCCGGGGCGGAGGCGGGGCCCGGCGGGAGTGCCGGGGTCGTCCGGCCGGGGCCGCGCGGCGGTCGTGGACGCTGTCTGCCCGAGGTGCGGGGCCCGGGGGCCCCGGTCGCCCGGCGGCAGCCCTGGCCCGTGGACGCGGACGGCCGGGACCCGCTCGGTGGAGCGGGCCCGCTCGGTCCGCAGTGCGTCGTGGGTGGACATATCCAGCACGTTAGGCGTCCGCGGCCGTCAAGGAATCTGTCACATGACTGCATCTCGCCACCGACCGCCGCGACGAGCAGCCCCGGGCACGTCCTCACCGCGGCGGTCTCGGCTGTCCCGGCGGGCGGGTGCAGGCGGGTGCGGGGGAGGTCCGCTGGGCCCGAGTCCGCCCGTGCGTCCGTCACGCGGGGCGGCCGCCGCACCGCCGGCCGGGAAGCCGCCTCCCGCCGCACCAGAAGCCTTGCCCCGGCCGGGTGAGAAGCGCGGGCCTTCCCGGCACAGGCGGCCTCTGTTCAGCGGCGGCGGAAACCGGGTGTCGTCCGGAGGAGAATTCCTTCTCCGGCCGCGTCGCAGCCCGGTCCACCGGGCGGAGGCGCCTCCGCGGCCCGGACGGGGTCACCCGGCGGCGGGAAGGGTGAACTCGTACACCAGCGCGTCCTGCTGGGCCTCCACGACGAGGTCGGTGACCTCCAGCGGCCGGTCGTACTGGTCGTGCACCCGCCGGGTGACCCGCACCGACCGCGGCAGTCGCGTGATGGTGTCCCGGTGGTGGAGCGTCAGTCCGGCCCTGCGCATCCAGTCGTAGGCCCGCCGCAGGTGCGCGGAGCCACTGCCGTCCGCGCGGTCGCGGTAGCGGGCCAGTTCCTCGACCTCGGCGACGGCGACCGCGGAGAAGGACGTCACGGCGGTGCGGAGCCCTTTGCCGTCCGCGGCGGCCGACTCGTAGCGGTGGACCAGCGTCGGCCGCCGGGGCGCCAGTCCGAGCACCCGGGCGTGCTCCGGCGGGGGAGGCTCCCAGGCCACGCTGGTCCGGTGGACGGCGCACGGCTCCGCGGTGTGCGCGCCGACGGGGAAGTCGAGGGAGGGCACGTGCTCGGCGGTGGTACCCGGCAGCGTGGCGTGGCTGCCGCGCCGGTCGGTGGAGACCAGTCCGCTGCCGCGCAGCAGTTGCAGGGCCTGGCGGACGGTCTCGCGGCTGACGTCGAACCGCGCGGCGAGATCCCGTTCGCCGGGCAGCCGCTCCCCGGGCGGGATGGAACCCTCCCTCAGTTCGTCGAGCAGTTGGGTGGCGACGCGCCGGTAGCGGGGCTCGTGGTCGGGCGTGGGGACGGTGCGGGCCATGTCCGCGCCTCCTGTTGGTGACAAGGCGTAGCCGTACGGGCTCATTGCGCGACCACATCTACCATTGGTCTAAACCACCTGGGAAGGGTCACCCGTCAGTTCGGCCGGTTTCAGCACCGCGCCCGCCCACCGCCCGCAGGCGTCAGAGCGCGGCGTACACGGCCTCCACGAGCGCCGTCTTGCGCGGGTCGTCCGCGATGTGCGGCCCCATGCGGTTCATCACGTAGCCCAGTGAGAGGCCCGCCTCCGGATCGGCGAGGCCGCAGGAACCGCCGAAGCCGTCGTGTCCGAAAGCCCGCGGATTCGGACCGTACGAGCCGTTGGGCCCGCTGAGCCACAGCCCCAGCCCGATCTCCGTCTCGTGCGCGAATCCGGCGCCCAGCACCAGGTCGCGGCAGCTGCCCTGGCCCTCGCGCACCCGCTCGGCGCCCTCCGCCGACAGCACCTGCCGGGAACCGTACGAGCCCCGCAGCGCGAAGATCCCGTACAGCGCCGCGACCGCACGGGCCGTGCCGTGGCCGTTGGCCGCGGGGATCTCGGCCGCCCGCCACCGCGGGGTGTTGGCCTCGGCGGCGCCCACCGGGGGGTTGGTCAGCGCGGCCAGTGCCGCGGGCGCCAACTGTGCGAAGACGGCCGCCTGTTCGCTCTTCGTCGCGGCCGGCGGATGCACCAGCTCCGCCACCCGGCCGGACTCCTTGTCGGGCAGCCCGATCGTGAAGTCGATTCCGAGCGGCCCGGTCACCTCCCGCTCCAGGAACGCGCCCGGCAGCAGCCCCGACACCCGGCGCACCACCTCACCGACCAGGAAGCCGTACGTCAGCGCGTGGTACCCGGAACGCGTCCCCGGCTCCCACCACGGCTCCTGGGCCGCCAGCCGTGCCACCGTCAGCTCCCAGTCGCAGAGCTGCTCCAGCGAGTGCGGCTCGCGCAGCCCCGAGAGCCCCGCCCGGTGGGACAGCAGGTGCCGGACGAGGACCGACTCCTTGCCCGCCGCCGCGAACTCCGGCCAGTACGCGGCCACCGGGGCGTCCAGGTCGAGGAGCCCCCGGTCCACCAGGATGTGCGCGCACAGCGCCGTCGGCCCCTTCGACGTCGACCACACGTTCACCAGCGTCTCGCGCTCCCACGGACGGGTGCCCGCGGCATCGGCCCAGCCGCCCCACAGGTCCACCACGGTCTCCCCGTCCCGGACGACGGCCACCGCCGCGCCCAGTTCGCCGCGTTCGCGGAAGTTCTCCTCGAACGCCGCGCGGACGGCGGAGAATCGCGCGTCGCAGTGACCGTGCACCTGAGGCACTCGCGGGGACATGGGACCTCCGTCGCTCAGCGGAACGCGGACTGCGCTCCGGCCGATCCGAACATACCGACTGGTCGGACTGGAGGGAAGCCGCCGGATCACGTCACTCGGCCCTTCACCCCGCGATCTTCCGCATGTCACCCAACACCCCTACGCTGCGCTGCGGTTGACCACCGAGGCACAGGAAGCAGGGGAACATGCCCAGACTCGCGAAGGCGTTGACGCGTACCGGGATCACGGTGACGGCGGCGGCCGTGCTGGCGCTGACCGCCGCACCGCCGTCGACGGCCGCGGACCCGGCGTACTCGTCCACCACCTGGGTCGGCGTCCACAACGCCTACGAGAAGAGCAAGTACCCCTACTTCGCGGACGCCCTGGACTCGGGCGCCGGAATGCTCGAACTCGACGTGTGGACCAACGTGTTCGGCTCCTCCTGGCGGGTCTCGCACAGCAACCCGCTCGGCAACGACAACAACTGCGAGAACGCCGCCCGGGCCTCCGAGCTGCGCACCAAATCGCGCAACCGCGACCTCGGCGGCTGCCTCTCGGACATCAGGGCCTGGCACGACGCCCACCCCGGCCACCGGCCGATCCAGCTCAAGATCGAGATGAAGGACGGCTTCCAGTCCAGGAACGGCCGCGGCCCCGCCCAACTGGACGCCCTCCTCACCGCCAAGCTCGGTGACGCCCTGCTGCGTCCCGCCGACGTCACCGGTTCCCACCCCGACCTCGACACGGCCGTCCGCGCCGGCGGCTGGCCCGCCCGCTCCGCCCTCGCCGGCAAGTTCGTCGTCGAGCTGATCCCGGGCACGGTCGAGGAGGGCAATCCCGCCGACACCCTGTGGACCGACCGCGAGTACGCGCAGTACCTGCGCGACCTCGCCGCCGCCGGACGCCTGCGCGAGGCCGCCGCCTTCCCCGCCGTGCACGGCGCCGCCGCCGGCGACCCCCGCACCCGCTACGCCGACGCGTCGATCCGCCCCTGGTTCGTCGTCTTCGACGGCGACGCCGCCGCCTACACGGGCGGGTCGGTCGACACGGCCTGGTACGACGACCGGCACTACCTCGTCGTCATGACCGACGCGCACAACGTGGCCCCCGCCATCGACGGCACCAACCCGACGCAGGCCCAGGCCCTGGACCGGGTCGGCCTGCTGGCCGGACGGCACGCCAGCGTGGTCTCCGCCGACTGGTACCCGCTGCCCGCCGTCCTGTCCACGGTCGTACCGCGCGGGACGGCGGGCTGACAGGGGCGCCGGCGGCCCGTGCCGCGGCGCCTCACAGGTGCCGCGGCAGCCAGCGCAGTTTCGCCTCCTCCTGGTGAGGGCCGCCGCCCTCGTGGTCGTTGAAGTCGTACACCTCGATCGTCTTGTCGTCGTGCGCCCACGCGTTGAAGGCGGCGTAGACGGTCGACGGCGGGCAGGTCTGGTCCTCCAGCGCCGCCGAGAACAGGGCGGGCGCCCGGCCGCGGGCGGCGAAGTGCACCGCGTCGAAGTAGGCGAGCGTGCTCATGACCCGCTCGGTGCGGCCCCGGTGCGTCTTGAGGTACTTGCCGATCTCCCGGTAGGGGTCGCGGTCCGTCAGCGTCGTCGCCCGCGGGAAGTCGCACAGGAACGGCACGTCCGGGGCGACCGCCGCCAGGTCGGGCACCAGACCACCCACGGCGATGCTGATGCCGCCGCCCTGGCTCACGCCCATGACGGCCGTGCGCGCCGGGTCGGCCAGCGGATGGGCGCGGGCCGCATCCACGGCACGCACCGCGTCCGTGTAGACCCGCCGGTAGTAGTAGCTCTCCGGGTCCTCGACCCCACGCGTCATGAAGCCCGGGAACGCGGGCGCGCTGCCCACCGGGTCGGGCGTCCCGCCGCCGCCCCAGGCGCTGCCCTGCCCCCGGGTGTCCATCACGAAGTGCGCGAACCCGGCGGAGGCCCACAGCAGGTGGGTGTGCGGCAGGCCGCGCCCGCCGCCGTACCCGACGAACTCCACGACCGCCGGGAGCGGCGCGTCCGTCCCCGCCGGCACCGTCAGCCAGCCCTTCACCGGGTGCCCGCCGAAGCCGGCGAACGTCACGTCGTACTGCTCGACGGTCCTGAGCGGCGTCCGCACCGGCTCGAAGCGGGCGTTCAGCTCGTGCCGGCGCGCCTCCTGGAGGGTCCCGGCCCAGAAGGCGTCGAAGTCCTCGGGCTCGGCCGACGCGCTGCGGTAGCCGCGGAGCTCGTCCAGGGGGAGGTCGAACAGGGCCATGAAGGACCACCTTCGCCATCGGGGTGCGGATGATCACACCGTACGGGCGCGGTCCGCGTGCATACCAGATCCCCTCCGGACGACGGACCCGATGGGGTACGGAACCGGGATCGGGCGGCGCGTGTCGGATCGCGCCGCTACGTTCTCCTCATGACGGACTTCGTACTCGTGGCAGGCGCGTGGCTGGGATCGTGGGCGTGGGACGAGGTGGTGCCGGAGTTGCGCGCGGCCGGATGCGGCGCGCACGCCCTGACGCTGTCCGGCCTGGCCGAGCGGCAGGGGCAGCCCGCCGGGCAGCGGACCCACGTGGAGGACATCGTCGGCGAGGTGGAGCGCCTCGACCTGCGCGAGGTCGTCCTCGTGGGGCACAGCTACGCCGGCATCCCGGTGGGCCAGGCCGCCGAGCGCATCGGTGACCGGCTCGGCCGCGTGGTCTTCGTCGACTCCGAGATCCCCGTCGACGGCGCCTCGTTCGCCTCCAACTGGTGGCAGGGCGAGGAGCGGTTCGAGGCGGCGCTCGGCGAGGGCGGCGGCTTCTGGCAGCCGCTGAGCGCGGAGGAGTACGACGGCCAGGGCCTCACCAGCGAGCAGATCGCGCGGCTCGCGGCCGGGGCGACACCGCACCCGGGCGCCACTCTCACCGAACCCGCCGTCCTGGCCCGTCCGTTGGGCGAGCTGCCCGCGACCTACGTCAAATGCCTCCTGGACGGCCCCGAGCCGAACGACGACGTGGCGGAGTCGCTCAAGAGCGAGAGGTGGCGCCTGGTCGAGATGGACACCGGGCACTGGCCGATGTTCTCCCAGCCGCACGAACTGGCGAGGATCCTGCTCGACCAGCGCCGCTGACGGACCGTCACCGAGGGCCGGCACGACACCACCGGGTCGCCAGAGCCCGAACACGGGCCGGTGCGGGCGGAGTTGGCAAGGGATCACGGCGTCCGCACGACTGATCCGCGGCCCGCGTGGAACCCGCTCCCGTACCGGCCCGCCGAGGGCGGTTTCCCCGTCCCCGCAACGGGCAGCCCGGCCATGAGCGTTCCCGAAAGGCAGGAGCCATGAGCAGCGGCACGCGCACCGTCACCGCAGGCGTCGACGGCTCACGGGCCGCGCTGGACGCCGCCGACTGGGCGGCCAGGGAGGCCGAGCGCCGCCGCCTCCCGCTGCGCCTGCTGCACGCCGGCGCCGGACCGGCAGCGCCCTCCCCGCTCCAGGACGTCGACCTCCCCGCCCGCACCCTGCTCGACCGGGCAGCGGTGCGGCTGTCCTACGCCCACCCGGCCCTGGACATCGTCGCCGAACGCGTCGAGACACCCGCCGTCCCGGCACTGCTCGACGCCGCCACCGAGGCGGATGCCCTGGTGCTCGGCTCCTGGGGCGCCACCGGCTTCACCGGCTTTCCGGTCGGCTCGGTGGCGCTCGCCGTCACCTCCGCCGCCACGCGTCCGGTCGTCCTGGTGCGCGCGGGCGAACTCCCCGAGGACGAGCGGATGCCCGCCGTCGACGGCACCCCGCCGCACCGCGCCCCCTACCTGCCGGTGGTCCTCGGTCTCGACCTCGACCGCCCCGCGGAGGAGCTCCTCGCGTACGCCTTCGAGACGGCCGCCGCCCGCTCGGCGCCGCTGCGCGTGACGCACACCTGGACCACACCGCCACCACCGCGTGGCTACGTCCCCGGCGCGCCGCTGCCCGAGGACACCGCGGAACGGGAGGAGGGCAGGTGGCGGGTCCTGACGAGCACCCTCCAGCCGTGGCGGCACAAGTTCCCGGAGATCGCCGTCACCGAGCACGTCGTGCACGGCCACCCCGGTCCGCACCTGCTGAAGGCGTCCCGCGGGGCCGGGCTGCTCGTCGTCGGCCGACGCGCCGACACGGCGGGTCTCGGCCGGGCCGCCCGTGTACTGGTCCACCACTCCGCGTGCCCCGTGGCGGTGGTCCCGCACCGCTGACCCAGGCCACCGGCCAGGACCCCACACGCACCGGCGGCGTCGTCAGGGCCCTGGGGACGCCGACGCAGGACCCGCCTACGAAACGTGCGGCGTGGGCGCCCTCACGACCCGGGACGCCGAGGCCGACCGCCCGCGAGACGTGCGGCACGGGCGCCGGGTGAGGCGTACGCCGCTCGCGGACCGGAAGTGCGGTCGGTGAGCGCGTGGGCCCGCCCGGCCGTGCCGCGGCCCGGCGAGTCAGCCGAAGCGCTCGATGCGGATGCGGTCCACCGGCTGGCCGGCCGCGACCAGCAGCCGTGACGCGTGCTCCGCGAAACCGTTGGAGCCGCACACATAGGCCTCCCACCCACCGGGAGGCGCCTGCGCCAGGAGCGGCGCCACATGTGCCGCCGACATACGGCCGACCGGGACGCCCCGCGGGGCGCTGCGCGTGAAGACGGTCGTGGTCTCCTCGCCGTACTCCCGCGCGTAGATCAGCTCACGGGGGCCGCGCGCCGAGACGAGCAGCCGCAGCGGGACGGACATGCCGCTCGCCCGGCGGTGCCGCACCATCGACATGAGCGGGACGACGCCCGAGCCCGCGCCGATCAGCAGGGCGGGCCGGTCGCCGGGCCAGGCGAAGAAGCCGCTGACCGGACCGCGCACCTGCACCACGTCCCCCGGCCTGGCCACCGTGTGGAACCAGCCGGAGACCTCACCGCCGTCGACATGGTCGAGGGTGAGCTCGATGTGGCCGCTGTCGTCGGGCGCGGACGCGAGGGAGTAGTGGCGCTGGGCCGTGTACCCGTCCGGCGCGGTGAGCCGCAGCATCAGGTGCTGCCCCGGCAGGTGCCCCGTCCAGCCGGGCACGGCGAACCGGAACGTCGAGGCCTGCGGGGTCTCGCGGCGGACCTCGGTGAGCGTGGCGTCCTGCCAGTGGGTGGCGGCCTGCTCGCTCACCGCGATCCGCCCGGGCACGGCGAACGGGGTCGGGGGCACGAACGTCTCAGTCACCGGAGTACCGCTGCTCTTCCCAGGGGTTGCCGCGCGCGTGGTAGCCGTTCTGCTCCCAGAAGCCGGGCTCCTCGTGGTCCAGCAGCCGGATGCCCGCGATCCACTTGGCGCTCTTCCAGAAGTACAGGTGCGGCACGATCAGCCGGGCCGGCCCGCCGTGCTCGGCGGGCAGCGGCTTCCCGTCGTACTCCCAGGCGATCCAGGCGCGCCCGCCCCTGAGGTCGGCCAGCGGGAGGTTGGCCGTGTAGCCGGTGTGGGAGTACGCGACCGCGTGGGTGGCGGCGGCGTCCGGGCGGACGGCGTCCAGGAAGGCGTTTAGGGACACCCCTCCGAAGCGCACGCCGAACTTCGACCAGCTCGTCACGCAGTGGATGTCACCCTCGTACATCGACGACGGCAGCGCGTGGGCGCCGTCCCAGTCCCAGGTGCGGGGCTCGGCCACCAGACCGTCGATCCGGAACGTCCAGTCGGCCGGGGCCAGCTCGGGGGTGACCTCGGCGGACAGGACGGGCCAGTCGTCCCCCGCGTCGTACTGGCCGGGCGGCAGACCGGCGTTGTGGACGCGGGCGCGTCCGGTGAAGCCTCGGGTGACGTTCATGACGGTGGTGCCTCCAGGCCGTCCCGGGGACGGCGCGGGGTCGATCGCGAGCGGTGTGCGGGGCGCACGGCCGTCCGCGGGCGGGCACCCGCGGCGATCCGTGCGTACGCATTCAACCGTACGCGGACCGGGGCTCCGACCAGCGCCCCTGTGGACGGCGGCCGAGATCGTTGCGGCCGTGTGAACACCGCGCGGCACCGGGAATAGCGGTGTCGTGATCTCCCTTGCCACAGATGCCGACGCCGGTGGGTCCCCGACCGGCGGCAGCGAAGGGAGAGTGAGGCAGTCCATGCCCAAGGCGTACGTGTTCACCCGGTACGGCGGCCCGGAGACCGAGACCCTCGTGGACCGGGAGCGGCCGAGGCCCGGCCCCGGCGAGGTCCTGGTCGCGGTGCGCGCGGCCGGTGTGAACCCCGTCGACTTCAAGCAGCGCACCGGCTACCGCCGTCCCGGCGCCCCCGCACGCGAGCTGCCCGCGGTGTTCGGCAACGAGGCCGCCGGCGTCGTCGAGGAGACCGGGGCCGGGGTGACCGGCTTCGCCGTCGGCGACGAGGTCTTCGGCAACCCGGTGGCCGGCGCCTACGCCGAGTACGCCGTGCTGCCGGTGGCGGTGACCGCCCACAAGCCGGCCGCGCTGTCCTTCACGGACGCCGCCGTGCTCCCGGTGGCCGCGGCGACCGCGTACGACGGGCTACGCCAGCTCGGTCTGAGCCCCGGGAGGACCGTGCTGGTCACCGGGGCGGGCGGCGGGGTCGGAGTCGCGGCCCTCCAGCTGGCCCGTGCCTTCGGGCTGCGCGCGGTCGGCGTCGCGAGCGAGGGCAAGAAGGACCTCGTCGAGTCCCTCGGCGCCGTGCACGTCCCCTCGGGGCCGGGGCTCGCCGAGCGGGTGCGGGCCGCCGCGCCGGGCGGCGTCGACGCGGTCTTCGACCTGGTCGGCGGCGAGGTCCTCGAAGCGGCGGCGACGCTGCTGCCGGACGGCTCGAAGCTGATCACCGGGGCCGACCGGGAGACGGTGGCACGCCTGGGCGGCGCGGCCGTCGCCCGGGCCCGCACCGCCGCCGTGCTCGACGAGGTCGCCCGGCTCGTCACCGACGGCGGCCTCGACCCCCTCGTCACGCGGACGTTCCCCCTGGACCGCGCGGGCGAGGCGCTGCGCCTCGTCGAGGACGGCCACGCGCGCGGGAAGACCGTGATCGAGGTCTCCGCGTGAGCGCCGGGGCGAGCACCGAGCGGCAGCTCCCGGGTGCGGACGCCGACAGGGCTCAGGCGCGGCACGTCCTGGACAACCCGGCCCTGGCCTCGCTGACCGGGCCGCACGCCCACTTCGCCGAGCGCCGCGGCCGGGTCCTGCGCTACCCGACCGACGTGTCGCCGTGGCTGGCCCTCCCGGACGAGCCCGACGCCGACGACTGGACGGATCTGGCCGCGCTGGTCGGCCCCGGCGGGGAGGCGCCCCTGGCCGGCTTCCAGGGGCGGACGCCGCAGGGCTGGGAAGTGACCTTCAGCCTGGAGGGCGTCCAGCTCGTCGACGACGGCATTCCCGCGGCGCCGGACCCGGAGGCCGTACGCCTGGGACCGGCCGACGTGCCGGAGATGCTGGACCTGGTCCGGCGCACCCGGCCCGGGCCGTTCCTGCCCCGCACCGTCGAGCTCGGCACCTACCTCGGTATCCGCCGGGGCGGCGCGCTGGTCGCGATGGCGGGGGAGCGGCTGCACCCGCCGGGCTGGACGGAGATCAGCGCGGTCTGCACCGACCCCGCCTTCCGGGGCAAGGGCCTGGCCGGGCGGCTCGTCCTGGCCGTCGCGCACGGTGTCCGCGAACGCGGGGAGACCCCGTTCCTGCACACCGGCGCGGGCAACACCGGTGCCATCCGGCTCTACGAGGCACTCGGCTTCCGGCTGCGGCGCACCACCCGCTTCATGGCGGCCCGGGTGCCGGAGCACGCGCCCGACGGGCAGACCCCGGCCGCCGTATGACGTGAGCGGCCGGGCCGAACGGGGCCCCGTGGAGCCCCGGTCGCCGAGGACGGCGAACCGGTGGCGCGGGGCGCGTCCGCCCCGGGCCGCGGTGCATCAGCCCGCGGACGGGTCGCCCTCCGGGGTGCCGGACCCCGCGTCGTTGTACCGCAGCAGGTACGCGGCGAACCGCGCCAGGTCGTCCTTGGGCCAGCCTTCGAGCCGCTCGCGGAACGCGGTCCGGCGGCTCTCCGTCACCTGGCCGAGCAGCGCGCCGCCGGCCGGTGTCAGGTGCAGCACCTGCACGCGGTGGTCGTCGGGATCGAGGCGCCGCTCGATGAGCCCGGCGCGCTCCAGGGCGGCCACCTGCCGGCTCACGGTGGACTTGTCGAGCGCGTAGTGCGCGGCGAGGTCGGTGGCCCGGCAGCCGCCCCGCTCCTCCAAGTGCCCGAGCAGGGTGTACGACACCAGGGACAGCTCGGGGTGCATGCGCCCCGCCGAGGCCCGGGCGCGCCGGGCGAACGCCGTCATCTCGCGCTGGATGGTCTCGACGGCGGCGTCCGCGGAGCGGGGGACGTCCGCCCCGCGGGCCCGGCGGACATCCTGATGCGCCGGGGCGCCAAGGCCCTCGGCGACGTTCTCGGCACCGTCCCTGCCGGGGACGGCGGGCTCTTCGGACGCGGTCACGGCGACTCCCTCGCTCTTCTGGTTGTATAGTACAACTGGATAGGGAGTTGTATATGCCAACCAATGGAGGCCCCGTGGTCGCCGGCCTGCGCTCGCCCGCCCTGCGCCATGTGCTCACGCACCTGGTCACCCCGCTGCTGATGTGCCTCGGCATGGGGCTCGCCTACCTGGGCGCCTTCGCCACCCCGGAGCCGAACCACCTGCCCGTCGCCGTCGTGGGCGCCGGCCCCGAGGCGAAGGTCCTCGCCCAGACCGTCAAGGACGGGGCCGGGGACGCGCTGGACGTCCGGACCGTCGCGAGCCGCCCCGAGGCGGTCGCCCTCCTGCGGTCCCGCGACATCACCGGCGCCTACGCTCCGGGCCGGGCGCCCGAACTGCTCGTCGCGACCGCCTCCTCGGACATGGGCGCCCTGTCCGTCGAGAAGGTCTTCACCCCGCTCGCCGCCCGGCAGGGCGAACCCCTGAAGGTCACCGACGTGGCGCCGACGGTCGGCGACGACCCGACGGGCCAGGGCCTGTTCTTCCTGCTCGTCGCGCTGAGCATCGGTTCCTACGCGTCCGTCGCCGCGATCGGCGCCGCCGGCGCGGCCCTGCCCCTGCGGATACGGAGCCTGCTGGCCGTCGGTGTGTCCGGCGTCGTCGGTGCCATCGGCGCGCTGCTCGCCGGCCCGGTCTTCCACCTCGCGCACCACGACCTCGCGGGCGTGTGGGGCATGAGCTGGCTGTACTCCGCGGGCATCCTGTTCATCGGCGTCGGGCTCCACACCTTCCTCAGGCGGTGGACCACCCTCGCCATGATGGTGCTGTTCGTGATGCTCAACTTCACCAGTTCGGGCGGCCTGTTCCGGCCCGAGCTGCAGAACGGCTTCTTCGGCACGCTGCACGCGTTCTGGAACGGCGCGGGATTCGTGGAGGGCGTCCGCGGTCTCCTCTACTTCGGCCGCGACGGGTTGTCCGGAGCCGCCGGGACGCTCGTCGCCTGGCTCCTGGCCGGTCTGCTGCTGACCGCGGTCGCGGGCGCGGCCGAGCGGGCGCGCGCCCGGCGGGCCGTCCCGGGCGCCGGGCCGGTGCCGGAAACGGCGTCCTCGGCCCCCGCTCCGGTCCCGGACGAGGAGGCCGAGGAGGAGCTGGAGGAGTCGGTCGCCGTCTGATCGTTTCCTGTAATGTGGCCTCGCGGTTGTGGACGGCCCCAACCGACAAGTCGCCAGGAGGTGAGACCCATTACCGCTGTGTCAGGCCGGGTGCTCTCACTTCCAGGCAACGCGGGTCGCCTGCTCTAGGCGGTCGCGGGAGCGCCCTTCGGTTCCTCGAAAGGCCCTCTCTCCCCATGCCCTTTGCCGCACCTTCCGCCGTAGTCGCCGCACTTCGTACCGCCGGCTGTGTATTCGCCGAGGACGAGGCGGAGTTGATCCTCTCCACCGCCCGTGACCGGGACGAGGTCGCCGCCATGGTGGCGCGCCGGGTCGCCGGACTGCCCCTGGAACACGTCGTCGGCTGGGCCGAGTTCCACGGACTGCGCATCACCGTGGACACCGGTGTCTTCGTGCCCCGCCGCCGCACCGAGTTCCTGGTCCGCCAGGCGGTCGCCCACGCCCCGGAGGCCGCGGTCGTGGTGGACCTGTGCTGCGGCTCCGGCGCGGTGGGCGCCGCCCTGGCCGTCTCCCTCGGCCGGCCCGAACTGCACGCCGCCGACATCGACCCCGCCGCGGTGCGCTGCGCCCGCCGCAACCTCGCCGCCCTCGGCGGCCGGGTCCACGAGGGTGACCTGTTCGACGCGCTGCCGGAGGGCCTGCGCGGCCGGGTGGACGTGCTGGCCGCGAACGTGCCCTACGTCCCGACCGGCGAGGTCGGCCTGCTGCCCCCGGAGGCGCGGGACCACGAGCCGCTGGTGGCGCTCGACGGGGGCGCGGACGGTCTGGACGTCCTGCGCCGCGTCGCCGCCGGGGCCGCCCACTGGCTCGCGCCCGGCGGCTGCCTCCTCGTGGAGACGAGCGAGCTCCAGGCGCCCGCGGCCATGGAGGCGTTCACCCGCGGCGGCCTGACCGCCCGCCTGGCGGTGTCCGAGGAGATGGAGGCCCACGTCGTGCTCGGCGTTCGGCCGGCCTGACCCGAAGGCGCCGTGTGAGCTGGGTCCCTCCGGTTATGCAACTAGTTGCACAAGCGCGGTGCGGTCGTCTACAACAGACTCACCACACCGCGCACGGAGGGCCCCATGAGCCGTTACCCGCACCTGCTGAACCCGCTCGACCTGGGATTCACCACGCTGCCCAACCGCGTGATCATGGGCTCCATGCACGTGGGCCTGGAAGAGGCCGAGCGCGGCTTCGAGCGGATGGCGGAGTTCTACGCCACCCGGGCCCGCGGCGGCGTCGGGCTCATCGTCACCGGCGGCATCGCCCCCAACGACGCGGGACGGCCCTACGAGGGCGGCGCGAAACTGACCACCGAGGAAGAGGCCGAGCAGCACGCCGGCATCACCGAGGCGGTCCACCGCGAGGGCGGGAAGATCGCCCTGCAGATCCTCCACTTCGGGCGGTACGCCTACCACCAGGACCTGGTCGCCCCCAGCCCGCTCCAGGCGCCGATCAGTCCCTTCCCGCCGCACGAGCTCACCGACGCCGAGGTCGAGCAGACCATCGCCGACTACGCGCGAGCGGCCGTCCTGGCACGCCGGGCCGGGTACGACGGCGTCGAGATCATGGGCTCCGAGGGCTACCTCATCAACGAGTTCGTCGCCGCGCAGACCAACAGGCGCGAGGACCGCTGGGGCGGCTCGTACGAGAACCGGATGCGCTTCCCCGTCGAGATCGTCCGGCGGGTCCGCGAGGCGGTCGGCGACGACTTCATCATCATCTACCGGCTGTCCATGCTCGACCTGGTGCCCGGGGGATCCTCGCTGGAGGAGGTCGTCACCCTGGCGAAGGCGGTGGAGGCGGCCGGCGCGACGATCATCAACACCGGTATCGGCTGGCACGAGGCGCGGATCCCGACCATCGCGACCTCCGTGCCGCGCGGCGCGTACGCCTGGGTCACCAAGAAGGTGATGGGTGCCGTATCGGTGCCCCTGGTCACCACCAACCGCATCAACACCCCGGAGATCGCCGAGCAGTTGCTCGCCGACGGGTACGCCGACATGGTGTCGCTGGCGCGTCCGATGCTCGCCGACCCTGACTTCGTCGCCAAGGCCGCGGCGGGCCGCCCGGAGGCCATCAACACCTGCATCGGCTGCAACCAGGCCTGCCTGGACCACACCTTCGGCGGCAAGATCACCTCCTGCCTGGTCAACCCGCGCGCCTGCCACGAGACGGAACTGGTGCTGGCGCCGACCCGGCTGCGCAAGCGCGTCGCCGTCGTGGGCGCGGGTCCCGCCGGACTCGCCTGCGCCGTCTCCGCGGCCGAACGCGGTCACGACGTCACCCTCTACGACGCCGCGGGCGAGATCGGCGGCCAGCTCAACGTGGCCCGCAAGGTCCCCGGCAAGCAGGAGTTCGACGAGACGATCCGCTACTTCCGCACCCAGCTCGAACTGCACGGCGTGGACGTCCGGTTGAACACTCGCGTCTGCGCCGGGGACGTCTCCGGCTTCGACGAGGTCGTCGTCGCCACCGGCGTCAGCCCGCGCACCCCCGACATCCCCGGTGTCGACCACCCGAGCGTCGTCGGCTACCTCGACGTGCTGCGCGACGGCGCCCCCGTCGGCGACCGGGTGGCAGTCCTCGGGGCCGGCGGCATCGGCTTCGACGTCGCCGAGTACCTCACCGACGGCGGCGACAAGGCGAGCGAGGACCCGGCCACGTACTTCCGGAACTGGGGCGTCGACATGGACTACCGGGCCCCCGGCGGCCTCACCGCACCGGAGCGCCCCGCCCCGCCGCGCACCGTGCACCTGCTCCAGCGCAAGGCCACCAAGGTGGGCGCCGGACTCGGCAAGACGACCGGCTGGATCCACCGCACCGAACTCAAGCACCGCGGCGTCAGCATGGTGCCGGGCGTCCAGTACGACCGGATCGACGACGCCGGGCTGCACATCACCGTGGACGGCCTCAGCCAGGTCCTGGAGGTCGACACCGTCGTGCTGTGCACCGGCCAGGAGCCGCGGCGCGACCTCTACGAGGAACTGAGCGCCGCGGGCCGCAGCGTCCACCTCATCGGCGGCGCCGACGTGGCCGCCGAACTGGACGCCAAGCGCGCCATCAAGCAGGGCACGGAACTGGCGGCGGCACTCTAGGCCGTGTCCGACCCCGCGCCACGGTTCTCCCGCTCCGCCGACCGCGGCGGAGGGGCGAACCGCCGGCGGACGCGGGCCCGCCGCCCGGCAGGCCGCGGGACGAGAAGACGGAGGGCGGCCCGCCGGGCGGCCCTCCCTAGGATGAGGCCATGTCACTGCCGCACGCGATCCTCACCGCCCTGCTGGAGAAGCCGTCGTCGGGGCTGGAACTGACCCGGCGGTTCGACAAGTCGATCGGCTACTTCTGGTCGGCGACGCACCAGCAGATCTACCGCGAGCTGGGAAAGCTGGAGGCCGAGGGGTTCATCCGCGCGCTGCCCGCCGAGCAGCCGGCCCGCGGGCAGAAGAAGAGCTACGAGGTGCTGGCGGCGGGCCGCGCCGAACTGGCCCGCTGGACCGCCGCACCGCAGGACCCGAAGCCGCTGCGCGACACCCTGCTGCTGCGGCTGCGGGCCTCCGCGGTCGTCGGCACCGACGGCATCGAGGCGGATCTGCGCCGCCATCTCGACCTGCACCGGAGCCAGTTGGCGGAGTACCAGGAGATCCAGGAGCGCGACTTCCCGCCCGGCAAGGACGGTCCCGAGCACCGGCTGCGCCACCTCGTCCTGCGGGCCGGGATCGACCTGGAGACGTTCTGGACCCGGTGGCTGACCGACGCGCTGGCGGAGTTCGAGCAGGCGGACGAGCAGCGGTCAGGCCACGCACAGGAGGCCGTCACGCCGGCCGGAGCCGACCGACGGCCGCCCGTGTGACCGGCACCGTACCCGCGGTCAGAGGCGGTGCGGCTTCGAGCGCCGGCGCAGGAACCACGCCGCCGCCACGGTGCCCGCGGCCACCAGGGCACCGCCGCCGGCCAGGGTGAGCGTGCCGTAGTCCTTGCTGGCGCCGCCCACTCCGCCCATGACGCCACGCGAGGGGGAGGCCGTGGGCGACATCGTCGGAGCCGTGACGACGATGGACTGGGTGCCCGCCGTGGTGCCGTTCTGGCAGACCACGATGACCGTGTAGGTGCCCGAGCGCACGCCCGACCAGCTGGCCATCTGGCTGTTGCTGGTCCCGGTCAGCGCCGCCTGGCGGCCCTGGGCGAAGCTCGACTGGCTGCTGGTGAGCAGCGAGGCGTTGCCGAAGCTGCCGCCGCTGCCCGAGCAGGCGCTGGTGGTGACGGTGACCGTGGAGCCGCTGGTGCTCACCGAGATGCCCGCACCCCAAGCGGCGGCCGGATGGGCGGCCAGGGTGAGGGGAAGCGCGGCGGCTGCGGCCACGGTCAGGCCGGAGCGGAGGAATATCTGAGTTGAACGCATAGGACTTGCCCTCCAGCGGCACGGTGGCGGTACATCCCATGAGCCGCCTTGATCGGGAAGCGGCCGTGCTGCCTCAGGGGAAGCCAACGCGCCCCGGACCGGTACCGCACGCGGAGGGGGACCGGGCAGGTGACGAACTCCTCCGGACGGCCGACCCGGCCACCCGCGCGCGCCGCGCTCACCAGGTGCGGCCGGCCTGGAGCAGCCGCTCCCGGACCAGCGCGACATGCGGATTGTCGGGGGCCCCGGGGCGCCGGACGAGGTAGGCGGTGTTGATCGGCGGGTCCTCGGGCGAGAGCAGGGGCACCAGCGCCCCCGATTCCAGCTCCTCCAGGCACAGGTAGCGGGGGAGCACGCTGATCCCGGCACCGGCGGTCACCGCCGCCCGTACCCCGCGCAGGTCCGGCACCGTGACCGCCGCCTGTCCGGTGAGACGGACCCCGAAGACGTGCCGCCAGTAGCGGCGCGCGATCGGCAGGTCCTCCGCGTACGACACCAGCGGCACCCCGCGCAGGGCCGCCGCCCCCTCCGCGGCGACCCGCTCGGGACCGATGCGCTCGGCCCACGCGGGCGAGGCGACCAGCACGAACTCCTCGTCGCCCAGCGGAGCGGACGTCAGGGAGCGTCCGCGCGGCCGGGTCGTGGCGATCACGAGGTCGAAGCGGCCGCCGCGCAGCCCGTCCAGCAGCTCGTCGGTCAGCCCCGTGCTCACCCGCAGCCGTACGCCCCGGTCGGTCAGCGGGGCCAGCGCGGGCACGGCACGCGTGCACAGCAGCTCCGCCGGGCCCGCCAGATGCACCGGCTCGGGCGTCTGGTCCGCGCCGGGTCCGCCGCGCTCGGCGACCGCCGCCAGCGCGTCGAGGGGTGCCGCCACCTGCGCGGCCAGCTCGTCCGCCACCGCCGTGGGCGCCACCCCGCGCGGCTGCCGCTCGAACAGCTCCCGGCCGAGCTGCTCCTCCAGTGCCCGCATCTGGGTCGTCACCGTCGGCTGGGAGAGCCCCAGCAGCCGCGCGGCGGCGGTGAACGAGCCGGCGCGGTGCACGGCGAGGAAGGTGCGCAGCTGGGTGAGGTCCAGCGGCGAGGCATCGGATTCCCTATGGGGCATGAAGGCAACCCTAGTATCGCCCTATCGCCCGGATCCCGTCGTCACCGTCCGCTCGGCCGAGAGCCCGCCCCAGGTGCCGTCGGGCAGCTTCGCCCTGATCCGCACGCGGTGGACGGCCCCGGCCTCGCGTCCGACGTAGAAGCTGTGGGAGGCCCGCCCGGCCGGCGGGGTGCCGCCCCACACGAGCGAGGTGGCGACGCGCCCGTCGAGCACGATCCGGTACTCCGTGATCACGCCGTCCGTCTCCGGAGGGTCCCAGGACAGGTCGATGTAGTACGCGCCGTCCGCGCGGTGGGTGGCGGCGCGGAAGGCCGTGGGCGCCGTCCCCCGGCCGTCGTCGCGCCCCGCGGCCGTGGTCAGCCGGACCGGCTCGCTGGCGGGCGAGACGTTGTCGGCCGCGTCGCGCGCCCGCACGGTGAACGAGTAGCGGGTCCCCGGGCGCAGTCCGGTGACCACGGCGGCCGTCTGCCCGCCGCCCACGCTGTGGATCTTCGAGCCGCCCTGGTAGATGTCGTACGAGGCGACGCGCCGGTCGTCCGCCGACCTCTCCCAGGACAGTTGGACCGCCCGGCCGCCGGCCGCCTCGCCGCGAGGGCGGCCGGGGCGGGTCGGGGCGCGGTGGTCGGCGGCGCCCGCCGCGGGCGTCGTGGCCCGTACCCGCCTGCTGGGAGGACCGGCGTCGCCTCCCGCGGCCCGCGCCCGGACCGTGAAGACGTAGGTGGTGGCCGGGGTGAGCCGGGTGATGTCCACCATGTGCTCCGTACCCGCCACCTCCTTCACCTTCCGGGTGCCGGCGTACACCTCGTACCGGCCGACCTCGGGATCGCCGGTGGCCAGGTTCCACATGACGTGCACGCTGGTCGCGCTGCCCGCCGCCGCCGTGACGCCCGCCGGGGCCGACGGCAGCCGGCCGCCCCGCTCCCGGTCCTGGCCGCCCCAGCCGCAGGAAGCCACCAGGAGCAGCGAGCCGCAGATCACCGGAATGGGTGTGCGTCGCACGGCACTGCCTTCCCTCGACGGGATTGGTCTGTACCTGTATGCCATGTTGGCGCGGTCACATCAAGGGGGCGGGCGGGAAGGGGAGCCGTTCGCCGGGCCCGCGGGCGGCTCCGTATGCTGAACTCCGACGCGGCGTGAACTCGCCTTCCCTCCACGGGAGTTCATGTCCATCGGCGCGGGCCGCTGTCGTCGCTGAATCCGCGCCGGAGAGGGCGGCCGAGCGGGCCGGGCCCACCAGGTCCGGCCCCTCGGCCGGCCACCCCCGCGTGACGGCCGGACCGGCACCGCGCCCAGCACGACAGGTGTCCGGGGCGCGACCTCGCCGTGCACCGTCCGGACCCTCACCGGTGGCCGCTGTCCGTGACCCGCCCCAGATTTGGGTGAGTGCCCGTCAGTGTCGCCCAGGAGAGGGTCTTTCATCGTGCGTGTCCAGTCGCTGACGTTGGCCGCGGCCGGCGCCGCCCTGCTCGCCCCCACCACGCTTCCGGCGAAGCCGCCGCCCGCCGTCCCCGCGGCCGTCCCCGCCGCCGGGCCCCAGCGGCCCGCGGCGCGCGAGGAGTCCGTGCGCGCCGCCGACCTGCTGGCCGCGGTGCGCGACTGCGCGCCGGTCTCGGAAGGCCGCTACCGCAGTGACGACGGCGCCCCGGCGGACATCGCGGTGTGCGGCAAGCGGGGAGCCGTGTTCTGGAAGAGCGACCTGGACATCGACTGCGACGGGCGGCCCGGCCCCCGCTGCAACCGGCGCACCGACCCGCTCTTCTCGTCCATGACCGCCTTCCCGCAGTCCGACGGACGCTATCTGAGCGCCGAGACCCTGCCCTACATCGTCGTACCGGCCCCCGGCCCCGTCTGGAACCATCGCGACCACGGGATCCGGGGCGGCTCCGTCGCGGCCGTCGTCTACCGCGACCGCGTCCAGTACGCGGTCGTCGGCGACGTCGGCCCCCGCGACATCATCGGTGAGGCCTCCTACGCCGCCGCCCGGGGCCTCGGCATCCGCACCGACCCGCGGGGCGGCGGCGCGCCCTCGGGGGTCACGTACATCGTGTTCAAGGACTCGGTGGTGTCCCCGATCGAGGACCAGCGGGCCGCGGTCACCCGGGGGAAGGCGCTGGCGCGCACGTTCCTCGACGCCAACCGGGACTGAGCGCGCCGGGCAGGCGGCGCCGGGCACCCCGCGCGCCGCCGCCGCCCTGCCGTACGCGGGTGCGGCCGGTCACCGGCCCGGGAGGGGCCGGCGCCGCCCGTACCCGGCTTCCGCCGCGACCCCGCCCGTCACTCCTTCCGGTACGCGTACGCCTCGGCCGCCGCGGCCTCCACCGCCGCGAGGTCCGCGCCCGCCGAGGCCGTGACGACGGCCGCCACCGCTCCCTCGACGAAGGGCGCGTCGACCAGCCGGGTGTTCTCCGGCAGCTCGTCGCCCTCCGCGAGCAGCGCCTTCACCGTGAGGACCGCGCTGCCGAGGTCCATCAGGACGGCGACCCCGGCGCCCCGGTCCACGGAGGCGGCAGCCGTGGAGATCAGCTCCGAGCTGGTGCCCAGGCCGCCGTCCACCGTGCCGCCGGCGGGCGCGACGGGGGCGGTCGTGCCGCCGCCCGCCAGGCCCACCGCCAGCTCGGCCACCGAGGCGGCCACGGCGGCACTGTGCGACACCAGGACGATCCCGACCAGTTCGTCGTCACTCACCGGACGCCTCCGCGAGTGCGGCCAGGAGCAGGGCGGAGGACGTGGCGCCCGGGTCCTGGTGCCCGATGCTGCGCTCGCCCAGGTAGCTGGCCCTGCCCTTGCGCGCCTGGAGCGGCGTCGTCGCCTCGGCGCCGTGGGGGGGGGGGGGGCCCGGCGCCGCGCGGGTGCCCCCCGCCGGGGGGGGGGGGGGGGGCCCCCGCCCGGCGCCGGGTGGGGGGGGGTGGCCCCGTGCTCGCCCCCCGTGGGTGGGGGCCCTGCCGGGCGGTGGGGGTTCGGGTCCCCCCCCGCCCCCGGCCCCCGACTCCCCGAGGGCGCCCACGGCCGGCACCAGCGCGTCGATCATGGTCTTGTCGCCGGGCGCGGCTCCGCCCAGCGCCATCACCGCGTCCACGCCGGCCCGCAGGGCCTCCGCGAGCTGCTCCTCGGTGACCTCGGCGGCGTCCCCGAGCGCCTTGCCCGTACGGCGCAGCAGGGTGCCGTACAGCGGGCCGGACGCGCCGCCGACCGTCGATATCAGCTGCCGGCCGGCGAGGGTCAGGACGGCGCCGGGTGTGTCCGGGGCCTCCTTGTCCAGCGTGGCCACCACGGCGGTGAAGCCGCGCTGGAGGTTGCTCCCGTGGTCGGCGTCGCCGATCGGTGAGTCCAGCGCGGTGAGCCGTTCGGCCTCGCGCTCCACGGAGGCGGCGGTGGCCGTCATCCAGCGTCGGAAGAAGTCGGCGTCGAGCACAGGGTCTCCTTGCGTGGTACGGACGTTGACCGGATGCCTGCCCCCCTCACATGCCCCAGCGCAGACCCGGGGTCTTCACCGGCGCGTCCCACAGGCGCAGCAGGTCCTCGTCGACCTGGCACAGGGTCACCGAGGCGCCCGCCATGTCCAGGGAGGTGACGTAGTTCCCGACGAGGGTGCGGGCCACGGCGACACCGCGTTCGGCCAGCACCCGCTGCACCTCCGCGTTGAAGCCGTACAGCTCCAGGAGCGGGGTCGCCCCCATGCCGTTGACCAGCACCAGGACGGGGCTGCGCGGATCGAGGTCCTCCAGGACGGCGTGCACCGAGAAGTCGGCGATCTCCCGCGAGGTCATCATCGCGCGCCGCTCCCGGCCCGGCTCGCCGTGGATGCCGACGCCCAGCTCCAGCTCCCCGGGCGGCAGGTCGAAGGTGGGGCTGCCCTTGGCGGGCGTGGTGCACGCGGCCAGGGCCACCCCGAAGCTGCGGGAGCTCTCGTTCACCTGCCGGGCGAGCGCCTCGACCCGCTCCAGCGGGGCGCCCTCCTCGGCGGCGGCCCCGGCGATCTTCTCGACGAAGAGGGTCGCGCCGGTGCCGCGCCGGCCGGCCGTGTACAGACTGTCGGTGACGGCGACGTCGTCGTTGACGAGGACCTTGGCGACCTGGATGCCCTCGTCCTCGGCGAGTTCCGCGGCCATGTCGAAGTTGAGCACGTCACCCGTGTAGTTCTTCACGATGAACAGCACGCCCGCGCCGCTGTCCACGGCGGCCGCCGCGCGCAGCATCTGGTCCGGCACCGGCGAGGTGAAGACCTCGCCCGGACAGGCCGCCGACAGCATGCCCGGACCCACGAATCCGCCGTGCAGCGGTTCGTGCCCGGAACCGCCGCCCGATATGAGCCCGACCTTTCCGGCCACCGGGGCGTCGCGCCGGACGATCACCCGGTTCTCCACGTCGACCGTCAGCTCCGGATGAGCCGCCGCCATGCCCCGCAGGGCGTCCGCGACCACTGTCTCCGCCACGTTGATGAGCATCTTCATGGGTACCTCCTGATGAGATCAGCCTCTTGCAGTATCGGCGCTCGGGAGGCGGTGGTCACGTGCGGCGGCGATCCGGACGCATCGGCCGGGTGCTCGTACGGCTGCATCGAGCGGACAGGTAGCCCTCGGTGACCGGAGCGCGTGCGGGGAGTCAGGCCGGATGTCGGGGGTGAGGCGGTAGCCGGGCCGGGTTCGGTGATGAGGTACCGGGGCCCGGAGGGTCCGGGTGCCCGCCCGGCGTCGGCACGATCAGGACGAACCGGCCGTAGGGGTTCGCGGGCGTCCCGGGCAGCGGGGCCAAGCCGTCCATGGCCCGCGGCGGTCAGCTTGTCGGCCCCGCTTCGGTTCGGTTCGGCCAGGACCCGCCCGGGCAGCGCGGCGGGCCGGGACCCGGGCGCCCGTGAGGGCGGCGGGATCCCGGCCCGGTTCAGGGGGCGGAGGGGCTTCTCAGCCGAGCTTCTTCAGCAGTTCCGCGGCCAGCGGGGCGGAGGAGGACGGGTTCTGGCCGGTGACCAGATTGCGGTCGACCACCACGTGCGGCGCCCACGGCTCGCTCTCCTGGAAGTCCGCGCCCGCCTCGACGAGACGGTCCTGGAGCAGCCACTTCGCCTTGTCGGCGAGTCCGGCCTGCGTCTCCTCCGCGTTGGTGAAGCCGGTCAGGCGGTATCCGGCGAAGGCGTTGCGGCCGTCCTCGCCCTGCGCGGCCAGCAGCGCGGCGGGGGCGTGGCAGACCACGCCGAGCGGCTTGCCCGACGTCAGCGCGTCGGTCAGCAGCCGCCCGGAGACCGCGTCGACCGCGAGGTCCTCCATCGGGCCGTGCCCGCCGGGGTAGAACACGGCCGCGTAGTCGTCGAGGCGCACGTCCTCCAGGCGGACCGGCTTGCGGAGCTCGTCCATCGCGTCCAGGACCCCGGCGATCCGGTCGGCGTTCCCCTGTCCGCCGTTGGCCTCGGGAGCGAGGCTCGCCCGGTCCACGGTCGGGACGACCCCGCCGGGCGTGGCGACCACGATCTCGTGGCCCGCGGCCGTGAACGCCTCGTACGGGGCGACCGCTTCCTCGGCCCAGTAGCCGGTCGGGTGCTTGCTGCCGTCCGCGAGGGTCCAGTGGTCGGCGCCGGTCATCACAAAAAGAATCTTCGACATACCGCGAAGGTAGGCCGACCGCCCCATAGGTGACCAATAGGCACGCCACTCACGCCCATAGGACATCCAATGGGTGGAGGGGAATACCCGCCTGCCGCCCCGACGGACACGGCCGGCCGCCGCCGTCGGAGGACGGTCGTGGGCCGGCTCCCGGAACTACCCGCGCACGGCGGCCCGTTGCTCCAGGACGCGCAGCGCCCGCTCCGCCCAGGCGATGTTCTCCCGCTCGAACGAACGGCCCCGCATCAGCGTCAGGTACGGCCCGACCCGTTCCGCCTCGGCCAGGTACGCGTCCTCGGTCCGCCCGTCGAGGAGGCGGGCGCGCAGCCGGTCGTAGCGGGCCAGCTTCGCGCGGGCCCCCTCCAGCCGCTCGGTGATCGACGCGCGTACGGCGTCCGGGTCGCCCTCGTCCACCGCGTGCACCTTGACCAGCAGCTCGTCCCGGATGGCCGTGGGCCGGGGCGGGGCGCCGGTGAACTCGCGCAGCGCGCGGCGCCCGGCCTCCGTCAGCGAGAACATCCGCTTGTCCGGCCGGCGCTCCTGGCGCACGAGCCGCGCCTCGATGAGCCCATCGGAGGCCATGCGGTCGAGTTCCCGGTACAGCTGCTGGGGCGTCGCCATCCAGAAGTTGGCGATCGCCGCGTCGAACCCCTTGGCCAGGTCGTACCCCGACGCCTCGCCGTCCAGAAGCGCGGCCAGGACCGCGTTGCGCAATGCCATGCCCGTAAGGCTAGATTGCCGGCCGCCGACGCGAGTAATCTCTTCCACACCTAATCAATTAGTTGACTATGAGAGGTGGGCGCGATGCATCCCTTCCGCAAGGCGGTGGAGGCCGGCGACCACGCCGCGATCGAGGCACTGCTGGCCGAGAACGTGGTGTTCACCAGCCCGGTCGTCTTCAAGCCGTACACCGGCAGGGCGATCACCGCGGCCATCGTCCGGGGCGTCACGCGCGTCTTCACGGACTTCCGCTACGTCCGCGAGATCGGGGACGCCGACGGCGCCGACCACGCGCTGATCTTCCGGGCGAAGGTGGGCGACAAGGAGATCGAGGGCTGCGACTTCCTGCACCTCGACGAGGACGGCAGGATCGACGACTTCACGGTGATGGTCCGCCCGCTGTCGGCCGCCCAGGCGCTCCAGGAGGCGATGGCCGCGCAGTTCGACCGGATCTCCCGGGAGGCGATGGAGGCCGCTGAGGGCTGACGGGCGGCGGACGCGGCGGAGGAACGAACGGGTGGCGGAGGGCTGACGGCCGGCGGAGGCGGCGCCTCCGCCGGCCGGGACTACCGTCGCCGGAGTGGTGGGACGCCCGTCCCGTCGCTCCGGCCCGTCTTCCCGCGGAATGCCGGATGGGCTCCGAGCCGCCGCACATAACCCCGGAGGTGCTCGTACGGGCCGAGGGCGCCGGGGCTGTCGAGATGGACGAGAGCCACCCAGAGGTCCACGTCAGCGGCGCTCAGCTCGTGGCCCAAGGCGTACGGCGCCGAGGCGAGCCGCCCGTCGAGCAGGGCCAGCGCGGCCGACCGCCGCCCCGGCTGCGCGGCCGGGGTGACGTCCGCGTCGAGGAGTTCCCGCAGGGCGTCGATGTCCGCCGCGAGGGCCCGCGGACGCAGCGCGGGGGCTTCCCCTCCGGTGCGGTCCGCCAGCCGGGCCAGGTCGCGCAGGATGTCCGGCGTGTGGTTGCTGACGACCCGTCCGGTCCACCGGTCGCACAGCGCGGGCACGGCGAGCGGGCCGTCGTAGTGGTGCCAGGTGGCCTCGTAGGCCCCGCGCAGGGCGTCGGTCCTGTCCGGGCCGCCGGGCTCGGCGGAAAGGGTGGCGACGAAGTCCCCGAGGCCCAGCAGGTGGACCGTGACCGCGACGCGCAGCGAGCGCGGACAGTCCGGGGACAGGTACAGCTGATAGCGGTGCGGGGCCGGGTAGAAACCGCCGGCGAGACCGTCGCCGATCCGGCTGTGGACGCGCTGCTGAGCGCCGGCCGAACCGGCGCCGCGGGGGCGGGGCAGTCCGTCGAGCGGCGCGGTCGCGCGGAAGGACGACGCACACCGTGCCGGGGCGCCCGCGTCGGCGGCCTCCGCGGAGCACGGGGTGCCGGGCGCGCCCGAGCCGCGGGAACAGGCGCCGGATCCGGTCCGGTCGGCGGGTCCGGGCTCGGGCGTGCCGGTGCGGGGGGTGCTCGTGCCGGCGGCGTGCGACAGGGTCTCGGGCATGACTCTCCATGGTTGAGGAAGTCCCGGCTGCCTCGTGGGCGCCGTGACGAAACGGAGTGACCGCTCTTGCGTACCGGTCCGGATCGCCGGAACCAGGGCCTGTCCGGCCTCTCCCGTCCGCCTCGCGACGTCGGACACGCACGCTCGCCGCACCGGGGCGGCCCCGCTCACGTGCGGTGCCGGCTCGTCGCCGGGCACGCCGGGACGGCGGACCCGATGCGCGAAGGTGCCTCGCGGGCGAGGGCGGGGAGGTCCGGACGGTCCCTAGTACGCGCTGGAGACACGCAGCAGATCGATGTGCAGGCGCCTCGTCAGGTCGTTCCTGGGCATTCCCACCGGTCCACGCTCGGGGCTCGCGCAACGCGAGACCACGCTTGTCCCGCCGCACCGGCGGAACCCGGTCGTCACCCGGGGCACCCCGTCGCGGTGGAAGGGTTGCCTGCCAGCGGGCCGGGGCCGATGACCGTACGAGTGCGGACACTCGCGGGGCGCTGACAATCGTGACCGTCCTCGTCAGTCTCGCCGCGCCCCGGGGGAGCGTCAAGAAGGCGTCCGCGGCGTCTCACGACGTGGTCGGCGGAGCCCCCGACTCCCGCGGCCCGGCGTACAGTTCGGCGGAACAAAGGGCGCGGCCAGGTGGTTGGCGCCCTGGAGGGCACCGAGTGCGGAGGCGGAGGTGGGAGCGATGCGCGTCGCGTCGTCCGCGCTCCGCCGTCCCGTGGTGACGTTCTCCCCGCGCGGCTGCGTCCGCCTCTACTCCCGGCCGCACATCGACCTGCTGCGCGTGGCCGCCGCGCTCTGTCGTCCCTGACCATGCACCCGCGCCGCCGGCCCCACCCGACGAGGGCCGGCGATCTCCCATGGTCGACCAGGAAGGCACCCCTCCGTGTCCCCGAACTCCCCGCTGCACCTCGCCGTCGCGCTCGACGGCGCCGGCTGGCACCCGGCCGCGTGGCGCGAGCCCGTGGCCCGCCCCCACGACCTGTTCACCGCGCGCTACTGGGCCGATCTCGTCACCGAGGCCGAACACGGCCTGCTCGACCTCGTCACCATCGAGGACTCCCTCGGACCCCAGTCCTCCCTCCCGAACGGTCCCGACGGACGCACCGACCAGGTGCGCGGCCGGCTCGACGCGGTGCTCGTCGCCGCCCGCGTCGCCCCGCTCACCCGGCACATCGGACTGGTCCCGTCCGTGGTCGCCACGCACACCGAGCCGTTCCACGTCTCCAAGGCCATCGCCACCCTGGACTACGTCAGCAACGGCCGCGCGGGCCTGCGCGTCCAGGTGTCGGCCCGGCCGGACGAGGCGGCCCACTTCGGCCGCCGTACGATCCCCGCACCGCCCGCCGACGGCCACGAGGACCCCGCCGCACGGGAATCGGCCGCCGGGCTCTTCGAGGAGGCCGCCGACCACATCGAGGCGGTGCGCCGGCTCTGGGACAGCTGGGAGGACGACGCGGAGATCCGCGACACCGCCACCGGCCGCTTCATCGACCGCGACAAGCTGCACTACATCGACTTCGAGAGCAGGCACTTCAGCGTCAAGGGGCCCTCGATCACCCCCCGGCCGCCGCAGGGCCAACCACTCGTCGGCGTCCTGGCCCACCAGACCCCCTCGGGCGCCCCCTTCCACCTGCTCGCCACGTCCGCCGACCTCGGGTTCCTCGCCCCGCACGACGCCGGCCGGGCCCGCGAGCTCGTCACCGCCGCCCGCACCGCCCGGGTCGCCGCCGGACGCGCCGAGGAGCCGCTCCACCTCTTCGGCGACCTCCTGGTCTTCCTCGACGACGACCCGGCCGCGGCGACCGCCCGCCGGGACCGCCTGGACGACCTCGCGGGACACCCGTACACCGGCGACGCCCCCGTCTTCACCGGGACACCCGCTCAACTGGCCGACCGGCTGGAGGAGTTGACGGAGGCCGGCCTGTCCGGCTTCCGGCTGCGCCCCGCCGTCGCCGGCCACGACCTGCCGGCGATCACCCGGGGCCTGGTGCCCGAACTCCAGCGCCGCGGGGTGTTCCGGCACGCGTACGAGAGCGACACCCTGCGCGGCCTGCTCGGCCTCGCCCGCCCCGCGAACCGCTACGCCACCGCCTGAGCCCGAGGACTTCCAGCCATGAGCAAGCCGTCGACCACCTCGTCCGACAAGCCGCTGAAGCAGATCCACCTCGCTGCCCACTTCCCCGGCGTCAACAACACGACCGTGTGGAGCGACCCCGACGCGGGGAGCCACATCGAGTTCGCCTCGTTCGCGCACTTCGCCCGGACCGCCGAACGCGCCAAGTTCGACTTCCTGTTCCTCGCCGAGGGACTGCGGCTGCGCGAACAGGGCGGCCGCATCTACGACCTGGACGTGGTGGGCCGCCCCGACACCTTCACCGTCCTGTCGGCCCTCGCCGCCGTCACCGACCGCCTCGGCCTGACCGGCACCATCAACTCCACCTTCAACGAACCCTACGAAGTGGCCCGGCAGTTCGCGAGCCTCGACCACCTCTCCGACGGGCGGGCCGCCTGGAACGTCGTCACCTCCTGGGACGCCTTCACCGGCGAGAACTTCCGCCGCGGCGGCTTCCTCCCGCAGGAGGAGCGGTACTCCAGGGCCAGGGAGTTCCTCGCCACCGCCCACGAACTCTTCGACTCCTGGCACGGGGACGAGATCGCCGCCGACCGGGAGAGCGGCACCTTCCTGCGGGACGCGCGGGCCGGCGCCTTCGTGCACCGGGGGCAGCACTTCGACATCCAGGGGCAGTTCAACGTCCCGCGCAGTCCGCAGGGGCGCCCCGTGATCTTCCAGGCCGGCGACTCCGAGGAGGGGCGCGAGTTCGCCGCCGCCGACGCGGACGCCATCTTCAGCCGGCACGGCACCCTCCAGGCGGGCCGCGCGTTCTACAGCGACGTCAAGGGACGGCTGGCCCGCCACGGCCGCACCCACGACCAGCTGCTGATCCTGCCCGCCGCGACCTTCGTCCTCGGCGACACGGACGCCGAGGCGGAGGAGACCGCCCACGAGGTGCGCCGCCTCCAGGTCAGCGGAGCGACCGCGATCAAGCACCTGGAGTTCGTCTGGAACCGCGACCTGTCCGGCTACGACCCCGACGGCCCGCTGCCCGACATCGACCCCGACCCCGGCGAGCACACCGTCGCCCGGGGCCGCGCCCAGGTCCGGATGTACCGCGACCCCCTCGCCACCGCCAGGGAGTGGCGGGAGCTCGCCGCCGCCAACAAGTGGTCCATTCGCGACCTCGTCATCGAGACCGGCAACCGGCAGACCTTCATCGGCTCCCCGGCCACGGTCGCCGCGTCCATCGACTCCCTGGTCCAGGCGGACGCCGCCGACGGATTCATCCTCGTCCCGCACCTCACGCCCGGCGGTCTCGACCCCTTCGCCGACCGCGTCGTGCCCCTCCTCCAGGAACGCGGCGTCTTCCGGCACGACTACACGGGCACGACCCTGCGCGACCACCTCGGCCTGGCCGAGCCCACCGCCCGGCGCGCCGACACGGAGGCGCACCGCGTGGCGTCCTGACACGGAGAAGGCCGCCGCTCCGGGGTCCCTCGTCCGGACCGGGTCGGCCGGCCGTGACCGACATGTCGTCGGCCGGCCGACCCGATGCGAACGACGGGCCCTGGAGCGTGTCTCCTTGATCTGCTCGTCGGTTGATCGGATGTGTCCGTCCGGTTCATGATCACTGATGCGATGTGGGATCGGATCGAGCCGTTGATGCCGGCTGATCCGGTCCGTGGTCGGCGATGGGCCGACCATCGTCGGACCTTGGAGGTCATCGCGTGGAAGTACCGCACCGGCTGGCCTACCAGGCCGCACTGCACCTCGCTGCAATTCTCATGTGGACACGACCCGGACCAAGGCCGGAGCCTAGGTCAGTGGCCGCCCGCCAAGGCCAGTCCGGTTGACGCCCCGAGGTGAGAACGTCATTGGTCCTATCCATCCCTGGCGGACGAGGGCGATCTGGGAGGGCAGCGGTGACACCGGGTCGAGTGCTCTCCCGCGCGTCCAGTTCTCGAACAGCCCCTCAGTCGTTTCGACGGCGGACACCACCATGGTCACCTTCAGGTCTCCGCCGCTCCAGGTGTTCCACAGCGCCCAGCCCTCCGGCCTGGGGTCGACGCCGATCCGTGCGCATACCTCCTCGTACGCGTCCTCCACCCCGGCCGGCATGACCCCGGGCTTCAACACCGAGGCTCCGACGAGGCGAACCCGAGACCGGTCCTCGTCCAGGCAGCCATCACTCTCGAAGTGGTAGTGGCGCAGAGCCCGGGCAAGCTCGTTCACGCTGCGCTGAAGCGGTGTTGCTTCGTCCGGGTCAGCCTGGAACGAAAGCCATCCTTCGTTGGATGCCTCCACAGTGACGCGGTTGGCGAGCCGCTCGATCTCCCGGAGATAGTCCAGGTCACTGAGTTCGGGTGAGGTCATGGCCTGAAGTTTCGCACCATGCCGCCGACGCCGACACAGGTTATCGATCTGGCATGCAGCCCCTTCGCGCCACCCTTCCAAGAGACGGGCCCTAGTCCAGCAATTCCCGGACCAGCGCGGCGACCTGCGCCACCTCGATGAGGAAACCGTCATGGCCGTACGGCGAGTCGACCGTGCGCAGAGCGTCCGCCGAGCCGATCCCGGCGGCCAACTCGGCCTGCTGGTACGGCGGATAGAGGCGGTCGGAGTCCACCGCGGCGACGAGGGTGCGGGCGGTCACCCGGCGGAGCGCGGCGCGCGTACCGCCGCGGCCCCGACCGACGTCGTGACTGTTCATGGCCTCGGCCAGCACGACATAGCTGCCCGCGTCGAAGCGCCGCACCAGCTTGGCGGCATGGTGGTCCAGATACGACTCGACCCGGTACCGGCCGCCGTGCCACGGGTCCTCCGCGTCCTGCGGAGCGCGCCCGAAGCGGGCCCGCAGCTCCGGCTCGCTGCGATAGGTGACGTGGGCGAGACGGCGCGCCAGGCCGAGCCCCGCGTGCGGACCGCCACCGGGCCCGGCGTCGTGGTAGTCGCCGCCGCGCCACAGCGGGTCGGCGCGCACGGCGTGGACCTGGGCCGCGGCCCACGCGATCTGCTCGGCGCCCGCCGCGGCGGTGGTCGCCAGCAGGAGGAGCGCCGCCGAACGCTCCGGGTACGACACGGCCCACTCCAGGGCACGCATCCCGCCCATCGAGCCGCCGACCACCAGCGCCCACCTGCCGATGCCCAGCGCGTCCGCCAATCCGGCTTCGGCGGCCACCTGGTCACGCTGTGTCAGGAACGGGAAGGAACCGCCCCAGCGCCGTCCGTCGGGCCGCCGGGAGGACGGACCCGTACTGCCCTGGCAGCCGCCCAGCACGTTCGGGGCGACGACGAACCAGCGGTCCGTGTCGAGTGCCCGGCCGGGGCCCACGAGCCCGTCCCACCAGCCCGGCGTCGGATGGCCGGGCCCGGCGGGACCGGCCACGTGGCTGTCGCCGGTGAGCGCGTGCAGCACCAGCACCGCGTTGGACCGGTCCGGCGCGAGCCGCCCCCAGGTCTCGAACGCCAGGCGCACCCCGGGCAGTTCACCGCCCGCCTCCAGGAGCAGCGGCTTCTCCCGGACGTGCCAATGGCGCCGCCCGGGCGGGTCCCCCTCCCGCCAGGCACCCGAGGCCGGCGGGAGGGGGAGCGGCGACGTCGTCGGTACCGTGCTCAGGACGCGCCCTTCGCCGCCCGGAAACCGGCCTCCAGGTCCGCCTTCAGGTCCGCCAGGTTCTCGATGCCGACCGACAGGCGCACCAGCCCCGGCGCGGTCCCGGTGGCGCGCAGGCCCTCCTCGTCGAGCTGGCTGTGCGTCGTGGACGCCGGATGGATGATGAGGCTGCGTACGTCACCGATGTTGGCGAGGTGGCTGAACAGCTCGACCGCGTCCACGAACCGCTTCCCGGCCTCGACACCGTCCCGCAGCTCGAAGGCCAGCACCGCGCCCGCGCCGCGCGGCAGGTACCGCCGGGCGGCCTCGTGCCACCGGTTGGACGCGAGCCCCGGATAGTGGACGGCCGCCACCTCGTCGCGCTGTTCCAGCCATTCGGCCAGGGCCTGGGCGTTGCCCGAGTGCCGCTCGATGCGCAGGCTGAGCGTCTCCACGCCCTGCAGGAGGAGGAACGCGGAGTGCGGGGACAGCGCGGGGCCGAGGTCGCGCAGCAGCTGCACCCGCAGCTTGACCGCGAAGGCCCCGGGTCCGAGCGCGGGCCAGTACCGCAGCCCGTGGTAGCTGGGGTCGGGCTCGCTGAAGTCGGGGAAGCGGTCGGCGTGCGCGCCGAAGTCGAAGGTGCCGCCGTCCACGACGACACCGGCGATGGTGGTTCCGTGCCCGCCGAGGAACTTGGTCGCCGAGTGGACGACGACGTCGGCGCCGTGTTCGATCGGCCGCAGAAGGTACGGCGTGGGCACGGTGTTGTCCACGATCAGCGGGAGGCCCGCCGCGTGGGCGACGTCCGCGACCGCCCGGACGTCGAGGACGTTGCCGCGCGGATTGCCCAGGGTCTCCGCGAACAGCGCCTTGGTGGTGGGCCGGATCGCCGCTCGCTACGCCTCGGCGTCGTCCGGGTCGTCGACGAAGGACACCTCGATGCCGAACTTCGGCAGGGTGTGACGGAACAGGTTGTACGTGCCGCCGTACAGGGACGTGCTGGAGACGATGTGGTCGCCGGCGCTCGCCACGGTCAGGATCGCCAGGGTCTCCGCCGCCTGCCCGGAGGCCAGGGCCACGGCGGCGACACCGCCCTCCAGCGCGGCGACGCGCTGCTCGAAGACGTCCTGCGTGGGGTTGTGGATGCGCGTGTAGATGTTGCCGGGCTCGGCGAGGGAGAACAGGTCGGCGGCGTGCCGGGTGTCGCGGAAGACGAACGAGCTGGTCTGGTAGATCGGCACCGCCCGCGCCCCGGTCGTCGGGTCCGGCACGGCGCCGGCGTGGACCTGCTTGGTCTCGAACGACCAGGCCGGGGTGCCGGGCCGGGCCGGTTCCTCCTCGGGGGTGTGACCTGCGGTGACGGAGTCGATCGGCTGGCTCATGGTTCTCCCTTGTGCGTGCGCGAGGGCGCGTGGGACGGGTCCGGGGCGGGTGAGGGCAGCGCACGGCGGCGCCCGTCAGGGACGCGCCACGAGTGCGGGGAGGACGGGAGCGGACACGGCTTCGGGCGCCGGCTCCCGGGCGGGCTCAGGCGGCGCCGGGACAGGCGGTGGTGGTGACGCGCGCGTGGTCGACGTACCGGCGGGTCACGAGCACGGTCACGCGGCCCGGGCGCGGGCGCGGGGGAGCGGTCGGCCGCGCGGCGGTGAGGGGAGCGGACGGCCGGGGCGGGGGCGCGGCGGTCCCGGCGCGCTCAGACGACATCGGCGCCGCCGCCGGGGCGCGGTGTGAGGACCTTGCTGAAGCACACGCTGAACGGATTGCGGTCGTACGGCGCGTAGGGCGGCACCTGGTGCCAGCCCTCCCGCGCGTAGAGGGCCCGGGCCTCCGGCTGCAGGGCGCCCGTCTGGAGCCACAGCGGCTCGACGCCGAGCCGCCGCGCCGTGGACTCGACGGCGCCGAGGGCCGCCCTGGCCAGGCCGCGGCCGCGGTGGTCGCGGTGCACGAACACCCGCTTGACCTCGTACCGGTCAGGCAGCCTGCGCAGGGACGCGGTCGCCACCGGGACGTCGTCCGCGTAGCCGACCCAGGTGACGACGATCTCGTCCGCCGACGGCTGCGGCGCACGGACCCGCCGGTGCTCGACGGGGGCGTAGCGGGGGGCCAGTTCGGCGGACATCAGTTCGCGCAGCCCGACCGCCGCTGCGGCGTTCCAGCTCTCGGACTCCCACCTCGAAGTGGCGGACGGCAGGCTCATGGCGCTTCCTCGCGGGGACGGCACGGGGTGCGGACGCCCGTGGACCTGCATGGTCACCCCGGCCGAGGACGCGTGTCCTCCCCTTCGGCGCGATGTTCGCACGACGGAAACAGTGCGTTCGCAGAAGCGCGGCGCGAGCCGAGGGCCTGCCGTGACACGGCTCGCCGACACCCTCCCGGCCCCGGGGCACCCGCTCCCGTCCCGCCGCGTAGGCCGGCTCGCGGCAGGACGTGCCCGACCACCGGGGCACACCCGGTGGTCGGGCTCCCGGTGGCGGTGAGGCTGCGGCACTCACCCGGACGCCGCACGCGCGGCGCCGGGGCGCTCAGTGGGCGCCCGAGCCCCCGCTGCCGAAGGAGCCGCTGGAACCGCGGCTCCAGCGCTGCCGGGTCCGGTCCCGGCTCGCCCGCGAGGCGACGTTGCCGTGCGCCGCCAGTTCGTACGGCGTCAGTCGGCGGCTGCCGCGGGGCACCTCGTCCGGCTCGCGGTTCTCGCTGACCTCGAAGACCGGGCCGCTCTCGGGAAGTTTCGGTTGCTCCTCGGCCCGCGGCCGGTCGTTCTCCCTGCCGCGTATCCGGCTGTCCATCCACATCGCGCCGGCCAGCAGTGCCGCGACGGCCACTCCGATCACAAGCGGTGCGAAGCCGGCCAGCAGACCGCGCTCCGCCGCCAAGTCGATCCCTGGTGTGCTCATGGCGCATCCGTCCCTCGGGTGTACGTGGCGCGCGAGTACCCCCCGGCCCGGGGGCGAACCGGAATGAACCATTCCGGGCGGTCGGTCGCCGTCTCGGTGGCGGACCCGCGGGCGCCGCGTTTGACAAGGGGGACCGGGGCAACCCGGACCAGGTGACCTCAATGACATCTGAGCAGGAGCTCTTCCGGTTCCTGGAGGACCGTTTCGCCTGTGCGCAGTCGTGCACGGAGTGTGCACGGGCGTGCGCTCTGCGCGCGAGCCTCATGGAACCGGACGGGCCGAAGGAACAGGAACTCGTCCGCCGCAAGGGCATCATGTGCGCCGAGGTGTGCGACGCGACGTGCCGGATGCTGTCCGAGCAGGCGGGCCTGGACGAGGCGGGCATGCGGGTCCAGCTGGAGTGGTGCCGGGACGTCTGCCTGGAGTGCGCCGACGTCTTCGACGACCACCCCGGCGCGCAGGACAGCGCGAAGGCGTGCCGCGAGTGCGCCCAGGCGTGCACGGACTTCATGGCGACGCTCCGCTGAGACGGGGCTCTCCCCGTTCACCACTCCGGGCAGCACCTTCGGCGTCCCCGGCATGCCCGGCGTCGAACGGGGCCTGAGCGCGGTACGGGCCAGCGTCACGCGGTTCTCCGCGCCGAGCTGATCCCGGTTGCCGTCCGTGCCGGACCGATGTCGGTTGCCATCCGCGCCGAGCTGATGTGCAGTCCGGGCCCAGCCGAGCCGCGTCGCCGCCCGCGCCGAGCGTGCCAAGCCGCGCCGCGTCGCCCTCCGCGACGAGCGTGCCGCGCCGATCCCGGGTGCCGTCCGCGCCGAGGCAACCCCCGTCGCCGTCCGTGCCGACGGCGATCCCCGTCACCGTCCGGACCGACGGCGGACTCAGTCGGCGGCGTCGCCCGTGAGGGGGCGGCCGACCCGGACGTTCCAGCGGTCCGCGCGGCCACTGAGTTCCGTGGCGGTCAGCGGCGGTACGTCGATCCGCCAGAACGCCGTCTCCGGTACCCCGAGCGCCCTCACCACCGCCGCCCGTACGACCTCCGGCTCCACGACGGCCAGCACCCGCCCCGAGAGCAGCGCCGCCGCGCCCAGCCGTCCGGCGACCCGGTCGCAGAGGTCCCGCACGGACTCCCCGCCGTGCGGCGCGGACTCCGGGTCGGCCAGCCAGCGCACGACCGCGTCCGGCTCCCTCGCGCCCACCTCGTCCAGCGTCGCGCCGCGCCAGCGGCCCACGTCGAGACCGGCCAGCCCGGCCACCTCCACGGCGTCCAGCCCGAGCGCCCCCGCGGTGTCACGGCAGCGCGCGCTGGGGGAGACCCACCGCTCACCCCCCGACGGGAGCGTGCCGGCGGCGGCCCGGGCGAGCCGCAGACCGGCCTCCTCGGCCGGGCAGCCGTCGTCGAAGCGCGCCTCACGCAGGGCCCTGCTGGACGCCGCTGAGATCAAGGTCACTCGGGTCGTCATGGATCCGCTTTCGTGGTCGTGATGTCGCCGCTCCCGCACTCAATCCCCGCACCCGGCAGGCGAGTTGACGACCCGTCGGCACCGCGGGGCGCACACGGCCGGCCTCGTGCGCCCTTGGCCGGGCCTCCGCTTCGCGGTACGGTCTCGACGATATTGACGACGGTCCGGCGGAAGCCCGGTGAGAATCCGGCACGGTCGCGCCACTGTAAGCCAGGCAGGAGCCGCCCCCTCCAGGGGTGGTGAGCGCCCGGCAAGTCAGACCCGCAGCCGTCGTCCTGTGCACCACCACGATGGGACGCGAGTTCCCCAGGAGGTCCTGCCACATGGCGCAGTCCGTCGCTCAGCCGGCCGTCACGCCCACCGCCGTTCCCGCGAAGCTGCCGATCAGCGCGATCGCCCCCTGGGCGGTCTTCTTCGGCATCCTGATGCTGGTCCTGCTCTACTTCGTCGGCGCCGAACAGGGCGCCACCTCGCTCGTCTCCGGCGAAAACGTGCACGAGTGGGTGCACGACGCCCGCCACCTGCTCGGCTTCCCCTGCCACTGACGGCGACAGGGAAGCGTACGAGTCGATGAACTCGGCAACAGTGAGAAACCTGCTGGTGCGCGGCATGCTGGCGGGTCTCGCCGCCGGCGTGCTCGCCCTGGTCGTCGCGTACGCCCTCGGCGAGTCGCGGGTGGACGCCGCGATCGCCTACGAGGAGTCGCACGCGCACCATCACGAGCACGGCGTGGAGGCGGTGACCCGCACCATGCAGTCCACCGGTGGCCTGGCCACCGGCGTGCTCGTCTACGGTGTCGCCTTCGGCGGCATCGCGGCCCTCGCGTACTGCTTCGCCCTCGGCCGGATCGGCCGCTTCGGGCCGCGCGCGAGCGCGCTGCTCCTGTCGACGGCGGGGCTCGTCGCGGTGTACGTCGTGCCGTTCCTCAAGTACCCGGCGAATCCGCCGTCGGTGGGCGACGCCGACACCATCGGCAAGCGCACGACGCTGTACTTCCTGATGATCGTGCTCAGCGTGCTGCTCGCGGTCGCCACCGTGATCCTGGGCAAGCGCCTCGCGCCACGCCTGGGCAACTGGAACGCCACCCTGGCGGCGGGGGCGTTCTTCGTCGCCGCGGTGGGTCTGGCGTACGCGTTCCTGCCGTCGTTCGACGAGGTGCCGAAGGACTTCTCGGGCACCCTGCTCTGGCAGTTCCGGCTCGCGGCGCTGGCGATCCAGGTGACGCTGTGGACCTCCTTCGGGCTGGTCTTCGGCGAACTGGCCCACCGGCTGACGGTCAACGGGACGCCCCGGATGCCGGGGCAGGGCAAGGAGAAGGCGTCCGCCGCCCCGGCGGCTTCCGCGGCGCCCTGAGCGTGCGTGAACGACGGGCCCCGGGCGACCGGGGCCCGTTCGCTCGTACGGAGCGCCGCGTCCAGCCGGAGTCGTGCCGGTGCTCCGCGTGCGCGCGCCTCACCTCAGTCGTTCGAAGCCGTCCAGCATCGCGGTGAGGCCGGTCTCGAACCGTGCGGCGGGATTGTCGTCGGCGCCCTCCGCCTCGGGACGCGGAACCGTCAGGCCCAGCGCGTGCCCGACGGTGAACTCCCGCAGGCAGCGCGCGACACGGTCCGCCTGCGACGGGCCGAACCCCGCGGCCGTGAGGTGCCCGGTGAGCCGTGCGCACACGTCCGCCGCCGCTCGTGAGCGCACCGGGTGCGTCGCGAAGACCGCGACGGCGTTCGGGTGGTCGAGCAGGACGGCCCGCAGCCGCCCGCAGTACTGGCCGGCCACGGCCCGCCAGGACTCCTCCCAGGGCAGCGAGTCGAAGTCGGCCTCGGCGAAGAGCAGTTCTGCGACGCCGTCGAAAAGCGCGTCCTGGTCCTCGAAGTAGCGGTACGCGGCCATCGGGTCGACCCCGAGACCCGCGCCGAGCTTGCGCATCGAGAAGGCGCGCAGGCCGTTGACGTCGATCAGCGCCAGCGCCGCCGCGGCGATGCGGGAACGATTCAGCGCAGGTCTGGGAGGAGGAGTCGGGGGAGGGGCCGTCGGGCCGGTCCCCGCTTCGTGTCTGTGGGTCTTCATGAGGCGAGTCGGTCCAGGTTCGTGGTCGGGCCGCTTCCAGCACGGTCCGGAAACCGGTCGGTGGGCCGGTTCCCGGAACTCCTCGCATGCTACGTCCGGCACGTCGTCCGGGACATGGGCGGTACGGCGGCGGCAGTGGTCGCGCGCGCCCTCGCCGGGAGCGGCGTGACGTGCCACCGCCCTCCCGGCACGTCATCGGCATTCCCAATTTCTGGAACGAGTTCTACTGTGTGCGCCGTCGAGTCCGGGTGGGACCTGCCGATCCCCTGGGAGCCAGGAGGCGCCGTGCATCTCGAATACACGCCCGAGCAGCAGCGGTTGCGGACCGAACTGCGCGGCTACTTCGCCCGGTTGGTGCCGGACCCCGCCTACGCCCGCCGCGGTGAGCCGGCGGCGCAGAAGCGCTTCTACCGGGAGACCGTCCGCCGCCTCGGCGCGGACGGCTGGCTCGGCGTGGGCTGGCCCGCGGCGTACGGCGGGCGCGGGCTGAGCCCCATGGAGCAGTTCATCTTCTTCGACGAGGCGGCACAGGCAGGGGTGCCGCTGCCGCTGATGGCGCTCAACACGGTCGGCCCGACCATCATGCGGTTCGGCACGGACGAGCAGAAGGCGTACTTCCTGCCGAAGATCCTCTCCGGCGAGATCGACTTCGCCATCGGCTACAGCGAGCCCGACGCGGGCACGGACCTGGCGGCGCTCAGGACGAGGGCGGTACGGGAGGGGGACGAGGCGACCGGCCACTACACGGTGAACGGCCAGAAGATCTGGACGACCAACGGCGACACCGCCGACTGGGTCTGGCTCGCCGTGCGCACCGACCCGGCCGCGCCGCCGCACAAGGGCATCACCATGCTCCTCGTGCCGACCTCCGACCCGGGCTACTCCTGCACCCTCATCAACACCCTCGCCTCGCACGACACGACGGCGAGTCACTACGAGAACATCCGCGTCCCCGCCTCGCGCCGGGTCGGCGAGGAGAACAAGGGCTGGCGGCTGATCACCAACCAGCTCAACCACGAGCGGGTGACCCTCGCCGCCCACGGGACGATGGCGATCCGCGCCCTGCACGACGTACAGCGCTGGGCGATGGAGACCAAGCTCGCCGACGGCCGGCGCGTCGTCGACCTGCCCTGGGTGCGGCGGCGTCTCGCCCAGACGCACACCCGGCTCGACGCCATGAAGCTCCTCAACTGGCAGATGGTGAACGCCGTCCAGGAGGGCACCATCACTCCGCACGACGCCTCCGCCGTCAAGGTGTACGGGTCCGAGGCGCGCCGCGACGCCTACGCCTGGCTGATGGAGATCGTCGCCGCGCCGGGTGCCCTGAAGGAGGGCTCGGCGGGCGCCGTCCTCCACGGCGAACTGGAGCGCGGCTACCGCTCGGCGGTGATCTTCACCTTCGGCGGCGGCAACAACGAGATCCAGCGCGAGATCATCGCGTGGATCGGCCTGGGCATGCCCAGAGTGCGCCGGTAGACAGGGGACGCTGGCCGCCAGGGAGCGGGCCGGGCATCTCGATTCCGCCCTCCGTGGGACCGCCGGACGCCGCGGGCCCGCCCGCCATCGGGGCGCTGGACTCATCGGTGCCGTCCTCCGCCGCCCCCGCGCCGGACGGGGTGCCGGCGCCGCGTTGGCGTCATGTCAAGGTGCTGGCTCTGTCGGCCGTCGTCGTGGCCGTCCTGGTCGTGCACCTGGGGCTCGGACGCGTCCTGCGGGCGCACTGGCGATGGACCGGCTGGGCCGTCGGAGGGCTGCCGGCCGTCGTCCTGGCGAAAGTCGCACTCGTGGGCGGCTTCGTGATCCGGTGGGCGAGGCCCTCGGAGAGCCGCTGAGAACGAGTGCCCCGCGGCGGGCCGGTGGCACCGCCGCCCGGGTTTCCGGGTGAGCGGTGCGGAGCCCGGGCGGCGGGGCGGCCGTGTCTGTGCGGGCCGGACGTCCGGCCCGCCGTGGCCGTGGTCAGAGCCGGCCGAGGATGCCCTTCAGCTGCTCGACCTCCGCGGACTGGCTGGTGACGATGTCGCCGGCCGTCCTCACGGCGTCGGCGTTCTCACCGTTCTTCCGCTCCTCCTCGGCCATGCCGATCGCACCGCGGTGGTGGTCGATCATCATCTCGGTGAACATCCTGTCGAACCCGGCGCCCTTCATGTCCGTCAGGTGCGCCATGTCCGCGTCGGACATCATGCCGTCGTCGCTGCCGTGGGACATGCCGGGCATGGAGCCCATGGCGGTCGGCTCGTTCCAGGACGTGAGCCACCCCTTCATCGTCCGGATCTCGGGGGCCTGCGCCTTCTCGATCTTCGTGGCGAGCCTCTTCACCTCCGGGTCGGAGGCTCGGCCGGGGGCGAGCCGGGCCATCTCCAGCGCCTGCTCGTGGTGCGGGATCATCATCTGCGCGAAGGTGACGTCCGCGTCGTTGAAGGAGCCGGAGCGGGCGCTCGCCGACGCGGAGCCGGCGTGGCCGCCGTGGGCCGTACCGCCGGTGCCTCCGTCGCCTCCGCAGGCGGTGAGGAGCAGCGCGCCGGCGGCGAGGGCGCCCGCGGCGACGGCTCGGCGGACGGGCGTGCGGCGCTGGGCGCGGGTGTGGAAGGTCATGGTGAATCCACCTCGTGTGCTTGGTTCTTCGGCTGTTCTTGGCGTAGGCGAAACCGCGGGAGCGCTGGGGCGCGCGCCCGGCGGGAAGCGCTACGGCCTACAGCCGCAGAACCGACAGACGGGTGAGATCGGGCGCGCGGGGCGGCGGGTCGGGCCGCGGTACGCCGACGGTCCGGGCGAGGTGTCCGGCCTCCCGCTCCCCGCGGCGGGCGAACGCCGACGCGAGCAGCGCGGTGATCACCCACGCGCCGAACAGCACCGCCATGCACAGCGAGAGCATGTCCATGGTCATGGCGGGTTCGTGCGAGGAGGGCGAGGGCGACGTGGCCGGGAGGTCGGCGGCACCGGGAACGCCACCGAGGGAGGCGGGTTGCGTCGGGTGACCCGGGTCGGCCGCGTGCGAGGTGTCCGCGGGCATCGTCCGCGCGTGGGACACGGTGCTCGTCGTGGCGTGGGACGACTCGCGGGGATGGCCGACGGTGTGCATCACGAAGACGCCCAGGGCGAGCACGACGACGAGCAGCAGATGCCCCACGGCACCCGCCGCGCGTACGTGACGCCTCGCCCTCACGGCTGACTCCGTCATCGGTTGCTGCGGACCTGTCGCCCCGACAGTACCGAAGGGAGGCGCCGGAAGCCGCGCGCGGGGGACGGACGCGGACGCGGCTGCGGGGGAGCCGGCCGGAGGGTCGCCCGGGAGGCGGGCCGGCATCCCCGCGGCCGACGGACGGCTCGTCCCGCAGCTCCCGGCGCCCGGGGCGGACGGTCACCGCCGCGTCCGGCGTCCGGCGCCCGGCGCCCGGCGCCCGTCCGCCGTACGGCGGCTCGTCCGCACGCCTCTGGCCCGGCCTGATCATCGCGTGCTACGAAGAACCATGTCTGCACACGAGGGATATGACGCCGTGATCGTCGGCGGCGGTCACAACGGACTGGTCGCCGCCGCCTACCTGGCCCGGGCCGGGCGGTCCGTGCTGGTCCTCGAACGGCTGGGGGCCACCGGCGGCGCCGCCGTCTCCACCCGGCCGTTCGCCGGCGTCGACGCACGCCTGTCGCGCTACTCGTACCTGGTCAGTCTGCTGCCCCGGAAGATCGTGCGGGACCTCGGCCTGGACTTCCGGGTCCGCGGGCGCACCGTCTCCTCGTACACCCCCGCGGAGCGCAACGGGCGGTCCACCGGGCTGCTCGTCGGCGGCGCCGAGCGCCGCACCCGCGAGGCCTTCGCGCGGCTGACCGGAGCCGACCGCGAGTACGCGGCGTGGCAGCGCTTCTACGGCATGACGGGCGGCGTCGCCCAGCGGGTCTTCCCGACCCTCACCGAGCCGCTGCCCACCCGCGAGGAGCTGCGCCGGCGCGTCGACGACGAGGACGCCTGGCGGACCCTCTTCGAGGAGCCCATCGGCGTCGCCATCGAGGAGACCTTCGCCGACGACCTGGTGCGCGGCGTGGTGCTCACCGACGGGCTCATCGGCACCTTCGCGGACGCCCACGACCCCTCCCTGCGGCAGAACCGCTGCTTCCTCTACCACGTGATCGGCGGCGGGACCGGCGCCTGGGACGTCCCCGTCGGCGGCATGGGCGCGCTGACGGACGCGATCGCCACCACCGCCCGTGCCGCCGGTGCCGTCCTCGCCACCGGCCGCGAGGTGGTGCGGATCGAGACGGACGGACGGGCCGCCGAGGTCACCCACCGCGGCGCGGACGGCGGGGAAGCCGTCGTCGCGGCCCGGCACGTCCTCGTCAACGCCTCGCCCCAGGAGCTGGCCGCCCTCGTCGGCGACGCGCCCCCGGCCCCCGCCGAGGGCGCCCAGTTCAAGGTGAACATGCTGCTCAAGCGGCTGCCGCGGCTGCGCGACACGTCCGTGGACCCGCGCGAGGCGTTCGCCGGCACCTTCCATGTCGCCGAGGGGTACGAGCAGTTGGCCACCGCGCACGCCCAGGCCGCGTCCGGCTCCCTGCCCGCCGCGCCGCCCTCGGAGATCTACTGCCACTCGCTGACCGACCCCACGATCCTCGGCGCCGCACTGGCCGACGAGGGCTACCAGACCCTCACGCTGTTCGGCCTCCACACCCCGGCCCGGCTCTTCGCCGCGGACAACGACGGTGCCCGCGCCGAGCTGCTGAAGTCGACGCTCGCGGAGCTGGACGCGTACCTCGCCGAGCCGCTCGCGGACTGCCTCGCGACCGACGCCGAGGGCCGCCCGTGCATCGAGGCCAGGACCCCGCTCGACCTGGAACGCGACCTGCGGCTGCCCGGCGGCAACATCTTCCACGGCGACCTCGCCTTCCCGTACGCGCAGGAGGGCACCGGACGGTGGGGTGTGGAGACCCGGCACGCCAACGTCCTGCTGTGCGGGGCGGGCGCCGTCCGCGGCGGCGGCGTGAGCGGCGTCCCCGGGCACAACGCGGCGATGGCCGTACTGGAGTCGCTGGAGCGGGGCGGGCCGCGCTAGACGGGCCGTCGCGGCCAGGGCGGGCGCAGGGGCCGCACCGGACCGGCGCCGCCCCTGCGGTCGTGTGCGGGCCCTGTGCGGCGGGGTCAGTCCGCCGAGGGCGACCAGCCCGCCGCCTCGACGCGTGCGGCGTCCGCGGGCCGTGCGCCGTCGAAGACGACGCGGTCGTCCGCCTCGACGCGCAGCGCGTCGACGTAGGCACCGCGCCCGGAGTACAGGCGGTCGGTGGTGTACCGCCAGCGCAGCCTCAGTCCGCGGCCCGGGGGCAGGCCGGCGTGGAGCCGGTGCCAGACGCGGCCCGACCAGCCGGTGACCGAGCCGGCCGGATGGTCCCGTGGCTCCTCGTCGCGCCGTACGGTCGTGAACGGGACGGGCAGCCAGGTCGCGCCCCCGTCCGCCGAGGACTCCAGGAACAGGCCGTCCGACTGGGGTTCGGTGTCCCACCACACGGAGCAGCGCAGCCGTGTGGACGCCGCCGTCGTGTCGAGTGCGGGCAGGGTGAGCGTCGCCGTCGTCGCGCTCGCCATGCCGGAGAACCAGGCCGTGCGGCCACGCGCGGGGCGGACCGGCACGGCGCGCGCCAGGTGGTCGGCGGCGGCCACCCGGGGCGCGGACCCGGACCGCCAACTCCGCACCGGGTGAACCGAGTTGCCCAGCAGGACGAGGAACGAGTCCGTCGTCGGGTCGAGGACGACGGAGGTGCCGGTGAAGCCGGTGTGCCCGGCGGTGCGCGGGGTGGCCATCGCGCCCATGTACCAGTGCTGGTAGAGCTCGAAGCCGAGGCCGTGCTCGTCGCCGGGGAAGGCCGTGTTGAAGTCGGTGAACATCAGCTCCACCGACTCGGGCTTGAGGATGCGCGCCGCCCCGTACACGCCGCCGTTGAGCAGGGTGCGGCCGAGCACCGCGAGGTCCCACGCGCAGGAGAACACACCGGCGTGCCCGGCGACGCCGCCGAGGGAGTACGCGTTCTCGTCGTGCACCTCGCCCCAGACCAGCCCGCGGTCCAGCCCGGACCAGGGCGGGCGCGCGTCCTCGGTGGCCGCGATCCGGGGTTTCCAGGCGGCGGGCGGGTTGTAGCGGGTGCGGTGCATGCCGAGCGGGGCGGTGATCTCGTCGTGCAGGAGCGTGTCGAGTGCCCGGCCGGTGACCTCCTCCAGGACGAGCTGGAGGGAGATCAGGTTGAGGTCGGAGTAGAGGTAGCGGCTGCCCGGCGGGTTCAGCGGGGCCTCGTCCCAGATGAGCCGGAGCTTCGCCTCGCGGGTCGGCGCGGCGTAGAGGGGGAGCCAGGCGCGGAATCCTGAGGTGTGGGTGAGCAGTTGGCGGATCGTGACGTCCTGCTTGCCGCCGCCCGCGAAATCCGGCAGGTACGACGCGACGCGCGCGCCGAGCTCCAGTGCGCCGCGCTCGATCTGCTGCACGGCGAGGATCGAGGTGAACAGCTTGGAGACGGAGGCGAGGTCGAAGACGGTGTCCTCGGCCATCGCGATCTGCCGCTCGGGCGGGAACTCGACGCCCGTGTCCGTCTTCTCGTCGTACGCCGAGTAGCGCACCGCCTTGCCGATCGGCCGGTGCAGGGCCACGGTGCCGCCGCGGCCGGCGAGGAGCACCGCGCCCGCGTACCAGGGGTGCTTGGGGGAGGGGCCGAGGAACGCCTCGGCGTCGGTGACGAGTTGGCGCAGGTGCCCGGACAGGAGTCCGGCCCGCTCGGCGGAGCCGTGGCGCAGCGTCGGGTGACGCCGGCCCGGTCCGGTGGCGGCCGCCGGCCCGGCGGGGAAGGGGGCGATGGCCAGGGCGCCGCCCACGGCCAGGGCGTGTCGGCCCAGTTGGCGACGGGTCGGCCCGCCGGTCGCTCTGCCCGCTGCGTCTTCGGTCACCGAGGAGCCTCCTGCCGCGCCGCCTGAAAGTATCTTTCCGGTTTCGCCTCGCGCGGTGAAACTTTCCTGTCAGGCGACGGGTGTGTCAACCCTGCCGGGCGGTGCCGGGCCCGACCGCAGAAAACTGACGGAGCATCAGAAAATGTCTTCCCTCGTCCGGGCCTCTGCGGCATCCTGCGGCCATGCAGACGGAGCTGAGCACCACTCTGGGAGTCGAGCACGCCGTCTTCGGCTTCACGCCGTTCCCCGCCGTCGCCGCCGCCCTCAGCAGAGCGGGCGGATTCGGTGTGCTCGGCGCGGTCCGCTACACGGCCCCCGACGACCTCAGGCGCGACCTCGACTGGCTGGACGCCCACGTGGACGACAGGCCCTACGGTCTCGACGTCGTCATGCCCGCCAGGAAGGTGGAGGGCGTCACCGAGGCCGACGTCGAGGCGATGATCCCGCGGGGGCACCGGCAGTACGTCGCCGACACCCTCGCCAAGTACGGCGTGCCCGAACTCGCCGACGGAGAGGCGTCCGGCTGGCGCATCACCGGGTGGATGGAGCAGGTGGCCCGCGACCAGCTCGACGTCGCCTTCGACTACCCGATCGCCCTGCTCGCCAACGCCCTCGGCTCGCCGCCCGCCGACGTCGTCGCGCGCGCCCACGACCGGGACGTGCTCGTCGCGGCCCTCGCGGGCAGCGCCCGGCACGCCCGCAAGCACGCCGAGGCCGGCATCGACGTCGTCGTCGCCCAGGGCTACGAGGCGGGCGGCCACACCGGGGAGATCGCCACGATGGTCCTCACCCCCGAAATCGTCGACGCCGTCGACCCGTTGCCCGTGCTCGCGGCGGGCGGCATCGGCAGCGGCCGGCAGGTGGCGGCGGCCCTCGCACTCGGCGCCCAGGGCGTGTGGCTCGGCTCCCTCTGGCTGACCACCACGGAGGCCGACATGCATTCCCGGGCGGTCACGGAGAAGCTCCTCGCCGCCGGCTCCGGCGACACCGTCCGCTCCCGCGCCCTGACCGGCAAACCCGCGCGCCAGCTCCGCACCGAGTGGACCGACGCCTGGGACGACCCGAGCGGGCCCGGCACCCTCCCGATGCCGTTGCAGGGCCTGCTGGTCGCCGACGCGCTCTCCCGCATCCAGAAGTACGAGGTCGAGCCGCTGCTCGGCACCCCCGTGGGACAGATCGTCGGACGGATGAACCACGAACGCCCCGTCCAGGCGGTCTTCGACGACCTCACCCGCGGCTTCGAGAAGGCCGTCGACCGCATCAACCGCATCGCGGGAAGGAGCACCCCGTCTTGAGCACCGTGACCCCGCCCCCCAACGGCTTCTGGGCCCAGGCCGCCGCGGACCCCGGGCGCGGCGTCCTCGTCGCGCCGGACGGCGAGGAGTGGACCGCGGGACGCCTGCACGCCGACGCCAACCGGCTGGTCCGCGGACTGCGCGCCGCGGGACTCGAACGCGGCGACGCCTTCGCCGTCGTCCTGCCCAACGGTGTCGAGTTCCTCACCGCCTATCTGGCGGCCTCCCAGGCCGGCTTCTACCTCGTCCCCGTCAACCACCACCTCGTCGGCCCCGAGATCGCCTGGATCGTCTCGGACTCCGGCGCCAAGGTGCTCATCGCCCACGAACGGTTCGCCGACGCCGCGCGCCAGGCCGCCGACGAGGCCGCCCTCCCCGCCGGCCACCGGTACGCGGTCGGCGACGTCCGCGGCTTCCGCCCGTACGCGGAACTCCTCGAAGGGCGGCGCGGGTCGGCGCCGGACGACCGCACCCTCGGCTGGGTCATGAACTACACCTCGGGCACCACGGGCCGGCCCCGCGGCATCCGCCGACCGCTGCCGGGCAGGCCGCCCGAGGAGACTCACCTCGGCGGCTTCCTCGGCATCTTCGGCATCAAGCCGTTCGACGACAACGTCCATCTGGTCTGCTCGCCGCTCTACCACACGGCCGTCCTCCAGTTCGCGGGCGCCTCCCTGCACATCGGCCACCGCCTGGTGCTGATGGAGAAGTGGACGCCGGAGGAGATGCTGCGCCTCATCGACACGCACAGGTGCACGCACACCCACATGGTCCCCACCCAGTTCCACCGGCTGCTGGCCCTGCCCGCGGACGTACGGGCGCGCTACGAGGTGTCCTCGATGCGGCACGCCATCCACGGCGCCGCGCCCTGCCCCGACCACGTGAAACGGGCCATGATCGAGTGGTGGGGCGCGTGCGTGGAGGAGTACTACGCCGCCAGTGAGGGCGGCGGCGCCTTCGCCACCGCCGAGGACTGGCTCAAGAAGCCCGGCACCGTCGGCAAGGCGTGGCCCATCAGCGAACTGGCCGTCTTCGACGACGACGGCAAGCGGCTGCCCGCCGGTGAACTCGGCACCGTGTACATGAAGATGAGCACCGGCGGATTCGCGTACCACAAGGACGAGACCAAGACGCGGAAGAACCGCATCGGCGACTTCTTCACCGTGGGCGACCTGGGATGTCTCGACGAGGACGGCTACCTCTTCCTCCGGGACCGCAAGATCGACATGATCATCTCGGGCGGGGTCAACATCTACCCGGCCGAGATCGAGTCGGAACTGCTCGCCCACCCCGCCGTCGCGGACGCCGCGGCCTTCGGGATCCCGCACGACGACTGGGGCGAGGAGGTCAAGGCCGTGGTCGAGCCCGCCCCCGGCCACGAGCCCACCCCGGAACTCGCCGCCGACATCCTGGAGCACTGCGCGCGGCGGCTGGCCGGATACAAGCGGCCCAAGAGCGTCGACTTCATCGGGGCGATGCCCCGCGACCCCAACGGCAAGCTGTACAAGCGGCGCCTGCGCGACCCCTACTGGGCGGGACGCACCCGGGCGGTGTGACGCGGCCCCGGTCCCGCTCCCGCCCTGCCGTCATGGGCGGGACCGCGGGCGTCCCCGCCGGTGCTCGCCGTGCCCGCCACGGTGCCGGATGCTTGACCCCGGTCGTACGGCCCGACGAGGATCACGCCAGGGCACGACGGACGAAGGAGCGGGCATGACGGCGGGACGAAGCGTCACGGTCGACGGGGTGCTGCGGCGCAGCGCCCGGCGGACCCCCGAGCGCGTCGCGGTCCACTACCGCGACCGCTCCTGGACCTACGCCGAACTCGACGAGGCGGTGTCCCGCGCCGCGAGCGTCCTGCTCGGCACCGGCCTGGAGCGCGGCGACCGGGTGGGCGCCTACGGCCACAACTCCGACGCCTACCTGATCGGCTTCCTGGCCTGCGCGCGCTCCGGCCTCGTGCACGTACCCGTCAACCAGAACCTGACCGGCGACGACCTGGCCTACATCGTCGGCCAGTCCGGCTGCGGACTCGTGCTCGCCGACCAGGACCTCGCCCCGAACCTGCCCGACGGCACCCGCGTCCTGCCGCTGCGCGACACCGACGACTCGCTGCTCGCCCGGCTCCCGGCGGCCCACCCGTACGACGGTCCCGAGCCCCGCGGCGAGGACCTGACGCAGCTCCTCTACACCTCGGGCACCACCGCGCTCCCCAAGGGCGCGATGATGACCCACCGCGCCCTGGTGCACGAGTACCTGAGCGCCATCACCGCCCTGGACCTCCAGGCCGGGGACCGGCCCGTGCACTCCCTGCCGCTCTACCACTCGGCCCAGATGCACGTGTTCCTGCTGCCGTACCTCGCGGTGGGCGCGCAGAACGTCATCCTCGACGCGCCCGACGCCGAGCGGATCCTCGACCTCGTCGAACAGGGCAGGGCGGACAGCCTGTTCGCGCCGCCCACGGTGTGGATCGGCCTGTCCAACCGCCCCGACTTCGCCACCCGCGACCTCAGCGGCCTGCGCAAGGCCTACTACGGGGCGTCGATCATGCCGGTGCCCGTGCTGGAGCGGCTGCGGGAGCGGCTGCCGGGGCTGGCCTTCTACAACTGCTTCGGGCAGAGCGAGATCGGCCCGCTCGCCATGGTCCTCGGGCCCGACGAGCACAAGGGGCGGATGGACTCCTGCGGCCGGCCGGTCCTCTTCGTCGAGGCGCGCGTCGTGGACGAGTCCGGCAAGGACGCCCCCGACGGCGAGGCGGGCGAAGTGGTGTACCGCTCACCCCAGTTGTGCGAGGGGTACTGGGACAAGCCGGAGGAGACGGCGGACGCCTTCCGGGACGGCTGGTTCCACTCCGGGGACCTGGCCGTGCGGGACGCCCACGGGTACTTCACGGTGGTCGACCGCGTGAAGGACGTCATCAACTCCGGGGGCGTGCTGGTCGCCTCGCGCCAGGTGGAGGACGCGCTCTACACGCACGAGGGGGTCGCCGAGGTCGCGGTGATCGGCCTGCCCGACGAGCGCTGGATCGAGGCCGTCACCGCGGTCGTCGTCCCGCGCGGCGAGGTCACCGAGGGCGAACTCCTCGCCCACGCGCGGGAGAAGCTCGCCCACTTCAAGGCGCCCAAGCGCGTGCTGTTCGTGGACGGGCTGCCGCGCAACGCCAGCGGCAAGATCCTCAAGCGGGAGCTGCGCGACCGGTTCGGCGAATCCTGACGCTCAACTCCCGCTCGCCGCGGTCCCCTTGCGTTCTTCGCGGGGCACCGGGCGGCCCGTGAACGCGTCGAGCAGCAGCCGGTCGCCCAGCGGCCGGTCCAGCTTCACCGTCACCTCCTTGGACCGCAGGTCCGACGTGCAGGGGCCGTCGTCCGCCCCGACGACGTACGCGGACAGCACCACGCTGCCCTTCGTCTCCAGGACGTCCACGGCGGGGCCGTCGTCGCAGGAGCCGTGGCCGGCCATCACGGTGACGGACCGCCCGTCCCCGGCCGTACCGGCCAGGCCGAGGAGCGGAGCCAGGTCGTCGGTCGGGGTCCCGCCGGCCGGGCCGATCGGGGGACGGGGCGTCTTCGAGGAGTCCAGGGCCACCCGCCCGAGCGGGGTGTCGTACCCCTTCAGGGTGAACAGCCAGGCCGGGACGGTGGCCGGGCCCCGGCTGGTGTCCACCGTCATCTCGCCCAGCTCCGCCCCGGTCACCGTGAGGTGCGGCCCCTGGTCGCCGCCGCGTGCCACCTGCCCGTAGGTCTCGCGCGCGTCGAGGAGCGGCAGCGTGAGCGAGTCGCCGTTCCGCCACCGCACCTGCCCCGGCCTGCGCGGCGCGGGCGGCAGTTCGCCCGCCAGCACGAAGACTCCGGCGACGTACGCGCGCTTGTCGGCGTCGCTGCGGAAGGCGTGGTCGGGCAGTCGGACGAGGTCTCCGACCGGGTGGTACCCCGTCCGCCACGCCCGCGCCTCCTCCGACCCGTCCCACGCCTCGGCGACCTCACGGGCGCGGTCCTGCGACGCCCGCGCCCGGTGGGAGCCGGCCTGCCGTTCGTCGCCGCAGCCGGCCAGGACACCGGCCGTGCCGGCGCTCAGGGCCAGCAAGAGGAACAGGTCGACGGTGCGCCGGGTGTACGCAGGCATGGATCCCCCCAGGGGCGACGGGACGGGCGGGGCCTGCGCGCAGGAACCCCCGGAACACCACTTCGACGTGCCGGGCGCGCCGGACGTTCGCCTCCGTCGTCCTCGCGAGAGGGGCGTTGCCGGATCGTGACCGCGGTCAGCGGGGACGCAGATCGACGATCCGCCTGATCTTCCCCACCGACCGCTCCAGGGACTCCGGTTCGACGATCTCCACCGTCACCGAGACCCCGATGCCGTCCTTCACCGCCCTCGTGATGGCCCGGGCCGCGTCCTCGCGTGCCTCGGTTGAGGCGCCGGACCGGGCCTCGGCGCGCACCGTCAGCGCGTCGAGGCGGCCCTCGCGGGTGAGGCGCAGCTGGAAGTGCGGTGCGACGCCCGGCGTCCGCAGCACGATCTCCTCGATCTGCGTGGGGAAGAGGTTGACCCCGCGCAGGATCACCATGTCGTCGCTGCGCCCCGTGATCTTCTCCATGCGGCGGAAGACCCGCGCGGTGCCGGGCAGCAGCCGGGTCAGGTCCCGCGTCCGGTAACGGATCACGGGCATGGCCTCCTTGGTGAGCGAGGTGAACACCAGCTCGCCCTCCTCGCCGTCCGGCAGCACCTCGCCCGTCAGCGGATCGACGACCTCGGGATAGAAGTGGTCCTCCCACACGTGCAGGCCGTCCTTGGTCTCCACGCACTCCTGGGCGACCCCCGGGCCGATCACCTCCGACAGGCCGTAGATGTCGACCGCGTCGATGGCGAACCGCTCCTCGATCTCGCGCCGCATCTCCTCGGTCCACGGCTCGGCGCCGAACACGCCCACCCGGAGCGAGGTGCCGCGCGGATCGACGCCCTGGCGCTCGAACTCGTCGAGCAGGGTCAGCATGTACGAGGGGGTCACCATGATGATCCGCGGCTCCAGGTCCTGGATCAGCTGGACCTGACGTGCCGTCATGCCACCGGACGCGGGGATCACCGTGCAGCCGAGCCGCTCGGCGCCGTAGTGCGCGCCGAGTCCGCCGGTGAACAGGCCGTAGCCGTACGCCACATGCACGACGTCCCCGGGACGGGCGCCCGCGGCCCGCAGTGAACGGGCCACCATGTCGGCCCACATGGACAGGTCGTTCTCCGTGTAGCCCACGACCGTGGGGCGCCCGGTCGTGCCGCTCGACGCGTGGAGCCGGCGGACCCGCTCCCGCGGCACGGCGAACATGCCGTACGGGTAGTGCTCACGCAGGTCCGCCTTCGTGGTGAACGGGAAACGGGCCAGATCGGCGAGGGAGCGGCAGTCCTCGGGGTGCAGGCCCGCCTTGTCGAAGGACTCACGGTAGAAGGGCACGTTCTCGTACGCGTGCCGCAGCGACGCCCGCAGACGCTCCAGTTGCAGGGCCCGGAGTGCCGGGAGGTCGAGCCGCTCGGCCTCGTCCAGCGGGCCCCCGGGGTCCGCCGCGAGCCTGGAGTCCGTGGAATCCGCCATGGGACATCTCCCTCGACAACCGCGTCATTACGGGCGACCGATCATTCGGTCGTGCTGTTCGGGATCAGTAATTCAGGGGCCCGGGCGGATCGTCAAGGGGTGTGCGGGGCCGGCCCCGGCACGCGTGCGCCGGTCAGGGCGTCGGGGCCGGGGCGGCGGAGCCGGGATGGGGGCCGTACGCCGTCATGAACCGGTCGCGGAACTTGTCCATGCCCCACCTCGGCGCGTCCTCGGCGGGCTTGAGGCCCTCCGTCCAGTTCCACCCGGAGATCTTCTCCAGCACCTTCGGGTCGTGCGCGACGACCGTGACGGGCACGTCCTTGCTCGCGCCGCTGCCGGTGACCGTCGGGTTCGGCTGGTGGTCGCCGAGGAAGACGAGCACGGTGTTCTCGTCGCCGTAGCGCTCCATGTACTCGATCAGGCTGTGCAGCGAGTACTCGATGGCCCGCCGGTACTCGGTGCGCACGTCCTCCGGGTTCTTCCAGACCTCCTTGGGGTCCTTGCCCTCCTTCTCGATCTGCTCGAAGACCGATCCGTCGCCGAGGTCGTCCCAGTCCACCATGCGGGCGATCGGCGCCCACGGGTTGTGGCTGGAGGCCAGGATGATCTCCGCCATCATCGGTTTCCGGTCCTTCTTGCCGTGCTCCAGCCGCTCGAAGGCCTCCAGGCTGAACTGGTCGGGTACCGGGGTCCAGCTGAAGTACGGGCCCTCGTAGCCGAGGTGCTCGGAGTCGTAGATGTGGTCGAGGCCGAAGAACTTGCCCTCGGGCCAGGCGCGGCGCACCCCGGGCACGATGCCGACCGTGCGCCAGGCGCCGGTCTTCTGGAAGTAGCCGGTCAGTGTCGCGCGGTCGCTGGAGGTGAGATTCCGGTAGCGCTGCTGGTTCTTGATCCAGAGGCCGGACAGGAAGGTGGAGTGGGCCAGCCAGCTGCCCGCACCGGCGATCGGCGACTTCAGCCAGCCGCTGCGCGAGGAGAACCCGGCGGCCTCCAGCGACGCGGTGCCGTCCTTCAGCACGGCGTCGACCTGGTCGGCCATCGCCGGGTCCTCGATCGCGGAACGTCCGTAGCTCTCGATGAACGTGAACAGGACGTCCTTGCCGCGCAGTCCGGTCAGCAGCTGGTCGGGCGGGGTGTCGGCGAAGGCGTCGACGCGGGCCTGCTCGGCGAACACCCGGCCGTCACGGATCCCGGCCCGGACCTGGTGCGCCCGGTTCTCCAGCAGGTTGGCGTTGAGCTTGGCGGCCACCGGGACGTCGGTGAACTGCACGCCGAGCGTCACGCAGGTGATCCACGCGGTGCCGAGGACGAGGGTGGTCCGGGCGGCGACCGTGCGGTGCCCGGCCATCAGGGTGCTCATCCGGACGACGGCGAGGGCCACCAGGACGAGCAGGGCCACGACGAGGGCGACGACCGCGACCACGGCGAGCAGCGCGCCGGTCCGGCCGACGGACTCCTTGAGGAACTCCGCGGCGTCGTCGAACAGGATCCAGTCCAGGACCAGGTCGAAGGGCCGGTCGAGCACCGAGTAGAAGCCCATGTCGATGAACTTCAGGACGGTCAGCAGACCGAGGCCGGTCCCCGCGCACCACGCGGTGATCCGCCTCGCCCGCGGCGGCAGCACGAGCAGCAGCCCGGCGAGGAGCACGCCCTCGGCCGGGATGCGGAGGAAGGCGCCGAACGTGAGGCGGTCGAGGTGGTTCGGCACGAGGAGGGCGAACAGCACCAGGGCGCCGGCGAGGACGGTGGTGCCGACGGTCACGGTCCGGGCCGCCCGCGGGTACCTGCGCCGCCAGCCCCACCAGCCGGCCCGGACGGGAGCGCCGTCCCCCTCCCCGGCATCGGCGGACTCCACGGGCGCGTCGCCCTCGGCGGGTTCACGGGCGTCCGGGGTGTCGTCGCCCGTCCCGGTGTCCGGGGGGCCGGCGGGGCCGTGGCCGTCGGAGTCCGGTGCGGCCTGCGGTTCTCCGGGCGAGACGGCGCCGTCGGTCGCGCCGCCTCCGGCGGGCTCGTCGGGGCCGGGCGCCTGCGTGTCGTCGGCCGGTTCCGGTGCCGAGTCGACGTCTCCGGCACCGCCGTCCGGCTCCTGTGCGCCGGGCCGGCCGTCACGTCCGGCCGACCGCCGGGAGCCGCCCCCGCCGGCGTCCGCCGGGGTGTCCGGTCCGGGGGCGGCGTCCGCCGTCGTGCCGGGGCCGGCGTCGGCGGCCTCCCCACCGGTGTCCGGCTGCTGCGGCGAGCGCGTGATGTGCGACACGCGAAGGTCCTTCCGTACGAAGCCCGTGCTGACGCGGCGGAACCGCCCCGAGGCCGGGACCGCCACCCTCCGTACGGCCCGCCTTCACCCGCAGTTCAATCCGCACGGTCAACCGCGCGCAAAGACTACGCCGGGTCCCGGCGGCCGCCCTCCGTACGCACGGGCCTAGATGTCCGCCCGCACCGCTACGCCGCGCGCCCACCGGTAGTCGGCCTTCCCGCTCGGCGACCGCCGGATGCTGTCCGTGATCACGAGCTGGCGCGGCACCTTGTATCCCGCGAGGCGGGAGCGGCAGTGCGTCTGGATGTCCTCCAGGGACGGTTCGGCCGCTCCCCGGCGCAACTGGACCACGGCCGCCACGTGATTGCCCCACGTCGCGTCCGGCACCCCGGCGACCAGCGCGTCGTAGACGTCCGGGTGGGCCTTGAGCGCCTGCTCGACCTCCTCCGGATACACCTTCTCTCCCCCGGTGTTGATGCACTGGGAGCCCCGGCCGAGGACGGTGACGACGCCCTCCTCGTCGACCGTCGCCATGTCACCGAGGAGCACCCACCGCTCACCGCCCTTGTGGAAGAAGGTCTCGGCCGTCTTCGCCGGGTCGTTGTAGTAGCCGAGGGGGACGTGACCGCGCTGCGCGATGCGCCCGGGCTCGCCGATCGCGACCGGTTCGTGGGTGGCCGGATCGACCACCTGGGTACGGGCGTTGACGCGCACCCGGAAGCCTCTGTCCGGCCCCGAGTCCGGTGTCGCCGTGCCGTTGAAGCCGGACTCCGAGGAGCCGAAGTTGTTCAGCAGCATGACGTTCGGGACGAGCGCCTGGAACTGCTCGCGGACCGTCTCCGACATGATCGCCCCGGACGAGGACACGCTGAACAGCGAGGAGCAGTCGGTGCCCTTGAGGGGTCCGCCGAGCGCGTCGATCAGGGGCCGCAGCATCGCGTCGCCGACCAGGGACACGCTGGTGACCCGCTCCCGCTCGATGGTGCGCAGCACCTCCTCGGGCACGAACTTGCGGTGGATCACGACGCGTTGGCCGAAGTTGAACCCGATGAACGCGGTGAGCGTGGAGGTGCCGTGCATCAGCGGGGGAGTGGGGAAGAAGGTGATGCCGTCGCCGCCCGCCGTGACGCGCTCGGCGAGCTCCTCCGGGCGGCGGACCGGCTCCCCGGTCGGCGCGCCGCCGCCCAGTCCGGAGAAGAACAGGTCCTCCTGGCGCCACATCACGCCCTTGGGCATCCCGGTCGTGCCGCCCGTGTAGATGATGAACTGGTCGTCCGCCGACCGCGGCGGGAACCCCCGTGCGGGAGAGCCCGCCGCCTCGGCGTCCGTGTAGTCCACCCCCGGAGGAGCGACGGCGCCGGGTGCGGGGGTCCCGACGCGGACGAGGTGCCGCAGTGCGGGAGTCCGCGGCAGCACCGCCGCCACACGGTCGGCGAACTCGGCGTCGTAGACCAGGCCCACCAGGTCCGCGTCCCGGTAGAGGTGGACCAACTCGTCCTCGACATAGCGGTAGTTGACGTTGACCGGCACGATCCGCGCCTTCAGGCAGGCCAGCACGGTCTGCACGTACTCGACCCCGTTGTAGAGGTGGAGTCCGAGGTGCTCGCCGGGACGGACGCCGGCGTCCGTCAGGTGGTGGGCGACGCGGTTCGCCGCCGCGTCGAGCTCGGCGTAGGTCAGGCGGCGTTCGGCGCCGGTGCCGGGGTGGTCGATGTACACGAGTGCCTCGCGGTCGGGGACCACGTCGACGACCGACTCGAACAGGTCGGCAAGGTTGTACTCCACCGCTCCTCCTGACCCCGGGCGTGCCCGGTATCCCTCGGCTCGTCGGTCATCAGAGCAAAGCGGGACCCAACAGGGAAGGGCCCCGGCCGAAGAAATCTGACTGTCTGTCAGGAAACCCTTGTACTGGCCCGGCGCCTCCTGCAACCTGTTCTCGTTCCTGAGACGGGAGGACGGCAATGGGTGGGACGGAACACCTCACCGTGCAGCGCGAAGGCGCCACACTGGTGCTCACGCTCAACAGGCCCGAGGCCAAGAACGCGCTCTCGCTGCCGATGCTGGTCGGCCTGTACGACGGCTGGACCGAGGCCGACGAGGACGACACCGTCCGCTCGGTCGTCCTCACCGGGGCGGCCGGCACGTTCTGCGCCGGGATGGACCTCAAGGCGCTGGCGGGCGGCGGGATGGACGGGGACCAGTACCGGGACCGGCTGGAGAAGGACCCGGACCTGCACTGGAAAGCCATGCTGCGCCACCACCGGCCCCGCAAGCCGGTGATCGCCGCCGTCGAGGGCCACTGCGTCGCGGGCGGCACGGAGATCCTCCAGGGCACCGACATCCGCGTGGCCGGGGAGTCGGCGACCTTCGGGCTCTTCGAGGTCAGGCGCGGCCTGTTCCCCATCGGCGGGTCCACGGTCCGCCTCCCGCGGCAGATCCCGCACACCCACGCCCTGGAGATGCTGCTCACCGGACGCCCGTACACCGCCGCCGAGGCCGCCGCCGTCGGGCTGATCGGCCGGGTCGTCCCCGACGGCACCGCGCTCACCGAGGCACTGGAGATCGCCGAACGCGTCAATGCCTGCGGCCCGCTGGCCGTCGAGGCCGTGAAGGCGTCCGTGTACGCGAGCGCCGGCCTGAGCGAGACCGACGCCCTGGCCGCCGAACTGGAGCGCGGCTGGCCGGTCTTCGGCACCGCGGACGCCAAGGAGGGCTCCCGGGCCTTCGCCGAGAAGCGCCCGCCCGTCTTCCGGCGCGCCTGACCTCCGGCAGGAGACGCGGCGCTCGACCCCCGAAGGAGCCACCCGGGATGACCGAAGTCCTCAAAGCCCCCCTGGTCCTCGAATTCCCCTTCACCCGCTCGCTCGGACCCGTCCAGAGCGCCTTCCTCACCGGCCTGCGCGAGCGGGTCGTGCTCGGGGTGCGGACCACCGACGGCAGGACGCTCGTCCCGCCCGTCGAGTACGACCCCGTGACCGCCGAGGAGATACGCGACCTCGTCGAGGTCGCCCCCACCGGCACCGTCACCACCTGGGCCTGGAACCACGCGCCACGGCGCGGCCAGCCCCTCAGTACTCCCTTCGCCTGGGTGCTCGTCCGGCTCGACGGAGCCGACACCGCTCTGCTGCACGCCCTCGACGCCCCCGGACCGGAGGCCGTCCGCACCGGCATGCGCGTCCGTGTCCGCTGGGCGGCGGAACGCTCCGGCGCCATCACCGACATCGCCTGCTTCCAACCGCACGACGAGCGGCCCGGCACCGGCACCCGGACGTCCGGGCGGGCCGACGCGGCCCGGCCGGCCGCCCACGACGGCCGGTTCGACGACATGGTGACCGGCATCGTCGCCCCCGCCCGCCTCGACTACGTGTACTCGCCCGGCCGCGCCCAGACCGCCTACATCAACGCCCTCGCCGGCCGGCGGACGGTCGGTGAACGCTGCCCGTCCTGCCGCAAGGTGTACGTCCCGCCCCGGGGAGCGTGCCCGACCTGCGGGGTCGCCACCTCGGAGCAGGTCGAGGTCGGCCCGCGCGGCACGCTCACCACCTACTGCGTCGTCAACATCAAGGCCCGGAACCTCGACATCGACGTGCCCTACGTCTACGGGCACATCGCCCTCGACGGCGCCGACCTCGCCCTGCACGGCCGCATCGCGGGCATCCCCTACGACCAGGTGCGCATGGGGCTGCGGGTCGAACCGGTATGGACGGAAGGGGGCCGGTACCCCGACCACTACCGGCCCACCGGTGAACCCGACGCGGACTACGAGGCGTACAAGGAGCTGCTGTGATGCGGGAGATCGCCGTCGTCGCCTTCGGGCAGACCGACCACCGGCGCACCAGCGACGAGCTCTCCGAGGTGGAGATGCTCCTCCCGGTGCTGCACGAGGTCCTCGACCGCACCGGCCTGAGGACCAGCGGCATCGACTTCACGTGCTCCGGTTCCTCGGACTACCTCGCGGGCCGCGCCTTCTCCTTCACCATGGCGCTCGACGGGGTGGGCGCCTGGCCGCCGATCTCCGAGTCCCACGTCGAGATGGACGGCGCGTGGGCGCTGTACGAGGCGTGGACCAAGCTGCTGACCGGCGACGCCGACACCGCCCTCGTGTACGGCTACGGCAAGTCGTCACCCGGCTCCGTACGGGACGTCCTGACCCGCCAGCTCGACCCGTACTACGTGGCGCCGCTGTGGCCGGACTCGGTCGCGCTCGCCGCCCTCCAGGCGCAGGCGCTCATCGACGCCGGTGAGACCGACGAGGGCGCGCTCGCCGCCGTCGCGTCCCGCTGCCGCGCCGCGGCGGCCGGCAACCCTCATGCCCAGCTGCGAAGTTCGGTGCCGCAGGGCGACTACGCCGTACGCCCGCTGCGGACCGGCGACTGCCCGCCCGTCGGGGACGGGGCCGCGGCGGTCGTCCTCGCGGCCGGCGACCGCGCCCGCGAGCTGTGCGCACGGCCCGCCTGGATCCGGGGCATCGACCACCGCATCGAGGCGCACTCCCTCGGAGTGCGCGACCTGACGGACTCGCCCTCCGCGCGGCTCGCCGCCGAGAAGGCCGGCGCCTTCGAACGGCCCGTCGACACAGCGGAGTTGCACGCCCCGTTCACCTCGCAGGAGGTGGTCCTGCGCAAGGCGCTGCGGCTCGGCGCGGACGTCCGGGTCAACCCGTCCGGGGGCCCGCTCGCCGCCCACCCCGTCATGGCCGCGGGGCTCATCCGCATCGGTGAGGCCGCCGCCCGCGTCCACCGCGGGGAGTCGGACCGCGCGCTCGCCCACGCCACGTCCGGGCCCTGCCTCCAGCAGAACCTGGTCGCCGTACTCGAAGGGGACCCCCGATGAGCAAGGAGCCCGTGGCCGTCGTAGGCATCGGCCAGACCAAGCACGTGGCCGCCCGGCACGACGTCTCCGTCGCGGGCCTGGTCCGCGAGGCCGCCCGGCGGGCCCTCGACGACGCCGAGCTGACGTGGGCCGACGTCGACGCCGTCGTGATCGGCAAGGCGCCCGACTTCTTCGAGGGCGTCATGATGCCCGAGCTGTATCTCGCCGACGCCCTCGGCGCGGTCGGCAAGCCGATGCTCCGCGTCCACACGGCCGGTTCCGTCGGCGGCTCGACCGCGCTCGTCGCCTCCAACCTGATCGCCGGCCGGGTCCACGGCACGGTCCTGACCCTGGCCTTCGAGAAGCAGTCGGAGTCGAACGCCATGTGGGGCCTGTCCCTGCCGGTCCCCTTCCAGCAGCCCCTGCTGGCCGGCGCGGGCGGCTTCTTCGCCCCGCACATACGTGCCTACATGCGGCGGACCGGCGCCCCCGACACCGTCGGCTCGCTGGTCGCGTACAAGGACCGCCGCAACGCGCTCAAGAACCCGTACGCGCACCTCCACGAGCACGACATCACACTGGAGAAGGTGCAGGCCTCGCCCATGCTGTGGGACCCGGTCCGCTACTCGGAGACCTGCCCGTCCTCGGACGGGGCGTGCGCGATGGTCCTCACCGACCGTGCGGGCGCGGCCCGTTCACCGAGGCCGCCGGCCTGGCTGCACGGCGGGGCGATGCGCAGCGAGCCGACGCTCTTCGCCGGCAAGGACTTCGTGTCGCCGCAGGCCGGCAAGGACTGCGCCGCCGACGTCTACCGGCAGGCGGGCATCGCGGACCCGCGCCGGGAGATCGACGCCGTCGAGATGTACGTCCCCTTCTCCTGGTACGAGCCGATGTGGCTGGAGAACCTCGGCTTCGCCGCCGAGGGCGAGGGCTGGAAGCTCACCGAGTCCGGCGTGACGGAGCTGGACGGCGACCTGCCCGTCAACATGTCGGGCGGGGTCCTCTCCACCAATCCGATCGGGGCCTCCGGCATGATCCGCTTCGCGGAGGCCGCGCTCCAGGTGCGCGGACAGGCGGGAGAGCACCAGGTGGACGGGGCCCGCCGGGTGCTGGGGCACGCCTACGGCGGCGGATCCCAGTTCTTCTCCATGTGGCTGGTCGGCGCCGCGCCGCCGCCCTCCTGAACCCGTCCCCCTCACGTGGCCTGTCCGCCACCCGCACCGATCGCTAGGCTGGCGGCGGACGACGAACCGGGAGGAGCACGGACGTGGCCGAAAGCACCATCGAGCAGCACCCGCTCGCGGGCTGGGACAAGCCGGAGCTGGATCTCAGCAACGCCGAGTGGCAGTCCAGCAGCCGAGGACGGGGAGACGTCCAGATCGCCTTTGTCGAGGGCTTCATCGCCATGCGCAACAGCGGCCGCCCGCAGGGCCCTTCGCTGATCTTCACGCCCGCGGAGTGGGGCGCGTTCGTGTCGGGGGCACGCGAAGGCGAGTTCGACCTCACCTGACCGCCCGGACCGCACGCCCGCCAGCCCGGACCTCATGTCCGAGAGCCCGGCGCCGCCACCCCTTCCCACCGCGGGGAGGGGGTCGGCGGCCCCGCGTACGCCCGCCTGCCCGGCGCCACCGCCGCCGACCGCGGTGGGCGGCGCCCGCCGCTGCCGTCCTGCCCGCCGGCGAGCGACCGGGGCGCGTACGCCGAGGGGTCCCGGGGCCGGGGGTGCGCGCCGACTGGACCGCGGTGACGGGTGGTGCGCCGTGGGCCTGGGTGACGCCCCGGCCGTGTTCCCGGCCGCCCGCCCCGGCGCCCCCAGGGCCCCGCACCCGCCCGGGCACGTACCATGGCGGCATGTCCTTCCTCCGCCGCCGCAGCGCCACACCCGCCGGCCCCGACTTCGACGTGCTGGCCATGGACCCGGGCGACTGGCCGGGCAATCTCGGCGCCGGCCTGCTTCCCGCCCCCGACGGCAGCTGCCAGGGCGTCTTCCTGCGCTACGACCTGTTCGGCGGACGCGGCCCCGCGATGATCATCGGCAATCTGCCGGAGGGCTCCCCGGCCCGTGACATCGGCGAGGACGAGGTTCCCTTCGAGGTGGCGCAGCTCCTCCTCGCGCTGGAGAACGACGAGGAGGTCACGGTCGTCGGAGCCGAGGACATGCCGGTGATGCAGGGCGACAACCTGCTGATCGTGCGCCGCCTGAAGCTCTCCGAGAGCCGGATCTCGTGCGTCCAGTTCGACCGCAGTGACAACGTCCTGGTGACCATCGCCGCCTGGGACCGCCCCATCACCGACGACCTGTACGCGCTGCTGAAGCCGCTGCCGGCGGAGCTGTTCCAGCAGGGCTGACCCCCCGGGCCGGGACTCCCGGCGCCCGGGCGCAGGCACCCCCGGACATGACAGGGCCGGGCCCGCGGCGACGCGGACCCGGCCCTTCTCCGTGCGTGACCGCGCTACGAGGCGGAGCCGACGAGCTCCACGTCGGCGGCCCGGACGAAGGCCACCCGGTGGCCGAACTGGATCTCGTAGTACCGGTCCTTGCCGATCACGACCTTGTGCGGGGCCGTGTCGAAGGTCGGCGCGTAGAAGTACTCGCCGGCCACCGAGGCGCCGACCGCGTAGCGCTGGCCCGCCAGGAGCTTGTACGGCAGCGGGGAGACGGCCTGCACCGGCACACCCGCCGGATACGCCTCCTTCTCGGGGTACGCGCGTCCGTACACCGGGACCTCGGTGAGGCCCGCCTTCGGAGTCGCCACCTGCCCCGAGGCGTCCACCGCCGTGGGCTGCTTCACCGGGTTCCTGAACCAGGCCTTCTGGCCCAGGTACCAGATCGCCGTCCAGTCGCCGTCACGCTCCGCCACCGCGTACCGCTGGCCGGTGGAGACGCGTGAGCCGATGTCGTTCACGTCGGTCGTCGAGTCGCCCCCGGAGGGCCGCAGCCCGATGTCCTTGATCAGTGGCGAGCTCTCGTCGGGCAGGCTGTACAGGCGCACCTCGCTGGAACCGTGGGCCGCGCAGGGCTCGCCCTTGGTGACACAGCCCGTGTAGACCGGCTGGTTCTCGGCGTACTTCGGCAGTACCGTCACCAGCCCGCCGCCGGCCTTGGCCGTGCGGTGGAAGGGACGGCCCATCAGCGCGAAGTAGTGCTGCCAGTCCCAGTAGGGACCCGGGTCCGTGTGCATGCCGGGGACGGTCGACGCGGTCGGGCCCGGCACGTTGTCGTGCCCGAGGATGTGCTGGCGGTCCAGCGGGATGTCGTACTTCTTGGCCAGGTAGGTCACCAGCCGCGCCGACGAGCGGTACATCGCCTCCGTGTACCAGGCGTCGGGGGAGGCGAGGAAGCCCTCGTGCTCCAGTCCGACCGACTTGGCGTTCACGTACCAGTTGCCCGCGTGCCAGGCGACGTCCTTGGCCTTCACGTGCTGCGCGATGTGGCCGTCGGTCGAGCGCAGCGTGTAGTTCCAGGACACGTAGGTCGGGTCCTGGACCATGTTCAGGACACCCTCCCAGGCGCCTTCGGTGTCGTGGACGACGATGTACTCGATGCGCTGTGCCGCGGGCCGGTCGCCCAGGTCGTGGTTGCCGTAGTCGCCGTCGCCGAACTCCTCGTAGGGCGCCGGGATCCACTCGCAGGACACGTTCGCCGGGCATTCGGTGCCCTCGGCGGAGACCTCGCGCAGACCGGCGCCGCGCAGCTGCGCGGTGTCCGGCCGCAGCGCGGGCCGCGCGGCGAGCGCCACCCGCTCTCCCGTGTCGGTGGTGCGCCGCTCGCCCCGGCGGATGACGTCGTACACGTCGTCGGCGTACGTCGCCGCGGTGGCGCTGTCGTCCGCGGCCGAGAAGCGGGCCACCGCCCCGTACCAGTCGGCGGGGTCGCCGCTCAGCGGTTCACCCAGCTGCCGCTGGGCGGCGGCGAGCAGCGCGGCGCCGCCCGCCACGTTGGCGGCGGCGTCCGTGCGCAGCCGCTCGGGCGCAAGGCCGGTCAGCTCGGACGCCTTCCGCAACGTCGTCAGCCGCGCGGGCAGTTCCGCGTTCCGCGGCACCCGCGCCTCGGGCAGCAGGGGAGCGCGGGAGCTGTCGCCGCGGGCGTCCTCCGTGCCCTCGGAGTGGTGGCGTGCCCCGCTCTCGGCGAGCGCGGTGCGGGCGTCGGTGAGGTGCATCGGCCCGTAGCCGCCCGAGACGCTCGGCGCTCCGCCGTGCGTGTCCCAGCGGGACTGGAGATAGGAGACGCCCAGCAGCACGCTCTGCGGCACCCGGTACTCGGCCGACGCGGCGGCGAAGGCGCCCCGCAGGCTCCCGGAGGGCTCCCGCGCCGCGGTGCCGGACGGGGAGGTGCCGGAGGGGGCGGCGCCGAGCAGGGGCAGCAGCAGCGCCGCCGAGGCGACCGCGACCGCCGTCCTGCGTACGCGTCCGGACGGGCCGGGGGCGCTGGGGTAGGTGGCGGATTCTCGCAATGCGGCCTCCTGGGACGGTCGAGCGCGGTGGGTGGGGCGGGCCCGACGTGGGTCAGTGGTACCCGCTCTCCGACGATCCGTCAATCATGCCCAGGAGTGGCCTCTTTCCCATGTCAGAGGCGGTCGAAGGGAGTTTCGTGGCGGCGGCGTGGCGGCCTGCGGGGCGTCAGTGGCGTGGACCATTGGACCCGGTCGCGCGCGGACATGACGAAGGTCCGCGGTACGCCTCTGTCCTGGGCGCACCGCGGACCGCCGTCCCCCGTCAGCGAGTGCCGACCGCCGCTCGGACGGCCTTGCGGGCCATCTGGCAGTCGTCGTGCAGCCGCCTCAGCAGCAGCCGCTGTTCCTCGCCGGACGGCGCGGCACCCGGTTGGGCCGGTCCCGGTGCCGCCGGGGCCGTGTCGTGCATCGAACGCTGCACGGCCGTCTCGTAGGTACGGATCTCGCGGGTCAGAACCAGCATCAGGTTGACCAGGAAGGCGTCGCGCGCCGCCGGTCCCGCGGCCTGGGCGAGCTGGCTGATCTGGCGCCGCGCCATGGGAGCGTCGCCGAGGACCGCCCACAGCGTCGCCAGGTCGTAGCCCGGCAGGTACCAGCCCGCGTGCTCCCAGTCCACCAGAACCGGACCGGCCGGTGAGAGCAGGATGTTCGACAGGAGGGCGTCGCCGTGGCAGAACTGGCCCATGCCCTGACGGCCCGTGGAATGCGCGATGCCGTGCACGAGCTTCTGCAGGTCACCCATGTCCCGGTCCGTGAGCATACCCAGCTCGTGGAAGCGGGAGATCCGCTCCGCGTAGTCCAGCGGGGCATGGAAGGTCCCCGCCGGCGGCCGCCACGCGTTCAGCCGGCAGATCGCGCTGAGGGCCGCCCGGATGTCCGCGCGCGGCGGCGTCTCGACCGGGTGCCGCTGGAGCGCGGCGACCCGTCCCGGCATCCGCTCGATGACCAGGGTGCAGTTGTCCGGGTCCGCCGCGATCAGCCGGGGCACCCGGACCGGCGGCCGGTGCCGGACGAACGAGCGGTAGGCAGCTATTTCGTGCCGGATCCGCTCCGCCCAGATGGGGGAGTGGTCCAGTAAACACTTGGCGACGGCGGTGCTGCGGCCGGTGGTGCCGACCAGGAGCACGGAGCGTCCGCTGCGGCGCAGTACCTGCACCGGAGCGAACTCCGGGCAGATCCGGTGCACCGACGCGATCGCCGTGCGCAGCTGCGCGCCCTGGGGGCCGGACAAGTCGAGTCTCCCGCTGAGCGGTTGGGCACCGAGCCCCGGAACACGCCGCGTCCTGCCGGCGCCGAGCACGGGGGCCGCCGCCTGGCGCGCGGGGTCGAGGTAGGGGCCGCTGCCCGCCGGGCGGGAGTGGAGCGACCGGGGCGGAGCGGACACGGAGGACGATGCTGTGTACATGGGCGATACAGATCCCTTCGTGTGCCTGCGAATTGCGGCGTCAACCCGCCCGGTCGCCCTGGTGCACCCTGGGGAGTGCCCCAGCGGCAACCGGGTCGGGGTGGCGCGTTCCTACCTGACACCCGTGGGTCACTGGCACACCATCTGGCGCACCCTGGCGAACCCTGGCGAATAGTCGCTCAGCAACTGACAGGCGGTTACTGTCGATTTCAGCCGAGAACCTGGGGGCTTGACGTGAACGGACAACCCAACACCCGCCTGTCGGACCTGTTCGGCCTGGCCGGCTGGTCCAAGGGCGAACTCGCGAGGATGGTCAACCGGCAGGCGGCGGCCATGGGCCACCCCCAGCTGGCGACCGACACCTCACGGGTGCGGCGTTGGATCGACATGGGAGAGATCCCGCGCGATCCGGTGCCGCGGGTGCTGGCGGCGCTGTTCACCGAGCGACTCGGCCGTGTCGTGACCATTGAGGACCTCGGCCTGGTCCGGCACGGGCGCGTGGGGAAACGGCAAGGCGACGGGAAAGTGGAACATCCCGACGGAGTGCCGTGGGCGCCCGACCGTACGGCTGCGGTCCTCACCGAATTCACGGGAATGGACCTCATGCTCAACCGACGCGGCTTGGTGGGCGCGGGTGCCGCGCTCGCCGCGGGATCAGCACTCAGCAGTGCCATGCATGACTGGCTGCACACCGATCCGGCCCTGACCGCCGACGCACCGGAAATCGACAACCCCCTGCACGCCGACCCCGCTGGGTTCGACCGCTACGAGGCCGCCCCCATCGGGTCGCAGGAGATCGAGGAACTGGAGCGTTCGGTCGAGGTGTTCCGGGCCTGGGACGCGGCCCGCGGCGGCGGGCTCCAGCGCAAGGCTGTGGTGGGCCAGCTCAACGAAGTGGGGGGCATGCTCTCCTACCGGCACCCCGACCATCTGCAGCGGCGCCTGTGGGGCGTCGCCGCCAACCTCGCCGTCCTCGCGGGCTGGATGTCGCACGACGTCGGCCTGGAGCCCACGGCGCAGAAGTACTTCATCATCGCCACCCACGCGGCCCGCGAGGGCGGCGACCGGCCCCGTGCCGGCGAGGCGCTCTCCCGGGCGGCCCGCCAGATGGTGCACCTGGGCCGGCCCGACGACGCACTCGACCTCATGAAGCTCGCCAAGTCCGGTTCGGGCGACGAGATGCTGCCCCGGACGAGGGCCATGCTCTACACCATCGAGGCCTGGGCACAGGCGTCGCTGGGCAAGGGCCAGGCCATGCGGCGCACCCTGGGCGAGGCGGAGGACCTGTTCGTCTCCGACCGCGGGGACGTGCCGCCGCCGAGCTGGATGCAGATGTTCGACGAGGCCGACATGCACGGGATGCAGGCCCTCGCCTACCGCACCCTCGCCGAGCACGAGCCGTCGGCCGCCGCCACCGCGCAGCGTCATGCGAAGGAGGCACTCGAACTGCGCGGGTCCGGCCGTGAGCGCTCCAAGATCTTCGACCACATCTCCCTGGCGTCCGCCTGCTTCATCGCCGACGACCCGGAACAGGCCGACCGCTACGCGCGACTGGCGCTGACGTCGATGGGGGCCAACTCCTCCCAGCGCACGTGGGACCGGCTGCGCGAGATGTACCGGCTCACCGGGCAGTACGCCAGTTACCCGAAGATCCAGGACCTGCGCGAGGAGATCAAACTGTCGCTGCCCAAGGGCGCGTTGAAGCCCAGGGGAGGCAGCAGCTCCCGGGCGTGACGGGCGGGGTCAGGACACCACTCTGGCGACGAGCACGCAGGCGTCGTCCTCACGCTCGGTCCCGCCGCACTCCTCGACGACGGCCCGTACGCAGTCCTGGGCCGTGCGTGCCGCGCACAGGCGGGGGGCCAGGCCGAGCAGGTGCCGCACGGCGGCCGTCCCGGGGCGTCGCGGGACCAGTCCCTCGGTGTGCAGGAGCAGCACGTCGCCCTCTTCGAGGGTCTCCTGGGCCTGCCCGTACGCGGCGCCCGGGGTCGCTCCGAGCAGCACGCCGTCGGGCGCCGCCAGAGCGCGTCCCGTCCCGCCGCGGAACAGCAGCGGGGCGGGATGTCCCGCCTGCGCCCAGGCCAGGGTGCGGGTTCCGGGGCGGTAGCGGCAGCAGACGGTGCTGCCCAGCGCGGGCTGGCCGGTGGCGTCCACCAACTGGTTGAGCCAGGAGAGGAGTTGGCCGGGCCGGGTGCCCGCCATGGCCATGCCGCGCAGGGCGCCCAGCAGTGTGGCCATGCCGGAGGCGGCGGCGACCCCGTGGCCGGTGAGGTCGCCGACGCTGAGCAGCGTCTCGTCCCCGGGCAGCTCCATCGCGTCGTACCAGTCGCCGCCGGTCAGGGTCCCCGTGGCGGACGGCAGGTGGCGGGCCGCGAGGTCGAGCGCCCCGGGCCGCTCGTGCAGCGGGCGCGGGGAGCCCCGCAGGGCGGGCAGCACGGACTCCTGCAGCTCGGCCGCGAGCCGGCGTTCGGTCTGCGCGAAGTGCCGCTGCCGCTGCAGTGAGTCACGGGTCTCGCTCACGGTGCGCTGGCTGCGGCGCAGTTCGCTGACGTCGCGCAGGACGGCCCACATCGAGGCGGTGCTGCCGTCGGTGTGCAGTACGGGCTCGCCCATCATGTGCACGGTCCGCACCCCGCCGTCGGGACGCCGGATGCGGAACTCGCCGTCGATGGGTTTGGCGTCGATGAGGCAGTCGGTGACCATCGCCGTCAGCATCGACCGGTCGTCGTCGTGCACGAGGGCCGGGAGTTCGTCGAGGGTGAGCGGGGGAGCGGCGGGGTCGCGGCCGAGGATCTGGTAGAGCTCCCCGGACCAGCTGGCCTCGTCCGTCAGCAGGTTCCATTCGGCGCTGCCCACCCGGCTGAGGAGCGAGCCGCGCCGGGGTGCGTCGGGCTCGGGCCGGGCGGCCGGGGGCGCGGGCACGGGAGGCGGCCCCTCGCGCAGCTGCGCCAAGTGCGCGTCCAGATCGTTGAGTTGATGCATCGCGAGGTCGCAGAGGGCGCGCTGCCAGCGGCCCTGCGGATCGCTGCCGTCGGCGGGGGCGTCACGTCGTACGGCGTCCATCTCTCCGCGCAGCCGGCGCGTCTGCGAGATGAGCGCGTCGACCGTGCCGCTCGGCGGCGGCTGGGCGGCGGGGCTGTCCGCAGAGAGATGGGGGGACATGACGTACTCCGATGCGGGGACGGTGCGACCCGGGAAGTCGGAAGGACCATCACGACTGTGGCACAGCGCACGACGCCCTGTAAGGGATTTGGCGACACACGACGCGGTCGTGCATCTGGCATATGCCGCCGTCCTCCCGGCCGACGCGGCTCAACCGGATCCAGTACGCTCGGACCTGGTCAAGTCGTAGACAGAGTACGCGACTTGACGCTCCGTCGGGAGACATTGGACCCCGTTCAATCTCCAGTTCGAGGGTCATCTGTACGACTGCCCGTACGACTGCCCTCGGGCGGGTTCCGCACCCTCCCGGCCGCCCGGGAGGTGGCCCGCCCGAAGACCTCGCGAGCGTCCCTCGGCTCAGGCGTACAGCGCCGGGCGCGGGACCGGTTCGACGGCCGTCCGGGTGCCGCTCTCCTGCGCGCGGACACCGGCCTCGGCGACGACGGCCGCCGCGTAGCCGTCCCAGGCGCTCGGGCCCGCCACCCGGCCCTCCCGGGTCGCGTCCACCCATGCCTGGACCTCGCGGTCGTAGGCGTCCGCGAACCGCACGAGGTAGTCCTGCGCCACGTCCTCCCGCGCCCCGCCGGCAGCGGTCACGACCATCGTGTGCTCGTCGCCGATCCGCGCGCTCCCGGCCTCGCAGACCGCCTCGCAGCGCACCTGGTAGCCGAATCCGCAGTTCACGAAGATCTCCACGTCCACCAGGGCGCCCTCCGAGGTCTCGAACAGCACCAGTTGCGGATCGCCGAGCCCCTCGGGCGCCCCCGACGAGGGCCGCGGCCTCAGCACCGTCACGGCCGTCAGCTCCTGCCCCAGCAGCCAGCGCGCCGCGTCGATCTCGTGCGACACGGAGCTGTCGATCAGCATCGCGGTCGTGAAACCGGGCGGCGACGCCACGTTGCGGTGCGTGCAGTGCAGCATCAGGGGCCGGCCGAGACGGCCGCTGTCCAGCAGGGACTTCAGACGCAGGTACTCGGCGTCGTAGCGCCGCATGAAGCCGACCTGCGTCAGCCGCCGCCCGAGCCGCGCCTCCGCCTCCACCACCCGCAGCGCTCCCGCCGACTCCGGCGTCAGCGGCTTCTCGCACAGCACCGGCAGCCCGCGTCCGAGCGCGGCGAGCACGGCCTCCTCGTGGGCGGGACCCGGGGAGGCGATCAGCACCGCCCCGACACCCGGCGCGTCCAGCGCGGCGGCGGCGTCCGCGTGCACCGACACACCGTCGATCCCCGCCACCGCCTCCTTGGCCCGGCCGGTGTCCGGGTCCGCCACCGCGGCGACCCGGGCACCGCTCACCGTCCGGTCCAGGCGCCGTATGTGGTCCGCACCCATGTGGCCCGCACCCAGAACCGCCACACCCAGTAGTTCGCTCACGCGCTCCGCACCTCTCGTGCCGACAGTCGACCTTCCGGTCTGATTGTCGGCCGTGCGTCAGTAGCGCAGCACCCCCGCGATGCGGTCGGAGTCCGCGAGGACGCCGTCGGCGAGGAAGCGGACCTCGGCACCGGTCTCCAGGCACTGCTCGACGATCTCGTCCACGATGTCCTCGCGGGCGTCCAGATCACCGTCCTCGGCGGGCACGAGGTGGTCCCCGTCGTCGCGTACCGTCGCGCGGTAGTTCTCCTCGACGGCGAGCAGTCGGACCCGGCCCTCGGTCGCGCTGCGCCACAGCTCGTCCAGCCCGGCGGCGAACTCCTTGCGCCCCCGCGCGCTCTCCAGTTCGTCCGCCACCCCGTCGGCGACCTTGCGGTCGTGGGCGGCGACGAGAGGGCGGATCGCCTGCCACACGGCGTCGGGCGTCGCGCGGGCGAGGCCGCCGTGGGCGAGGTGCTCGGCGTCCTTGGTGACGGTGCCGATCTCGTCGACGAGCGAGAGGGCGGCGGTCTCCCCGGTGACGTACAGCGTGCGCGGGCGCTCGCGCAGGACGGCGCCGACGGCGGTGTCGGCCTGGCGCAGGAAGTGCCGGGTGTCCTCGTCGCGGAAGGTGCTCGGCGTGTCGCCGGTCCGCTCCTGGCGCTCGGCGTCGAAGTTCACGCGGTCGCGGATCATCGGGAAGCCGTCGCCGTGGTGCTGCGTGACCCGGTCCGCGCCCCCGTTCCACAGCGTCACCTGGTCCGCGGACAGGGACAGCACCCAGAACGGTCGCTGCGAGGCGTGGGCGGCCACGAGGTTGCGGGTCAGGAAGGTGTCCGAGAGCACCACTCGCTCCGGGACGCCGCGGGCCAGCGTCCACACCTGGTGCTCGCCCGGCGCCGCGAAGATCGCGAGTCCGTCCTCCGCGTGCGTCAGGTCGACCTCGGCCAGTGCCCGGTCGAGGTGCTCGACGACGTCGAGGCGGCGTTCGCGGCTGACGGCGGGGTCGGCCTCCAGCCGCTTCTTCGCCTCGGCCACCACATTGCGCAGCCGTACGGCGTCCTGGGCGTTGTCGGGTTGGCGGCGATGGGTCGGCGTCAGCACCGACACGGCCGGATAGGGCCGCGGCCGGCGCAGCTCGGCGAGGGTCGCGGGACTGAGAGCATGCTCCATAACTGCACCTTAGGACCGATTCATCCCGTGGGCATTCGGTACGTGGCCGTCGGGTTCCGCGTCAGGGCCCGACGAGTCGCGGTGGCCCACCGTCCGGTCCGCGGCTGGGAGACCAGCGGTCGCGGGCCGGGATGCCGGGCGCCGGCCGCTCGTGAAGCCGCGCGCAGGTCACGTCGGTGGCGGAGTCGGTGCGCGGCGGAGCACCGGAGACGACCGGGCAGGTGCGGTTTTCCAGCGCCGAGTGACGGCCGCGACCGGGCGGGGCGCCGCACGTTCGGCCGGCACGGCGTCCCGGCGTCCCCGGCGGCGGCCCGGTCGGCCTGTGCGGGGCCCGTGTTCAGTCGCGGGTGTCGGACGTGCAGGAGCTGCCGTCGTTCGGCAGCGAGCCGTACAGCAGGAAGTCGTCGACCTTCTGGTGCACGCACTTGGAGGACGCGTAGCCCGTGTGCCCGTCGCCCTTGTTGTCGAGCACGACGGCCGAGGAGCCGAGCCGGTCGGCGGTCTCCTGCGTCCAGCGGTACGGGGTGGCCGGGTCGCCGCGGGTGCCGACGAGCAGCATCTTCGAGGTGCCGACGTCCCGGACCTCGTCGCGGATGAAGTCGGTGCCGGGCGGACGGCCGTAGCACATCAGCACCTGGGTGAGCCGGTAGCGGCCGAACACCGGTGACGCCTCCTCGTACTCGGCGCGCAGCCTGCCGATGTCCTTGGTGACCTGCTCGGCGGTCGGCCGGTCGGGGTCGTCCGCGCAGTTGATCGCGATGAGCGCGGCCGGGAGGTTGTCGAAGGGGACCTCCATCGCGTCGACGAGGTCGCCGTCCCGGCGCGGGCCCGCCGCACGGCCGTCGCGGCGCGTGTCCGGCAGGGCGGCGCCGCCCGACAACTGCATGAGCCCCTGGCTGTCGCCGTCCTGGACGAGGGCGGACAACGCATGTTCGAGGGTCGGCCACAGCTGCCGGCTGTACAGCGCCTGGCTGATCGCGCCGACGAGGTCCTGGCCGGAGAACGCCTGGCCGAAGTCCGTCGGCACCGGTTCCTGGTCCAGCGACTCGATCAGGTCCACGACGTCCTCGCGGGCCGACCGCGCGTCCTCCCCGAAGGGGCAGGCCATGTGCGCGGTGCACCAGCCGAGGAAGTCCTCCAGGGCCGTCTGCTGCCCCTCGGCGCCCACCCTGCCCTGTTCGGCCAGTGGCTCGGTGAGCGTGTCGACCCCGTCCAGCACCATCCGGCCGACCTTCTTCGGGAACTGCGCCGAGTACACCGCGCCCAGGCGCGTCCCGTAGGAGAAGCCGAGGTAGTTGAGCTTCTTGTCGCCCAGGGCGTCCCGCATCACGTCCAGGTCGCGCGAGGCGTTGACGGTGCCTATGTGCGGCAGGACGGGGCCCGAGTGCTTCGCGCACTCGTCCGCCATCTTCCGCAAATCCTCCAGGGTCTTGAGCGGATCGCTGTCTTCGGAGCTCTCGGGCTCCGCCTCGGCGGCGCCCTCGCCGCAGCTGACAGGGGAGGACCGGCCGACGCCGCGGGGGTCGAAGGTCACCACGTCGTAGCCGTTCGTGAGACCCATGAAGTCCTTGCCGCCGGACGCCAGTTCGCTGACGCCCGAGCCGCCGGGACCGCCGAAGTTCAGGAGGACCGAGCCCCGTTTCGGGCCGGTCGCGCGATAGCGGGCCAGCGCCAGGTCCAGCGTGCCCGCGCCGGGACGCGCGTAGTCGAGGGGGACGGTCACCTTCCCGCACTGCAGGTCCTCGGGTGCCTCCTCGTCCTGGCAGGCGGACCACTTGATCTTCTGGTCGTAGAACCGCGTCAGGTCGGGGCCGTCGGCGGCGCCCGCCGCGGACGGCAGCTCCACCGCCAGCAGGGCCAGGGTCGCGGTTGCGGCTCCGGCGAAAACGCAGCGTTGGTGCACGGACAGCATGCAAGCCTCCAGGGACGCCCGGCTGCGGACCGGGGGGACCCCACGACCGCGTGCCGGGGGGCACCCCCTGGATCACGATAAGCGGGCCCCTGCGAGCCTGCCCGCGGACGAGCGGGGCGGGCCGGCCTGCCGTACCCTGCGCGCCGCGTCTTCGACCTCCCGTGCCGCCCGCCCGCCGCGAACGGACCGGCCGACCGGAACAGCACGGTCGGACAGGGCGCGCGTGGTTCCGCGCGCACGGCGGGTCCCACGGTTGGGTCCCGGACAACAACCGTCGGCGGATGGCTGGTTGACGTCCCGCGAGCCGCGCCGGGCGTGCCCCGGACCGTTCCGATCGGCGAGGATGCCCCGGTGCGGCCGACCACCGCACGCCACACGACCCCCACGAAGTGGAGCGCTTCGATGACCTCTTCCGTCTCCCACGGCCTCGCCGTCAGCCGGGCCTCGCTGGACGACTGGACGGTGATCATCGAATGGGCGGCGGCCGAGGGGTGGAGTCCCGGGCTGTCGGACGCCCCCAGCTTCTTCGCCCAGGACCCCGAGGGCTTCTTCGTGGGGCGGATCGACGGGGAACCCGTCTCGGCCGTCTCGGTCGTCAACTACGGCGCCGACTACGCCTTCCTGGGCTTCTACCTGGTACGCCCCGACCTGCGGGGCCGCGGCCACGGGATCGCCACCTGGCGGACGGCACTGGCCCACGCCGGGGACCGCACCGTCGGCCTCGACGGCGTGGTGGCGCAGCAGGACAACTACCGCAGGTCCGGGTTCGCCCCCGCTCACCGCACCGTCCGGTACCGGGGCGTCGCCCCCGAGCCGGCCGTCCCGCACGACGTGCGGCTCCTCACCGACCCCGCCGCCGTCACCGCGTACGACAGCGCGTGCTTCCCGGCGGACCGTCCGCGCTTCCTGCGCCACTGGCTCACCCAGGACGGGCACCGCGCCGTCGCCCGCGTCGTCGACGGGCGGCTCACCGGCTACGGCGTGATCCGCCCGGGCCGGGACGCCCTGCGCGTCGGCCCGTTGTTCGCCGACACCGCAGGGGACGCCCGGGCCCTCTTCGCCGGACTGACCGCCGGGGCCGCCGGCCGCGAGGTGGCGATCGACGTCCCCGAGAACAACGCGCCCGCCGTCGCCCTCGCCGAGGACCTGGGCCTCACGCCCTCCTTCGAGACGGCCCGCATGTACACCGGCCCGGTGCGGCCCTTCGCGGCGGAGCGGGTCTTCGGCGTCACCACCCTGGAGCTGGGCTGACCGTGCGGCGAGGCCCCCGGGGTCCGGTCCGCGGCCTCCGTGGCCCCCGGACCCCGGCGGGCTTACGCTGGAGACACGGCGAAGTGCACGACGGCGTGACCCCGATCATGAACAGACCCATCGAGGATTACGCCCTTCTCAGCGACCTGGAGACGGCCGCCATGCTCGGCACGGACGGGTCCGTCGACTGGCTCTGTCTGCCGCGCTTCGACTCCCCGGCCTGCCTGGCCGCGCTGCTCGGCGCGGCGGACAACGGGTTCTGGCGGATCGCCCCCGCGGGCGCCGCCGGCCGCCCGTGCACCCGCAGGTCCTACCGGCGGGACACACTCGTCCTGGACTCGGAGTGGGAGACCCCCGCCGGGACGGTACGCGTCACCGACTTCATGCCGCCGCGCACCCGGTTCCCGTGCCTGGTGCGCACCGTCGAAGGGCTGTCCGGCGCCGTCGACATGCGCAGCGAACTGCGTCTGCGCTTCCACCACGGCCGGGTCGTGCCCTGGGTCCGGGCCGCCGACGGCTGCACCGTCGCGGTCGCCGGACCCGACTCCGTGTGGCTGAGCGCCGACGGCCCCGTCGACACCCTCGGCGGCGACACCTCCACCGTCACCGGCTTCACCGTCACGGCGGGCCGGCGCCTCACCCTCACGCTGGCCTGGGCACCCTCGCACCTGCCCGGCGCGCCCGGAGTGCTCTGCGTACCGGCCGAGACGGCGCTCAAGGAGACCGGCGACTTCTGGCGCCGCTGGAGCGCCCGCTGCCGCTGCCAGGGCCCGTGGCGCGAGGCGGTCGTGCGTTCCCTGATCACCCTCAAGGCACTCACCTACGCGCCCACGGGCGGCATCGTCGCCGCGCCCACCAGCTCCCTGCCCGGGCACATCGGGGGAGAGCGCAACTGGGACCAGCGGTTCTGCTGGCTGCGCGACTCCACCCGCACCCTGTCCTGCCTGCTGCGCAGCGGCTACCGGGAGGAGGCGGCGGCCTGGGTCGAGTGGCTCGTGCGCGCCGTCGCGGGCGACCCCGCCGAACTGCAGGCGGTGTACGGCGTCGCGGGACAGCGGCTGCTGCCGGAGACGGAGGCCGCGTGGCTGCCCGGGTACGAGCGGTCGCGGCCGGTGCGCTTCGGCAACGCCGCGATGGGCCAGCTCCAGCTCGACGTGTACGGGGAGGTCCTGGACGCCCTGTGGCTGTCCCACCGGGCGGGGATCGAACTGCCGCCGCACGTGTGGAGCCTGGTGAAGTCCCTGATGCGCCACCTGCGCCGGCACTGGAGGGACGCCGACCAGGGACTGTGGCAAGTACGCGGTCCCGCCCGGCAGTTCGTCCACTCCAAGGTCATGGCCTGGGTGGCGGCCGACCGCGCGCTGCGCCTCGGCCGGCTCCTCGGCGTCGAGGTGCCCGACGCCTGGCGGGTCATGCGCGAGGACGTGGCGCGCCAGGTGTGCCGGTACGGATGGGACGCCCGGCAGGGCTCGTTCGTCCAGGCGTACGGGTCACCCGCGCTCGACGCCTCGGCCCTGCTGATGCCGGGGTCGGGATTCCTGCCCGCCGCGGACCCGCGGGTCCGGGACACCGTAGGGGCGTCGAAGTCCCTCATGCGGGGCGGCTTCATGCGCCGCTACACGCGCGGTGACGGCGTGCCGGGCGACGAGGGCGCCTTCGTGGCCTGTTCGCTGTGGTACGCCAACGCGCTGGCGGCCGTCGGGGAGACGGCGGAGGCGTACACCGTCTTCGAGCGGGTCCTCTCGGTCCGCAACGACGTCGGCCTCCTCTCGGAGCAGTGGGACCCCGTCGAGCGGCGCCAACTGGGAAACGCCCCGCAGGCGTTCAGCCACATCGCCCTGGTGGAGACGGCGCTCAGGCTTCAGCCCGGAAGCGCCGACACCGCGCTGAGCAGCACCATGCCCGAGTCGCCGTAGTCCGGCAGGGTCGGGTCGGTGTCGATGCGCCCGACCCGCAGCCGCCGGGTCAGCGGAGCGAACACCGAGGTCACCACCTCGGGGTCCACCGGGCAGCCCGGCCACCGCGAGGCGGTCCCGATCCGGTAGGTCGGCATGTTCTCCATGAAGGCGGCGACGAGCCGGCCCCCCGGCACGACGGAGCGCACGAACAGCCGGCAGAAGTCCCTGAACTCGTCGAAGTCCTCGGTGACTCCCTCGGCGACGAAGTTCATCGAGGCCAGGTCGTAGCCGCGGGGCGGGAGCGCGCGGACGTCGCGGTGCACCACGCGCACCCGCGACAGGGCTTGGGCGGGGTCCGCGGGCAGAGCGGAGTTGAGCCGCCTGCACAGCGCGTGGAAGGGCAGCCAGCTGACGTCGGGCCCGCCGTCGAGCTGCCGTCTGAGATAGCCGACGTTCGCCGCCCCGGCCTCCACGGCGTCGATACGGCGGCTCGCGGCTCCCGCGAGCATCAGCGGGTAGAGGTTGGGTCCCGCCCCGAACTCCACCGTGCTGGCGAGGGCGTTCGGCTTGAAGCCGCGGTAGACCGCCGAGTGGTGGGCGATCACGGCCGCGTCGGAGGGGTGCAGCTCGCGGTAGTTCTCGGCGAGATAGTCGTCGACGGGCCAAGTGTCCCAGTTCACGTCGTTGTTGAGAGTGGACATGCAGGATCAGCTCCTGGGCCGCAGCGGGTGGCGCTCGGTCAGTCGGGTCAGTGTGCCGGTGAGCCGAGCGATGTCGTCGTCGGAGTTGAGCGCGGTGATCTGCACGCGGAAGCCGACCCGGTCGCGGGGGACGAGCGGATAGGCCGCCAGCGTCACGTAGATGCCCTCGTCCCACAGGAACGCGGCGACCGCGTCGAGGTCCGCGGCGTCCGCGAGCGGGATCTCCACGATCGGCAGCCCGTCGGTGTTGAGCGTGTCCACCCCGAGGCCCGCCAGATGGTCCAGCACCCGGGCGGTCTTGCGGTACAGGTCACCGCGGACGGCGTCGCCCCGCCGGTCGTTGACCTCCAGGCCCGCCAGTGCCGTGGCGAGGGAGGCCGTCGGCGAGGGACCCGAGTAGAGATAGGGGGCCGCGGCGGTCTTCAGCCGGTTCTTGAGGTCCGGGGGCAGGGCGAGGAAGGCCAGCAGCGACGAGTACGCCTTGGAGAACCCGCCGACGAGCACGATCCCCTCGTAGGTCTCGCCGGTGTGCCGGACGGCGCTGTTGCCGCGCAGGCCGTAGGGGCAGGGTTCGCGCGGGCCCCGTTCCCCGATGACGCCGAAGCCGTGCGTGTCGTCGACGTACAGCGTCGCGTCCCGGCGGCGGCAGACGGCGGCCAGCGCGGGCAGGTCGACGACGTCGCCGCTCATGCTGTTGACGCCGTCGACGCACACCAGCCGGGGCAACCCGCTCGGCACGGCTCTCAGTTGGGCCTCCAGCTCGTCGGGCCGCTCGGCGTGGAACCGCCGCAGCGTCGCGCCCTGCCCACGCGCGAAGACGCAGCCGTCGTACACGGTCCGGTGCGCCGTCGCCTCGACGAACACGTGGCCCCGGCCGGCGAGTACGGGGATCACCGAGGTGTGGATGAGGGTCGCCGTCGGCAGCAGCAGTGTGTCCGGCGCGCCGAGCAGCGCGGTGAGCCGTTCCTCGATGTCGGGGTACAGGCGGGGACTGCCGATCAGCCGGGACCAGCTCGGATGCGTGCCCCACCGGCGTACGGCGGGCTCGATCGCCTCGATGATCTCGGGGTCGCGGTCGAAACCCAGGTAGTTGCAGGAGGCGAAGTCGATCAGCCAGTGGTCCCCGCTGCGGATGTGCCGCCCGCGCACCTCGTCCAGGACGGCGTCGCTCATGCGGCTGGTCCGCCGCAGGTGTTCGAGGTCGTCTCCGCCCGGCCGGCCGGGCGGCCCTTCCGTGGCGCGCCGGGGAGTGGGTGCCGGAGAGTCCGGCGGACGGGGTGCCGCGGGCTCGGTGGCGTCCGGGTGGCGGGAGGCGGGCGGGACCGGGTCGGACGGGCGGCGGCGGGTGACGGGGGCCGCCGGCCCGGAAACGGGCGTCGCGGCCGCGGTGTGCTGCGGCCCGGGTGTGCTGCGGTCGGCCACGGTGTCCCCCGTACGGGCGGTGCTGCGGCCGGTCGCGGGGGTTCCCGGACCGGGGGTGCTGCGGTCGGCGGGGGTGTCCCGCGGGCCGAATGTCCGTTGGCCGGTGGAGGGGGTCCCCGGAGTGGTGGTGCTGCGGCCGGTCGCGGGGTTTCCCGGAGCGGTCGTGCGGCGGGCGGTCGCGGGAGTCACCGGCATCGAGGTGCGGGGTCCCGGACGCGGCACGAGTTCGATCGCGTCGGGTCCGCCCGTGCGAAGGGGGGCGTGCGTGCCCTCGCCCGGGCGCCCGTCGGGGGGTGCCGGGGCCCTGGCCCGCCCGCCGATGCGGTTCCCGTCCGCCGCCCGGCCGTTCACCGTTTCGGACGTCCGCCGCCTGTCGCGCCGCCGCAGCAGGAACTCGCTCTGCTCCAGGGTCATCGGCCGCGCGAACAGGTAGCCCTGTCCGAAGCCGCACCCCATCCCGGCGAGCAGATCACGCTGGGCGGAGTCCTCGACGCCCTCGGCGACGACGTCCAGGCCCAGGGTCCCGGCGAGGTTCACGATCCCCTCGACCAGCGCCACCTGGCGTGGGTCGACGGCGATGTCGTCGATGAACGTCTTGTCAATCTTCAGCGCGTCGACGGGGAACTCCCGCAGATAGCGCAGCGAGGAGAACCCGGTGCCGAAGTCGTCGACCGCGATCTGCACGCCCATGTCCTTGAGGGACCGCAGCTCCGCCCGCATCTGGGCGTCCTGCCGCATCAGCACCGTCTCGGTGAGTTCGAGTTGCAGGGTGCCGGGCGCCAGGTCCTTCAGCGCTCCGCGCACCACGTCCAGGAAGCCGTTGTCCCCGAACTGGCGGGCGGACACGTTGACGCTCACGTACGGCGGCCGGCCCGTGCCCCCGGCCAGGCGTTGCAGGCCGGCCATGTCGGCGACGGCGTTCTGCAGGACCCAGGCGCCCAGCGGCGCGATGTGCCCGGTCTCCTCGGCCAGCGCGATGAAGTGCTCCGGCGGTACCGGCGCACCGCCGGTACCTGGCCAGCGCGCCAGCGCCTCGAACCCGACGACCTCACCCGTCTCCATGCCCACCACGGGCTGGTAGCGCAGCGCGAACTCGTCGTCGGTGATCGCCCGGTCGAGCCGCGCCCGCAGGTCGTGCCGCTCCACCATCCGCATGCGCAGCCTGGGCTGGAACCGGTGCCACTGGCGCTTGCCGGCCCCCTTCGCCGCGTACAGCGCCAGATCGGCGTGGGTGAGCAGTTCCTCGGCGTCCGTGCTGTCCCGGGCGGTGGCGACGCCCACGCTGGCGGACACGCTCAGCGGGCCTCCCGGCAGGCTGAACGGCCGGCCGAGGGTCTGGATCACCTGCGCGGCGAGCAGTTCGGCGTCGAGCGGCTGCCGCGCGTCCTCCATCAGCACCGCGAACTCGTCGCCGCCGAGGCGGGCCGCCGTGTCGGTGCGCCGCAGCGCGCCCGAGAGCCGTTCGCCGACGACCGTGAGCAGCCGGTCGCCCGTCGTGTGCCCCAGGGTGTCGTTGACCATCTTGAAGTCGTCCAGGTCGACGAAGAGCAGGCAGGTCAGCGTCGACTCCCGCCGGCCACGCAGCAGGGCGCGTTCGATGCGCTCCAGCAGCAGAGTCCGGTTGGGCAGGCCGGTCAGCGGGTCGTGGAAGGCCCGCTGCGTCAGCTCCTGCTCCAGCCGGCGCTGCTCGGTGACGTCCCGCAGCGTCACGACCAGCCCCCGCACCGTGGGGTCCTCGCGCAGGTCGCTGCACCGGACCTCGACCTCGATGCGGCCCCCGTCGCGCAGCACCCACCAGTGGTCGTGGGTCTCGGGCGACCCGCCGTGCCGCATGGCCGTGAGCCCTTCGGCCACCCGCCGCCGGTCGCGGGAGTCCACCAGGTCCGGCAGGGCCGTGCCCGTCAGACGGGTCCCGCCGAACACGGCCTCTGCGGACGGGCTCGCGTACCGCACCGTGTCGTCGTCCTCGACGATGAGGATGACGTCCGAGGCGTTGCGGACCAGCGTCCGGAAGTACGCCTCGCTCTCCGTGCGGATGATCTCCCGGCGCAGCGCGGTCCTTTCGAGGGTCAGGGCGGCGTGCGAGGCCAGGATCTGCACGGAACCGCGGATCTCCGCGAGCTGGCGCTCCGGGCCCGCCGCCAGCAGGGCGCCGGGCAGTTCTCCGGCGGGCCGGTCGGGCGGGACCATGGGGCACACCAGGGTCGTCGGCAGGTCGCCGAGGGCGGCGGCGATCCCGGGGCCGAGCCGTCCGGTGGGCACGAGGTGCGTCCGGTTCGTCGCCAGACCGACGGCGCGCTCGGCCGGCAGCAGGAGGGTCCCGTGGGCGACTCCCGGCCCGAACAGCGTGCTGATCGCCCGGTCGCAGGCGGCCGTGACCTCCTGCGGCCGGGTCGCCTCCATCAGCGAGGCCGCCGCGGTGCGCAGGGCGAGCTCCCGCGCCATGGCCTTGCGGTGGGCCACGACCATGCCCGAGAGGCGGAGGATGACCAGCAGGAACAGCACCCCGGAGAAGGCGGCGATCGCGGCCGCGTCCTCGGCGTGCCCCGCGAGCCCCTCGTAGAGCAGGATCCCGGGCGCGACCAGGGTCGCGAGGGCGAGGCTCAGCAGGCGCCGGGGCCGGGGCAGCAGCGACTCCCGCTGGGGGACGGACGCCGTCAGTTCCACCATCGAGGGATGCAGCGCGGCCAGCCCCCAGGCCGTGTAGAAGACGATCCAGCCGGTGTCGACCAGCGTTCCGGCCTGCCACATGCCGTTGAGCTGGAGGATCCCGTACGCGATGTCGAAGACGAGCAGCGTGAGGGTCCCGACGACGAGGAGCCGCACGGCGCGGTTGCGTCCCCACGCGGGACGCGGCGCCAGCAGACAGGCCAGCAGGGCCAGGACCAGCACGTCGCCCAGCGGGTAGGCGATGCTGATCGCGCGCTGCTGCCAGGTGAGGCCGGTGACCTGGGTGAGGGGCTGCACCAGCAGCACCCAGACGGGCAGGGCGAGGCCGGCGGTGAGGATCAGCGCGTCCAGCAGACTCGGCAGGTCGCGGCCCGCCCACCGGTAGCGCACGAGGCCGAACAGGCCGGCGGCGAAGAGCGGATACGTCGCGAGATAGCAGGCGTCCGCCGGGGACGGGAAGGGGTTGGAGGCGTCGAAGTACGCCTCCAGCACGTTGTAGTAGGTGTCGCCGGCGGCGAAGGCGAGCAGACCGGTGGCGAGCAGCAGCCACGGCCACCGGTGGGCGGGGCGGTGCACCAGCACGCCGGTGACCACGGCGGCCGAACCGCCGAGTCCGATCACGGCCCACAGCGGGGTGCGCAGAGCCGGGACGGACAGGTAGACACCGGCGACGATCAGCACCAGCGCGGTGTACCCGGCCATCAGCCGGTGTGCCCGGAGCAACGGCAAGCGCCTCCTGGCGTCGTGGGACACGGAGTCCTTCGCCTGGGTCCGGGGCACTCTCGATCGTAGGCACGGGGGGCGCCGGGACGCATCTCGTCCGAGGTGCCGTCAGGGTTCGACGGCTCCGACGGCGGGCGGGTCACCGGCGTCCCGGCCGAAGTAGTCCACGCCGCCCGTGTCGGTGCCGAAGAGGGCGCGCAGGTCGAGTCCGTCGCGCGGGCAGCCGGGGACGACCAGCTGGGCGTCCTCGGGCGTGCGGAGGTTCGGCAGCTCGCCTCCCGCGAAGCAGGGGTCGGCCGTCGCTCCGGTCGCCTTCTGGCCGACCCGCTCCTGTCCGGTGCCGGCCCGCCAGGCGGCCAGGTCCGCGAAGGTGCGGTCGCCCCAGTCCACCGTCCACTTCCCCTTGGTCGTGTGGTAGGCGTTGCCCTGCAGCGCGACCTGGCCCGTGGACAGGTCCGCGTCCGCCGAGACCAGCGGATCGCCCTCGGTGACCAGGATGTTGTTGCGGATGCTCACCCCGGTGTTGCCGTCCCGCAGGAGCACCGCCGGCCCGCGCCCCGCCGGGGAGTGGGACATGACCACGGTGTTCTGGTAGACGGCCAGATCCCGGATGGCCTTGCCGTAGACGGTCAGCGCGCCGTGCGCGGGCAGTTTGCGGGCGTCGTCGGTGCTGATGTTGTAGCGGATCGTGTTCCCGGTGTGCGTGCCGTTGCGGTTGCGGGAGAACACGTAGTAGCCCGAACCGTCGTTCTGGTACGACAGGTTGTACTGGATCTTCGAGTCGGAGACGTTCGAGTCGAAGCCGAAGCCGGCGCCGTCCACATCGGAACCGGTGTGGTTGCGGTAGGCGGAGCTGTGCTCGATCAGCACGCGGGTGGAGTCGTACGCCCACAGGCCCACAGGACCGGCCGTCGCGTCGGTGGCGGACCGGCCGCCGTTGTCGTGGGCGCTGGAGTTGCGCAGGGTGGCCCCGCGGACCGCCCCCAGGATGATGCCGTCACCGGTGTGCCGGTCCTCCGCCGTCGGGTCGCCGTGGTTCTCGTACGCCTCGACGTCCTCGATGTCGACGTTCTCATGGGCGTAGGCCCGGTGTGCGGCGTCGAAGTCGGGCCCGTAGGTGAGCAGTCCGGCGTCCCTGTTGTCGTGCACGTGGGCCCCCCGGACCGTCACGCCCTTGAAGCCGTTGTCGTCGCGGGTGGCGCCGACGGCGATGCCGACCCGGAAGCCGGAGACGTCGACGCCCGAGACGGTCACGTGCTCCTGCCGGCCGTCGGAACGGCCGTCGGCGTAGAGGTTCACGCCGGCGTCCTTGCTGCGGGCCGCGTCCCGGCCCTTCAGGGTGAGGTCGCGGATCTCCACGCCCGCCGTGTTGTGCACGGAGACGCCGGGGGTGCCGGAGGCGTCGATGCGGGCCCGGCCGGTGCCGTACGAGCCGATCACCACCGGCCGCCCGGCGTCGCCGGCCTCGTCGGAGCCGACGGTGAGCGTGCCGGGGAAGCGGGCACCGCCCTGGAGCAGCAGCCTGTCGCCGGGGTTCAGCGTCACCTGCTCGGCCCGCGCCAGTGACCGCCAGGCCTTGCCGGGCGACGAACCGTCGGCGGAGTCGTCGCCGTCGGGGCTGACGTAGTAGGTGGTGGGGGCGGCAGCGGCCGGGGCGTAGTGGGGGGTGGCCGCGCAGGCGCCGCCCGTGGTCACGAGCAGTGCGGCGGCGAGCGCGGCGAACGCTGTGCGCGGCATCGGGATCAGGCCTCCACTCGCTGGTCGAGGAGCCGCCGCGGCTCGGGCGACTGGGCCCGGAACCAGGCGACGGTGTGGCGCAGGCCCGCTTCGATCGGGACACGGGGTGCCCAGCCGAGCAGGTCGCGGGCGCGCGTGACGACCGGCCGGCGGCGCACCGGGTCGTCCACGGGCAGCGGGCGGTACGTGACGGGCGACGACGATCCGGTCGCCTCGATCACCAGCCGGGCCAGCTCCCGCACCGTGTGCTCGGCGGGGTTGCCCAGGTTCACTGGCCCGGCGTGGCCGCTGTCCAGCATGGCGACCAGACCCCGGACGAGATCGTCGACGTAGCAGAAGCTGCGCGTCTGGCTGCCGTCGCCGAACAGGGTGAGCGGACTGCCCGCCAGCGCCTGCCGCACGAAGGTGGACACCACCCGCCCGTCGTGCGGTCGCATCCGGGGACCGTAGGTGTTGAAGATCCGCACGATGCCGGTGTCGACGCCCTGGCTGCGCCGGTACGCCATGGTGAGGGCCTCCGCGTACCGCTTGGCCTCGTCGTAGACGCTGCGTGGCCCCACCGGGTTGACGTTGCCCCAGTAGTCCTCGGGCTGCGGGTGCAGCTCCGGGTCGCCGTACACTTCGCTGGTGGAGGTCAGCAGGAAGCGGGCCCCGCGCCGCTCGGCCAGCCGCAGGGCGTTCTCCGTGCCCCGGCTGCCCACCGACAGCGTCTGGAGGGGCAGCCGGTCGTAGTCGGGCGGCGAGGCGGGGCTCGCGAGATGGGCCACGGCGTCGACGCCGCCCGGCACGTCGAACGCCGAGGTGACGTCGGCGTGTACGAGCCGGAAGCGCCGGTGGCCGGTCAGCCGGGTCACGTTCAGGGGCTCGCCGGTGCAGAAGTTGTCCAGGCACCAGACCATGTCGCCCCGGCGCAGCAGGGCCTCGCACAGATGCGACCCGAGGAATCCGCCGCCGCCCGTCACCACGACTCTCATGACGCGTCCCCTCGGGCGGGCACGGCCGTGCGCCGCTCCGGGCGACCCAGGGCGTGCAGCGACCAGCCGGCCGCCCGCCAGGACGGCTCGTCGAGACCGCCGCGGGCGTCCAGCAGCAGCGGCTCGTGCACCACGGCGGCCAGGCCGGCCGGATCGATCCGGCCGTACTCCGGCCAGGGGGTGAGGTGCAGGACCAGGTCGGCGTCCTCACAGGCCTTGGGGACGTCCAGGGCGTAGGAGAGGGCGGGACGCACGGCACGCGCGTTGTCCAGGGCCTCCGGGTCGTGCACGCGGACGGCGGCGCCCCGCTCCTGGAGGGCCGCCGCGACGGCCAGGGCTGGCGAGTCGCGGACGTCGTCGCTGCCGGGCTTGAAGGCCGCGCCGAGGACCCCGACGCGGCGGCCGGCGAGGGACCCGCCGAGCAGCCGCCGCGACAGCTCGACGGTGCGCCGCCGCTGCCGGGTGTTGATCCGGTCGACCTCGTGCAGGAACACCACCGAGGCACCGGCCCCGAGCTCCTCGGCGCGGGCCGCGAAGGCGCGGATGTCCTTGGGGAAGCAGCTCCCGCCGAAGCCGAGGCCGGGTTCCAGGAAGCGGTCGCCGATCCGCGAGTCCGCCCCGATGGCGCGGGCGAGGACCGTCGCGTCCGCCCCGGCGGCCTCGCACACCTCGGACATCGCGTTGATGAACGAGATCCTGGTCGCCAGGAACGAGTTCGCCGCCACCTTCACGAGTTCGGCCGTGGCCGGGTCCGTGCTGAACCACGGCACCCCGGCGCGGAGCATGGGCCGGTACACCTCACGCAGCACCGCGTCGGCCCGCTCGGACGTGACACCGACGACGAGCCGCTCCGGGTGCATGGTGTCCTGGACCGCCGAGCCCTCGCGCAGGAACTCGGGGTTCCACGCGACCTCGCAGTCGCGAGTGGTCGCGGCGAGCCGCCGGGCGAGCCGGGCGGCGGTGCCGACCGGGACCGTGGACTTGCCCACGACCAGGCTCCCCGGGCGCAGGTGCGGGGCGAGCCCGTCGATCACGGCGTCGACGAAACGCAGGTCGGCGGCCTGGCCGTCGGGGCGCTGCGGGGTGCCCACGCACACGAAGTGGGTCCGGGCGAACGCGGCGCCCTCGGCGAGCGACGTGGAGAACCTGAGCCGTCCCGAGGCGACGGTGCGCGCGAGCAGTTCGCCGAGTCCGGCCTCGTGCAGAGGGGCGTGGCCGGCCGACAGGGACGCGATCCGCTCGGCGTCGATGTCGATGCCGAGGACGTCGTGGCCGAGGTCGGCCATGCACGCGGCGTGCACCGTCCCGACGTATCCGGTGCCGATGACTGTGATCCGCATGGCGTCACTCCTTCGTGGCCGGCCGCCGGGCGGAACCGGCGTACCCGTGGGGGTTGATTTGCTGGAAGTGCCAGGAGTCCCGGCACATCGCGGCGAGGTCGCGGGTGGGGCGCCAGCCCCAGGCACGGGCCACCGCGCCCGCGTCGGCGACGAGTTCGGTTACGTCCCCGTCCCGGCGTCCCACGACCTCATAGGGGATGGGCCTGCCGCTGGCGGCGCCGAAGGCGGAGACGACCTCCAGCACCGAACTGCCCCTGCCGACGCCGAGGTTGAAGACCCGCATGCCGGGTCCGTCGGCGAAGTGGTCGAGGGCGACGCGGTGTGCCTCGACGGTGTCCATGACGTGGAGGTAGTCGCGGATCGCCGTCCCGTCGGGTGTCTCGTAGTCGTCGCCGAACACGCGCAGCCGCTCCCTGCGGCCGACGGCCACCTGCGCCACGTACGGCATCAGGTTGTCCGGGGTGCCGTTCGGGTCCTCGCCCAGCAGTCCGCTGGGGTGGGCGCCGGCCGGGTTGAAGTAGCGCAGGCACAGCACGGCGAACTCGGGTGTGCGGCGGCAGACGTCGGCGAGTATCTGCTCGCACAGCCATTTGGAGGTCGCGTAGGGGTTGGTGGGACGGGCGGGGGTCGACTCGTCCAGGGGGCCGCGGCCGGCGTCGCCGTAGACGGAGCACGAGGAGGAGAACACCAGTTGGCGCACGCCGTGGTCGCGCATGACCGACAGCAGGGCGGTCGTGCCGCCGACGTTGGTGTCGTAGTACTGGATGGGCATCCGTGTCGACTCGCCCACGGCCTTGTGCGCGGCGAAGTGCACGACGGCGTCCACGGAGTGTCGGTCGAAGACGGCCGAAAGGGCGCGCCGATCACGGATGTCCAGCTCATAGACGGCACCGACGAAGCGTCCGGCGATCCTCTCGACGCGCGCGAACACTTGCGGGGTGCTGTTGGAGTAGTCGTCGACGACGATCAACTCGTAGCCGTGGTCCAGGAGTTCCACGCAGGCGTGGCTGCCGATGAAGCCCGCCCCGCCGGTGACGAGGACGGTCGACGGCGTGCCCGCCGCCGGGATCGCCGTGTGGTTCGGCTCCGTGTGCACGATGCTCACCAGCCCAGGACGGCGGCGGCGTACGCCGGGTAGAAGAGGACGGCCACGGCCGCGGGCAGCGCCGAGAGCAGGCCGAGCGCCAGCGGCAGTCGCGCCGTGGGCAGGGCCGAGGTGAAGGGGATGCCCGCGGCCCGGGCGGACTCGTGGACGTGCAGCAGCGGGATGGCGATGGCGACCACCGCGTAGGTCACCGCGGCGAGCAGGCACAGGAAGACGTATCCGGCCGAGGGGCTGGTCAGTTCGCCCAGCAGGGCGACCGAGGCGAGCACCGTCGCCAGCGTCGCAAAGGGCAGGACGAGTCGTGCGAGCAGCGGCTGCGGCCCGCCGGGGCGGCCCTTGGGGGTGACCTTGAACGTGACCGGGCGCGGGCTCACCCGCTGGGCGGCCGCCCCGAGCAGGCCCCAGATGACGAACGGCCAGCGGGCCAGGGCGAACAGCCAGGTCTCCCAGCTGATGAGCGGTGCCGTACGCGGCCGCAGCAGCCCGCGGCGACGCATCAGGAACAGGGTCAGCACCAGCCAGACCGGCATCGACCAGAAGTGGACGAGGAAGTCCAAGTAGTTGACGTTCATCCAGGGGATCCCGGTGAGCACGGCGACCGGCGGAAGGGCCAGACCCGCGACGATCATCAGTCCCAGCAGCGGGTAGTACGCCAGCGCGTAGGTGAACCGCAGCTGGAGCAGGAACGGCAGCCGTACCACGTGCCGCGGCAGCAGTCCCGTCAGCATGGTCGTCAGGCTCCGGGACCACTGGTACTCCTGCGTCACCATGTCGGCGAAGTTCAGCGGCCCGTCCCCGTGCGCCTCCGCGTCGATGGCGAACGCGCCGTGCCAGCCTGCCGAGTTGAGCAGGTACGTGGTGGAGAAGTCCTCGGCCAGCTCGGGGCCGAGACCTCCGATGTCGCGCAGGGCGCGGGTGCGGACGGCGTAGTGGGAGCCGATGCACATGGGCGCCAGACCGTCGCTGTGGCCGAGCTGGACGGCGCCGTGCCAGACGGCCTCCCGGTGCAGCCGGCCGCGGGCCGCCCAGGAGGTGTCGCCGTTCGCGTCGCAGATGCTCGGCGCGGCGACGTACCCGATGGCGGGGTCGGCGAAGGGGCGGACGACCTCGGCGAGATAGGTCGCGGCCGGCACGTGGTCGCAGTCGAGCTGCGCCACGACCTCGTAGTGCTCGTAGCCCCAATGGTCGTAGAAGTAGGCGAGGTTGCCTTCCTTGCAGCGTCTGCGCCGGGGCCAGCCGGCCCGCTGGTAGGCGGCGTCGCCCTGCCGGGAGGACATCCGCACGTTGTGGGCCAGGCACCACAGCGCCGTCTCCTCGGTCGGCACCTCCTCGCACAGCCAGACGTCGTAGGGGTGCGGGAAGTCCTGGGCGAGCATCGCCTCGAGAGTCCGCCGCACGGTCGCCCAGGGTTCCGAGGGCGCGCGGGTGACGGCGAAGGCGACGGGGACGGCCGGGACGGCCAGCGCGGGGTCGACCCGGCGCAGCCGCAGGGCGGTGACGAAGAAGTACGCGGGAAGTGCCGTGAGGTAGAACAGCAGGGCGCTGTTCACGATCAGGCCCACCCAGCCCGCCCGGTGCTCGGGCTGGAGCCACCAGGTCCAGAACCAGAGGAAGCTCACCGCCCACGCCGCCGCGATGGCCAGGAGCAGGGCGCGGTCCCGTGCGGGGAGCAGCGGGACGAACGTGGTGGGGCGGACCTTGCGGCCGGGATACGCGTGCCCGAAGACGGGACCGCTCGCGGCCACCCGGACGACGTTGCCGTCCGAGATCCGTTCCAGGTGACGCTCCACCTGGATGAGATCCGGGGGATCGGTGACCGGCCTGCTGTGCGCCATGGGAGGACGCCTCCGCCCTGGGAAGTGCGGTCGATTCCGTACACTGACGACGTATGTGTACGCCGTATATGTACGACTTTGCGCCTATTGTGTGGTGACGTCAAACGGGTCCGCCGGGAGCGAGGGGCAGGCAGCCATGCCGAACGGGACGGAGAGCGGCGGAGGCCGCCGGGCGAGCGACCGCGGCCGTTACGGGCGGCTGAGCAAGGAGCGCGTCCTGGCCACCGCCCTGGAGATCGTCGACCGCGACGGACTCTCGGGACTCAGCATGCGCAAGCTCGGCGCCGAGCTGGGAGTGGAGGCGATGGCCCTCTACCGGTACGCGTCGGGGAAGGACGCCCTGCTGGACGGACTCGTCGAGGGTTTCTGCCTGGAACTGGAGGCGGAGCTGGCGGACGGGCCGCTGGGGACGGGGGAGACGCCCGGCGAGCCGTCCACGGCGGACGGCCCGGGGGCTCCCGAGGGCGGGGGCGGAGTACGCGCGGCGGACGGCCCGGCGGCCCCGGAGGGCCCGGACGGAGTACCCGAGGCGGACGACCCTGCGGCTCCCGAGGGCCCGGGTCAAGAATCCTCGGCGGACGGCCTCGCCTCTACCGGGGTCCCCAGGGCCCCTCTCCCGGGTGGGCCGGACGTGAAGAACCCGGCGGCCGGGGGCCACCCGGCGGACGTGGGCGGCGCCTCGGACGCGTACGTCCCGGCGGACGGGACCCGCCCGGCCGGCGACGACTGGGCCCGTGCGCTGCACCGGATCGCGCTCGCCGCCCACCGGGTCGCGCTGCGCCATCCCCACGTCGTCCCGCTGCTGGCCACCCGGCTGCTGTCCACGCCGCTGGCCCGCCGCCCCGCCGCGGTCCTGCGCAGCGACGAGCGCGTGCTGGCCCTGCTGCACGAGGCGGGCTTCGACGAGGACCGCACGGTCGCGCTGCACCGGGCCTTCACCGCCTGGCTGCTCGGCTACCTGCTGGTCGAGCTGCGGGCCATGGACGACGATCCCGCCGAACCCGACCCCGCCTTCCGGCTGGGACTGCACCGCATCTCCGCCCAGGAGCTGCCCCGGCTGCGCGCGGTCGCCGTCCGTCTGGCCGAACGGGGCGGCCCCTCGGGTCTGGCGGCGGGGCTGGACGCGCTGCTCGACCGCTTCCGCTGAACGGCCCGCTGCCCGGGCGCCCTTCAGGTGGCGGCGGCGAACACGCGGGAGGAGTGTGTTGCCGCACCGGCCGCCCGGATCGACGACCGTAACCGGCCGCAACTCCGGTCCCGGCGCGCTCCGACCGGGCCGCGCTCACCGCGCTCCGGCCCGGCCGCCCGTGCGGACCCGGCCGCGCTCCGGTCCCGCCGCGCCCGGGTCCGGCCGCGCTCCGACCGGGCCGCGGCGCGGCGGGCCTCACCGCGTCCTAGCCGAGCTCCCGGGCCCGCTCCACGGCCGCCCGTACCGGCCCGCGGTGCACCGGACCGTGCCCCGGCAGCAGTACGTCGGCGGCGAGACCCTCGATGTGCCGCAGCGCCGCGAGACTCTGCTCCCGCTGGGCGTCGAACATGGCGGGCAGCAGCTGCGGGCCGCTGACCCCGGACGTGGGATGCCCGCTGACCAGCGCGTCACCGGAGATCACCACGCCGGCGTCCGGGAGGTGGAAGACGCAGTGGCCGGCCGTGTGACCGGGGGTGTGGACCGGTACCGGGCGGCCGGGCAGGTCGAGCGCGCCCGGGGCCGGGAACGGCAGCGGCCGCGTCATGCGGACGTCCGCCTTGCCGCCCGACCGCAGGGCCCGTACCGACCAGGGCAGCACCCCCGGCCGCCACGCCTGCCGCAACACCTGTCCCACGGACACCTGATGCAGGAACTCGCGCCGCGCGTGCGGCAGTTCGGCCTCGTGCAGATGGACCGGGACGCCGTGGGCGCGGCTGAGGTACTCGGCCGAGCCTAGGTGGTCGTTGTGGGCGTGGGTGATCAGGACGGCCGTCAGCGCCTCGGGCGCGTGGCCGAGCGCGCGCAGGGAGTCGAGGACCTGCCTCCGGTCGCCGGGGTAGCCGGTGTCGACCAGGGTGACCGCGTCACCGTCGGACAGGACGACCCAGTTCGTGTCGCTTCCGTGCACCAGGTGGACTCCGGATGCCACCTGGACGATCGCGTCCTCGCGCATGACTCTCCCGCGGCTGGGGGATCGCGCGGCCGGGCCGACCGCGTCAGGGCGAAGCTATCGCCCGACTCGTGACGAGCCGACGCGGGGGCCGGGACGGACATCGCGGCGCACTCGGTGGCGGCCGTCGGCTCCACGGCCACCGGCGCCCCCGACCGCCTCCGCGGGGCGCAGCGGCCCGCCGATCGACATCCCGTACGGAGGGGGACAAGAATCTCAATGTCAGGTAGCCTGACATTCACCCAACGGCAGGCCGGAGGCTTCTCATGACCATCGAGTACGCGACCCAGTACAGGACCCGCTCCCACATTCCGCCGGAGCCGGGCAAGCCGTACTTCATCGAGAAGGGCATGGGGGACCGCGCCCACCTCTTCGGCGACCTCGTCACCGTCTACGCGGGCGGCGAGCAGACCGAGAACACGTTCAACTTCTTCACCTGCGAGGGGCCGAAGGGCGACATCATCCCGGCCCACTCGCACGCCGACACCCACGAGGTCTTCTACGTCACGCAGGGCGCGGTCCGCCTGTTCGTGGAGGACCTGGAGGGGGAGCAGTACGAGAAGCTCCTCACCTCCGGCGACTTCGGTTTCGTGCCGAAGAACTGCCCGCACGCCTACCGCATGGAGCGGCACCACACGCAGATCGTCGGCGTCGCCGCGGGACCGGGCGGCACCTTCGAGCGGTTCTTCGAGCGGCTGGGCACCCCGACCGACGAACTCACGCTCCCCGCCCGCCCGTTCGTGCCCGAGCCGGCCAAGTTCGCGACCGTGCCCCAGGGGAACGACGTGCGCTTCCTGCCCGGCCACGAGTGGCGCACCGGGAGCTGACCGCCGTGCCCTACCTCAAGGCACTGCTCGCGGGCATCCTCGTGGGCGTGCTCTACACGGTGGTGCGGGTGAAGTCGCCCGCGCCGCCTCCCGTCGCCCTGTTCGGACTGCTGGGCATGCTGCTCGGCCAGGCCGTCCTGGCGGCGCTGTGAGTGCGCCGGAATCCGACGGGACGCACCGCCCGCCGGGACCGGACGGGACGCACCGTCCGCCCGAATCCGGGGCACCGTACCGCCCCACCGCGTTCGTGCGCGCCGCCGGCTTCTCCTTCGCGGCGGGCCTGCTGATGGGAGCCGTCTACTGGGCTCTGGACATCACCTCGCCCGCGCCGCCCCTCCTCGGGCTGACCGGTCTGGCCGGCATCGTCGCCGGGGAGCGCGCGGCCTCCTGGGTCCGCACCCGCCGCGGAGCCCGCCGTGAACCCGGGTCGACGTCCAAGGACCCGGCGCCCGCGCCACCTTCTGCTTCGTCATCCTCTTCCCCTTCCCCTTCCCCTTCCGCACCAGGCGAGGACACCCCCTCATGAGCGCACCGGCCGACGCGCGCGGACTCATCGACGTCCACGCGCACTTCGTGACCGACTCCTACATCCGGCAGGCCAGGGCGGCCGGACACGAACTCCCCGACGGCGTGCCCGCCTGGCCCCGCTGGTCCGCCGAGGCCCACCTGGACCTGATGGACCGCAGCGGCATCGACACGGCGGTGCTTTCCGTCTCCTCGCCCGGCGTCTTCTTCGGCGACCCGGCGGCCGCGCGCGAACTGGCCCGGGAGGTCAACGAGGACGGGGCCCGGATCGTGAGCGAACACCCCGGCCGCTTCGGGCTGTTCGCCTCACTGCCGCTGCCCGACGTCGACGGGTCCCTCGCGGAGATCGCGTACGCCTTCGACGCGCTCGGGGCGGACGGCGTCGTCCTGGAGTCCAACTCCCACGGCGTCTACCTCGGCGACCCGCGGCTCGACCCGGTCTTCGCCGAGCTGGACCGCCGGGGCGCCGTCGTCTTCGTGCACCCCACCTCGCCGGTGTGCTGGGAGCAGTCCGCTCTCGGCCGGCCGCGCCCCATGGTCGAGTTCGTCTTCGACACCGCCCGCACCGTCACCGACCTGCTGTTCGCCGGCACGCTGGAGCGCTGCCCGAGCCTGAAGGTCGTCGTACCGCACTGCGGAGGCGCGCTGCCCGTGCTGGCCGACCGCATCAACGGCTTCATGAAGCTGTTCATGCCCGCGGGCGCGACCGCTCCCGACGCCGTGGCCCAACTGCGCAAGCTGTACTACGACCTGGCGGGACCGGCGTTCCCCCGGCAGGTCCCCGCGCTCCTCGGACTCGCCGACCCCGGGCGGCTCCTCTACGGCAGCGACTACTGCTGGACCCCGGCGCCCGCCGCGCAGGCGCACGCCACGTCGTTCGACGCCGAGCCCTCCCCCGTGGACGGCACGACCTGGCGGTCCCTGACCACGGCCAACGCCCGCGCCCTGCTGCCGCGCCTCGCCCACTGACCCGACCGACGGAGACCCCCATGGCCGTACCAGGACCGCCCTTCCCCTTCGAACTGCTCGCCCCGCCGGACCCGGCCCGGCTGCCCCTGCCGCCGGCCGCGCGTCCGGAACCGGGAGTACGCCTCCTGCGCGGCGCGGTCTACGCCGTACCCGAGGGCACCCGGCCGCTGGAACTGGACCTGTGGCTCCCCGAGGAGACGTCGGGACCGGTGCCCGTGATCGTCTTCGTGCACGGGGGCGCCTGGCGCACGGGGCTGCGCGACGACCTCGGGCCCCGCTTCCGGCACTGGTCCCCGACGCCGTTCGCGCGACTGGTCCGGGCCGGGTTCGCCGTCGCCTGCCCCGACTACCGGCTCAGCGGCGAGGCCGTCCACCCAGCCCAGCTCGACGACGTACGCGCCGCCCTGCGGTGGCTGCGCGCCCGCTCGGGCGAACTCGCCCTGGACACCGGCCGCACCGTCCTGTGGGGGGAGTCCGCCGGCGGGCACCTCGCCGCACTCGCGGCCCTCACCGCCGGCGGCGCCGCCGAGTCCGTGACCGTCCGCGGATGCGCCGCCTGGTACGCGCCCAGCGACCTCGTCCGGCTGGCCGAGGACCACCCCGAGGGCCGCTACGACGCGGCCGATCCCACCACGTTCGAGGCCCTGCTGATCGGCGCGGCACCGGCCGAGGACCTCGCGCGTGCCCTCGACGCGAGCCCCGTCGGCCGGGTGACGGCGGACGCGCCGCCGTTCCTCCTCCTGCACGGCACCGGGGACACGATCGTCCCCCCTGCCCAGAGCGCGCGGCTGGCCCGCGCCCTGCGCGAGGCGGGCGCGCCGGTGGAACTGAGGCCGGTCGAGGGCGCCGACCACCTGTGGGTCGGCCTCTCGGAGGAGGCCGTGGAAGAGTGCTTCCGCACGACGCTCGACTTCTTCGCGCGGCGCACGGCCCGCACCGGCTGACCGCCTTCGGGGCCGTCGAGTGGATAATTGCTCCCGTTCACCGACCTCCCGAGGAGCCATGAGCCACCGCGCGGCCAACCTTCCCCAACTGCTCACCGAAGCCAAGCGCTGGTTCGACGACGCCCTGATGGCGAGCATGGAGAGCGCGGGGGAGCAGCCGGTCAGCACCGCGCAGGCCGCCGTCTTCGCGATGCTCGACGCGGAAGGGACCACGGTCTCCGAGCTGGCCCGCCGCATCGGCGTCACCCGCCAGACCGTCCATCAGGCCGTGCACGGTCTGATCGCCATGGGCCTGCTCCAGCAGGTCCCCGATCCCGGCTCCGCCCGCAGACGGCTGATCCGCACCACCGCCGAGGGACTGCGCGTGCACGAGCGGGCGCAGGCGGCCATCGGCGTCATCGAGTCGGTCCTCGCCGACCGTATCGGCAGCTCGGGTGCCGACGCGCTGCGGCAGGCCCTGACCGCCGACTGGGGCCGTCCGCCGCTCGTTCCGGCACCGTGACGAGGCAGCGGCAGCACGGATCGAGCGGTGATCGAGCGGCCAGGGTTCCGCTCATGGGGGCTCAACTTGCGGACGTCGGCCGGTACCACGGCGAACTGCCGTGCCGTTGGTGCGAGACGCACATCGACCAGGCAGGGCGACGCGAGCCAAGGCTTTACTGCCGCACCTCGCATCGCTGGAAGACCTACGGAGCGTGGGTCGCCGCCCTGGTCGGCAATCTCTTCTGAGACCCCCTCAGCGGTGAGACGGGCGTCGTCAGCGGCCTTCCGCCAGCCACGTCCGCCAGACGCGCCGCGAGTTGGGCACGTCCGGGCGGTCGAGGATCCACAGGACGTATCCGGCGTGCAGCCGGGCCCACGGATCGTCCGACTCCCGTGCTCCGGCGAGGCGCTCCCGCAGGTCCTCGCCGTCGACTGCCCTGGCCACCCGCACGTACTCCCGGTCCTTGCAGCGGTACGCCCGCCGGACCACGGTCTCGGTCAGGTCGACGAGTTTCGCCCGCACCGTCTCGTCCCCGGCCGCGGCGGCCACGTCCCGGATCAGGACCTGCTTGGTGCCCCATGCCTTCGCGTACCGCGTCCACTCCTGCGGGTACCGCGCCTCCCACTCCAGGAACAGCAGTGCGTAGGGCAGCCCTGGCCAGCCCGAGATCTCCGCGCGGTGCGGGCCGTCCCACAGACCGTCGGGCAGCGAACGGCCCTGGACGGCCACGTACTCGTCGTGCGCCCGCCGCACCGCGGGAGCGTCGAGCGGCGACCGCACCCCCTGCGTCGAGGCCAGCCGCCACGCCTCGTCGAACCGCCGGCGGGCGAGGCCGGTGCTCCGCCGGGCGGCGGCCAACCGGGCCTGCGCCGCGTCCCGTTCGGCCGGGTCGGCGGCTATCAGCCCGTACGCCCAGCCCAGACGTTCCTCCCACGCCCGGGCATCGTCCACGCCCGGCCCCATCACCTCTGCCATGGCTCGATCATCCCCGAGCCCGGGCCGCAAGGCGACAGTCAGTACGTGGCCGGCGGAGCGGGCTGCACGAGCCCGGACTGGTGGGCGATGACGACCAGTTGCACGCGGTCGCGGGCGTTGAGCTTGGCCATGGCGCGCTGCACGTGGGTGCGCACGGTCAGCGGGCTGACGACGAGCTGGTCGGCGATCTCGGTGTTGGACAGTCCCTCGGCGGCCAGTGCCAGCACCTCCCGCTCGTGGGCGGTGAGCGCGTCGAGCGCCTCGGGCGGCGCGAGCGGGCTCCCCGGCGCCGGCGTGGCGAGGTACCGGGTGATGAGGGCGCGGGTGGCCAGCGGGGAGAGCAGGGCGTCGCCCCCGGCCACCGTGCGCACGGCGCTGAGCAGGGCGTCGGCGCCGACGTCCTTGCCGAGGAAACCGCTGGCCCCCGCCCGCAGCGCGTGGGCCACGTACTCGTCGATCTCCAGGGTGGTGAGGATGAGCACGCGCGTCGTCGCCAGCCCGGGGTCGGCGCAGATGGTGGTGGTCGCGGTCAGGCCGTCGGTGCCGGGCATGCGGATGTCCATGAGAACGACGTCGGGGTGGTGGGCGCGCGCCAGGTCCACGGCCTCCCGGCCGTCGGTGGCCTCGGCGACCACGTCCATGTCGGCGCAGGACTCGATCAGGATGCGGAACGTGGCCCGGAGGAGGGCCTGGTCGTCGGCGAGCAGGACGCGGATGGTCATCGGGTTCGTTCCTCTTCCGGTGCCGTGGGGGGTGGGTGCGGCGGTGGCCGGGTGAGTCCATGGTGGACGACGCGGTGTCCGAACGGCCGCCGACGACCGCCCGTGTCGGGCGGTGTCGTGCCGTGCGCCCGGCGCGCCGACCGGCGCGCGGCCCGTCTGCGCGGCGGCTCCGAAGCGTCGCCCGGTGCCCGCCCCGGCAAAGAGCGGGTCCGCGTCGGCAGGGGGCGGGCGGCGCGTGGGCGGACGTGACGGAGGCGGCGGGAAACCGCTCCCGGGCGGAGCGCACCCCCGTAATCCCATTGCCGGGACTCCCGGCAGGTGCTGGAGTGACCCCATGGATCACGTGGGGGTACTGGCCCTGTTCGACCGGGACATGCGGGAGGGCGCGCGGCCCGACAGCCCGGGAGCCCGGGTGGAACGCGTCGGCAAGGTGGTACGCCAGGTGGGCTCCGAGCAGGGCTGGAACGGAGTGGTCTGGTCGGACCTCGACGCGGCGGGCGCCGACGCCGCGATCGCCGGACAGATACGGTACTTCACCGGCCTCGGGCGTGAGTTCGAGTGGAAGCTGTACGGACACGACCTGCCGGACGACCTCGGGAGGCGGCTGCGGAAGGCCGGGTTCACCGCGGAGCCGGAGGAGACGCTGATGGTCGCCGAGCTGGGCGACCTGGCGCTCGACGCGGCGCCGCCGGACGGCGTACGGCTGCTGCCCGTCACGGACAGCGCCGGGGTCGACCTCGTGGCGGACGTGCACCGGCGGGCCTTCGGCACCGACAGCTCGCGCCTGCGCCACCAGTTGCTCGCCCAGCTCACCGGCGAGGCGGACGACGTCGTCGCCGTCGTGGCCCTCGCCGGTGACGTCCCGGTGAGCGCGGCCCGCCTGGAACTCGTCCCCGGCGCCCGGTTCGCGGGGCTGTGGGGCGGGGGCACCGTCGAGGGCTGGCGGGGCCGGGGCATCTACCGCGCCCTGGTCGCCCACCGCGCCCGGGTCGCCGCGGACCGCGGGTACCGCTACGTGCAGGTCGACGCCTCCGGCCAGAGCCGCCCGATCCTCGCCCGCCTCGGTTTCGTGCCGCTGACCACGACGACGCCGTACGTGTACGCGCCTGGTGCGGACGCCTCGGCGTAGAAGGCACCTTGCGCGTGCGCCGGCCCGGCGACCCCCTCGCGACGAGTCCCGCAGAACGGTTGCCCCGCGCGCCCGTCCGTGGCGTCAGTCGAGTCCGAACGCGTCCGCGAGCGACTCGATCTGCGCCGACAGCAGCGTGCCGCCGTCGTGCCCCATGCCGTCGAACTGGCCGGACACCTCCAGGCCGACCGCGCCGTGCAGGTGCGACCAGGCGAGCACCGCGCCGGCGAGTGCCACCCCGGCCGCCTCCTCGTCCACGTCCCCCGGTCCTGCGGGCCCCCCGTCGGCGCCGCCCGTGCCGCGGGCGACCCAGTCGGCCACCTCGGCGTCCGCGCGCACCCATGCCGTCGTCTGCGAGACCACCGGGGCCACCGCCTGGCCGGGACGCGCTCCGTGGAAGGCGAAGAGGAAGGGCGTGAGCACCGCGCGGGCGCTGTCCCGTGTGTCGGGCGGTGCACTGTAGCCGGGGACCGGCGTGCCCTGGATCAGCAGGTAGCGGTGCGGCTGTCGGACGGCCCACTCCCGGCAGCCGGTGGCGAGCGCCCGGATCCGCTCGCGTGCCGGAGCGTCCGGCGCGAGATTCTCGGCGGCCGCCGTCACCGCCGCCGCGAGGTCCGCGTAGGCATCCCGGATCAGGTCGCTCAGCAGCGCGTCGCGGCTGTCGAAGTACCGGTACAGGGCGGGCCCCGAGAGGCCCACCTCCTTGGCGATGCGCGTGAGCGCCACCGCGGCCGTGCCGCCCTCGGCCACCTGCCGCAGCGCGATGTCCTTGATCTCCGCGCGGGTCTGCTCGCGGTAACGGGCTCTCGGACCCTGCTGACTGCCGGTCACGTTCGGCTCCTCTCTCGATCCCGCTACACACCCTAACGAACAGCGAGTGGGAACCACTCTTGCTACTGACAATCGCAAGAGTTACGGTGTCTAACGAAAGCGAGGGGCGGTCACCGAAACCCCGCTCGCTCACGGCACGGCTCCGGTCATGGGGTCCGTGCGAGGACCCAAGAGAGAAGGAACCATTCATGTCCACCGCCCCGCACACCTCCCGCGCCCTCCACGCCGTCCTGGGCTCCGGCCCCGCCGGAACGGCGCTCGCCCGTGAACTCGTCCGCCGGGGCCACGCCGTCCGGCTCGTCGACCGCAAGGGCACCGGCCCCGCCCTCGAAGGGGTGGAGCGCGTCGCCGCCGACATCGGCACCGACGCGGGCGCGGCGGCCGCCACGGACGGCGCCGAGGTCGTCTACCACTGCGTGAACGTCGCCTATCACCTCCAGGTGGAGGTCATGCCGCGGGTCCAGGACGCCCTGCTCGGCGCCCTGCGGGGCACGGGCGCACGGCTGGTCGTCCTCGACACCCTGTATCCGTACGGCGAGACCGGGGGAGCGGTGATGACCGAGGAGTCCCCGTGGAACGCCACGAGCCGCAAGGGCCGGATGCGCGCGGACCTCGACGCCAAGTACCTCGCCGCCCACGGGGAGGGCGGTGTCCGGGTCGTGCTCGGCCGGTCCGCGGACTTCGTCGGCCCCGGCGTGCTCAGCTCGACCCTCGGCGCCCTGGTGTTCCCCGCCGCCCTGGCCGACGGCGAGGTCGTGGGGCTCGGGGACATCGACCTGCCGCACAGCTACACGTACATCGAGGACGTCGCCACCGGCCTCGCCACCCTCGGCGAGCACCCCGAGGGCGACGGGCGGGTCTGGCACCTGCCCACGGCGCCCGCGCCCACCACCCGGGAGGTCCACGCCCTGATCGGAAAGAGTCTCGGCCGTCCGCTGCGCACCCTGGTCCTGAAGGACGCGGCGCCCTACGGCCCCTTCGACGAGCAGTTCATGTCCGAGTACGCCGAGATGTTCTACCAGCACACGGAGCCGCAGATCGTGGACTCGTCCGCCTTCGAGCAGGCCTTCGCGGTGCGGCCCACGCCGCTCGCCGAGGCGCTGGACGCGACACTCGCCTGGTACGCGGAGTGGCTCGCCCGCCAGTGAGCGGGCGCGACCGGAGTGTCCGCGCCCCGGCCGCCGTGCAGGGCGCGGCGTGGTGGTCACGCCCGGGCACGCGCGAGCTTCGACCCCTCCGCACGAGCACGCACCCGCACACGTGTTTGGCCCCCCGCATACGGCGGCGTTGTCCAGGCGGCCCGGGTGAGTGGCGGCGAAAGCGTTCCTCACCCCACACCCACCGGCCGGGCCGGGCCGGGCCGCGCCGGGCGGCCCGGCCCGGCCGGTGGAGTCCTTCCGCTACGCCCGAGGGGTGCCGCGCGTCGCGGTGACCATGCACACCGTCCCCAGCATCACGGCCAGTGCCCCGATGACGATGCTGTTGAGCACGACTCCGGTGTCCGGGCTCGAACCGACGATCCACGGCGAGATGATCATCCAGGTGCCCAGTGCGCACAGGGCCCCGCTCAGGCCGTACATCCGCTCCGGAGAGTTCGTGAAGCCGAGCGCCAGGACGCCGATCGCGATGCCCATGATCAGGTTGTGCACCACGAGCGGGGGCTGGCTCGTCGTGTAGTGGAGGATCCACGGCGACGCGGCGCAGTACAGACCGAGCAGGAACACCGGTCCGTCCACGAGCGCCACATCGCGCCCGCCGAGCATGCGGGCGTACCGGGCCCGCATCTCCGGGGCGTCGGGGTGGGTGGTGATGTCACCCCGGGTGTGCGAGACGTTGGCCATGACTCGTCTCCTTCGCTCTCTGCGAGCCTCGCCGCCACGGGATGGTGCGGTAAGCGCCGCGTAAGTCCCATGGTGCGCTTATTTTCCCTTTATGTGTAGGTTCGCGGTGAAGGGAAAACGGAGGGGGAAGCCGCCTGCCCGGCGGCGGCACGCGGCCGGGTGTTCACGGGTTCGCAGTGGCTGTTCCCGATGCGTACGCGCAGGTCGGCGGCTCTCGCGCGGGCCGGGACATGCGGCGTCG